>NZ_JBFCVU010000009.1:0-190444 GCF_040705255.1 Ruegeria sp. ANG10
CATACGCTTTGAAGTCACCGAAATACTTGGTGATTGCTGCGGTCAGCGTGGTTTTACCGTGGTCAACATGCCCAATCGTGCCGATGTTGACGTGCGGTTTTGTACGCTCAAACTTTTCCTTTGCCATGATGGCCTCCTTTTTCGGTAATGAAGAGAGCGCGTTAGCCGCGCTCCCTCAAATCGTCGCTTATGCGTATTTCGCCTGAATCTCGTCCGAGATGTTCTGCGGAACCGGATCGTAGTGGTCGAACTGCATGGTGAACTGGGCACGGCCCGACGACATCGAACGCAGAGTGTTGATGTAGCCGAACATGTTGGCCAGCGGCACAAACGCATCGATTGCGATCGCGTTGCCGCGCGGCTCTTGTCCAGACACCTGACCTCGACGCGAGGTCAGGTCGCCGATGATACCGCCAGTGTATTCTTCCGGGGTGATCACTTCGACCTTCATGATCGGTTCCAGCAGTTTCGCGCCGGCTTTGCGCATGCCTTCACGCATACACATCCGCGATGCGATTTCGAACGCCAGAACGCTCGAGTCAACGTCGTGGAACTTACCGTCCAGCAGGGCAACTTTGAAATCGATCACAGGGAAGCCAGCCAGCGGGCCGCTATCCATGACCGAGTTGATGCCTTTTTCAACACCGGGGATATATTCCTTCGGAACGGCACCACCAACGATGCGGCTTTCGAACGAATAGCCTTCGCCCGGCTCGGTGGGCTGGATCTCAAGCTTGACTTCAGCGAACTGACCCGAACCACCCGACTGTTTCTTGTGGGTGTAGGTGTGCTCAACCGGCATCGAGATGGTTTCACGGTATGCCACCTGCGGTGCACCGATGTTCGCCTCGACTTTGAACTCACGCTTCAGGCGGTCAACCAGGATGTCCAGGTGAAGTTCGCCCATGCCCTTCATGATGGTCTGACCCGATTCCAGGTCGGTTTCCACGCGGAAGGACGGGTCTTCGGCGGCCAGACGGGCCAGACCCTGGGACATCTTCTCTTGGTCGCCCTTGGTTTTGGGCTCAACCGCGATCTCGATCACCGGGTCGGGGAAGGTCATGGTTTCCAGAACCACCGGATCCTTCGCATCACACAGCGTGTCACCGGTGGTGGTGTCTTTCAGACCCGCCAGCGCGATGATGTCGCCTGCAAACGCTTCTTCGATCTCTTCCCGGTTGTTCGAGTGCATCATCATCATACGACCGATGCGCTCTTTCTTACCTTTGGTCGAGTTCAGGATCGAGTCACCCTTGTTCATGGTGCCCGAGTAGATCCGGGTAAAGGTCAGCGAGCCAACGAAGGGGTCGTTCATGATTTTGAACGCCAGGCCCGAGAAGGCCATGTTGTCGTCTGCACGACGGGCGATGTCGCGAACTTCTTCTTCGTCGCCGGGTTTGAAGCCCATGTAATCAACAACGTCCAGTGGGCTGGGCAGATAGTCGATCACAGCGTTGAGCAGCGGCTGAACGCCTTTGTTCTTGAACGCCGAACCACCCAGAACCGGAACGAACGCGATTTCCAGAGTACCTTTGCGCAGCAGGGCGCGCAGGGTCGGAACGTCGGGCTCATTGCCTTCCAGGTATTCCATCATCGCGTCGTCGTCCATTTCGACGGCCGCTTCGATCATCTTACCGCGCCATTCGTCAGCCATGTCTTTCAGGCTGTCACGGATCGGTGCTTTGACCCAGCTTGCGCCCAGGTCTTCGCCCTGCCACAGCCATTCTTCCATGGTGACCAGGTCGATCAGGCCTTCCAGCTCAGTCTCTGCGCCGATCGGGATACCAACCGGAACAGCACGTGCACCGGTACGGTCTTCAATCATTGCAACGCAGTTGAAGAAGTCGGCGCCGATCTTGTCCATCTTGTTGACGAACACCATTCGCGGAACTTTGTAGCGGTCAGCCTGACGCCATACGGTTTCGGTCTGAGGCTCAACACCGGCGTTTGCGTCCAGAACGCAGACGGCACCGTCGAGAACCGCCAGCGAACGTTCAACTTCGATGGTGAAGTCGACGTGGCCGGGGGTGTCGATGATGTTCAGGCGGTGCTTGGGCGAGTCAGCAGTTTCACCGTCTTCAGTGCGTTCCCAGAAAGTAGTGGTCGCGGCCGATGTGATGGTGATGCCGCGTTCCTGCTCCTGCTCCATCCAGTCCATGGTGGCTGCACCATCGTGCACCTCACCGATGTTGTGGGATTTGCCAGTGTAAAACAGGATACGCTCCGAGCAGGTGGTCTTACCTGCGTCGATGTGCGCCATGATACCGAAGTTACGGTAATGTTCGAGTGTATATTCGCGTGCCATTTTGATAAGCCTCTGGAATTACCAACGGTAATGGCTGAAGGCTTTGTTCGCCTCGGCCATCTTGTGGGTGTCTTCACGCTTTTTCACGGCAGTACCGCGGGACTGTACAGCGTCCAGCAGTTCACCGGCAAGGCGTTCTTCCATGGTGTTTTCGTTGCGCGCGCGCGCAGCCGAGATCAGCCAGCGGATGGCCAGGGCTTCGCGACGCTCGGGGCGTACTTCGACCGGAACCTGGTAGGTTGCACCACCAACCCGGCGCGAGCGAACCTCGACCGACGGTTTGATGTTGTCGAGCGCTTCGTGGAACACTTCGACCGGTGCGCGCTTGATCTTGCCTTCAACGCGGTCAAACGCGTTGTAGACGATGCGCTCTGCGACCGACTTTTTGCCGTCGATCATCAGGTTGTTCATGAATTTGGTCAGTACCTTGTCGCCAAATTTGGCGTCAGGCAGGACTTCGCGTTTTTCGGCGGCGTGACGACGTGACATATCAGCCTCTCCTTCTTACTTGGGACGCTTCGCGCCGTATTTCGAACGACGCTGCTTACGGTCTTTGACGCCCTGAGTATCCAGAACACCGCGCAGGATGTGGTAACGAACACCGGGAAGGTCTTTTACACGGCCGCCACGGATCAGAACAACCGAGTGTTCCTGCAGGTTGTGGCTTTCACCGGGGATGTACGAGATGACCTCGAACCCGTTGGTCAGGCGCACCTTGGCAACCTTACGCATAGCCGAGTTCGGCTTTTTCGGTGTGGTGGTGTACACGCGGGTGCAGACGCCGCGTTTCTGCGGGCACTGCTCCAGGTGCATGGACTTCGAGCGTTTTACTTTAGGCTGCCGCGGTTTGCGGATCAGCTGTTGAATAGTTGGCATTCCGGTTTCTTCCCCGTTTTGCAACACACATGACATGCACGCGGGTTGCGTGCGGTTAAACTTGCTGCACTTATGCGTCCACAAGCGCAAAACCCGCGAGCGTTCCCATTCCGAGGTGAACGTCGCGGTTGATTATCAGAGGGCGCGAACGGCAAAATTGTCCGGGCCTTGACCAGTTCATTACTGGAATCGGTTATGGGGCGGCCCCCGCACCGAGATGAAGCGCGTAATAGGGGGAGTCGGCCCGGGTGTCAACAGCCCAAGCCCGGTGCACCCGGCCGGCCCGTTCACCCTAGTTTATCAAGAGCTTTCCAAGACTGCCAGAACCGTCTGCCGTTGCGAGCGGTCGCGGCCCCCGGCATAGTGATTTTGGTATTCTGATAGTGGACGCACCATGCAAGTAATTGGCCTTTGCCGTTTTTCTTTCCCGGCCCTTGGCAGTTTTCAGATCGAACATGAAACATTGGAAGATCGACGCCGCTATCTGTACAGCCCGGAGCGGCTGGAAGAGAGGTTCCGACTATTTGAAACCTCAACCCTGCCCTGTTTTCGCGAACATACAGATGAGGATTTCCTGTTGTTGGTGGCTGTGGGAGAATGCCTGCCCAAAGCAGCATTTGACAGGCTGAAGGATCTGACAGCGGGCATCAAGCAGGTTCGGATCGTTCAGAAATCAGCCGAATCCGGTGAAAAACACCGTCAAATCATGAAGGGGATTCTAAATACGGCCCGCGATGACCTTGATCAGCCCTGCCTGCAGTTCCGCCATGACGACGACGACGCTGTTTCCGTCGACTTTGTTGAGCGCCTCCGCGAAGCCACCGAAGACAGCAAAGCACTCATGAGCAGGAATCGCACGGTTGGAATAGATTTCAACAAAGGGTTTGTCGCCCGTTTGAATGCAGATGGGATCAAAGCGGCAGAGGCATTCAAGTCTTTGATAGGCGTGGGTCTTGGCATGTATGTCGCTGGCGGGTGCAAGCACACAATCTTCAGTTTCGCCCACCATCGCATTGGTCGATTCATGCCGGTCGTCAGCTATCCGGATGCGCCAATGTGGGTGCGCTCATTGCATGCATCCAACGATTCATGGGGTGCCCGTAACAACACCGAAGATCTGTCACCACTAAGCCCCGAACAAGAAGGTGAATTCATCGCGCGCTTTGCGATAGATCAGAACCTAGTGCGTCAGGTTCACTCGGCGGGCTGCACCTGACGTTCGCGGAACAATGTGAACAGCCCTGCCCCAACGACCAGTGTTGCGCCGAACATGGTAATCGTGTCCGGCCAATCCCCGAAAATGAGCCAACCCAGCCCCAGTGCCCAGATCAGGCTGGAGTATCGGAAGGGCGCGACGAAACCGACTTCGCCCACCCGCATAACCATGACGCTGAAGAGATAGCCACCCAGTACGAACACCGCGGCCGATGCCACCATCAAACCGGCCCCGACCGGCACCGGTTCCCAACCCGTCGCCACCGTGGCAATCCCCGCCGACACGGTAATCGTCAAGGACGTTGCCAAGGTAACCGCCAGCGAGGGTACATGCACCGACATCCGCCGCGTGATCAAATCTCGCGCCGTGACCGAGGCCACCGCAATCAAAGCGTAAATCGCGTAGATGCTGAACCCCTCGGGGCCGGGCCGCACAATCATCAGCATCCCTGCAAAGCCCAACACAATCGCCAGTACCCGCCGCCACCCGATCTGTTCGCGGAAAAACAGCACTGCGCCCAACGTAACCGTCAACGGCAGGGCCTGCAGCACTGCGGTCACGTTGGCCAGCGGCATATGCAGCAAGGCGGTCAGAAAAAAGAACGTGGCCGACAGCTCGGCCAGGCACCGGATCACCACCAGCCATTTGTCGTGGCGCGGGAAATTCAGATGCAACGCCCCCAGATGACGCGCCAGCAGAAACACCAAAACCGTCGCCAAAAATCCGCGCATTGCTACCATCTGAAACAACGGCACCTCGGCGCCTGCCGCCTTGATCAGAGCATCGTTGATGGTAAAGGCGGCCATGCTGCCCATCATCAGCAGCGCGCCTTTCACGTTTGGGGTCATGGCTAAATAATCCGGTCGAAAGTCGATTGCTGCATTGGCTCAATCGATCGACTTATTGTCAACGCAACTTAGTAGACGAACAGGGAAATTACGTCTCAATTTACCGGGCACAGTCTAATCGCCATCAAAATCCAAAGACGCGCCCGCCGCCGATACCTTCGACGGTAACCCCGGCGCTTAGGTTATGCGTCGCGATCAGCCCTCCGGACATGTTTAAAACCCCTAGCCGGTTGCCGTTTTGAAGCGCAACATAAAGCTCACGGCGTTCAGCGTTGATCCCGAGGCCAAAGCGCTCAATCTGCAATGCCGCACCGACCGAGGGGTTGGTTGGGCGAATGACCCTTTTGGTGGTGCCGTTCAGATCAATCTCGGCAATCAGACGATTCCGAATAAACAACAGGTAAAGGGTGCCGGTATTTTTGTCGAAGGCCAGCCCGCCTATCGGTCCTTGCGGCTGCGCAAGCCTGATATGGCGCACGAACTGCCCGTCGCGCGTCAATTCTGAAATCATCAGACCGTTTGGATGATCCAAGAAGAGGTGTCCGTCTGCACCCCGAATAGCGAGCCCACATTCCTTGATCGGGAAGTCGTCAGGAGTAACCCCTCCGCAACCGGCCGGTACGCGCTGCGCCGAAAAGGTGCGTAGAACGCGGCCATTTCGGTCAAGTTCCTGCAACTGTGTACCGGGAAGATTGCGCAGGAAAATCCGCCGCCGCGGCTGGTCATAGGCAAGACCCACTATCGACGCAGAAACTGGAATGAGCCGCGTGCTGCCATCGGGAATTTTTACTTCCCGAGACGGCTGCCCCTGCGGCATCCCGACATAGGCGTAATCACTGCATGCCGCCAGCAGGCCAATCCCCAAAACCGATAATGCACGAGACAATTTCAATACAGCTCTCATAATTCAAATCTCCAGTGGATTTGCGCGTGAGACGTAAAAAACCATAACATGAAAAGGGTTTTTCAAAAACAATACTGCTCATATTAATTTACGCCGAACCGAGCCGCACAATCTGCGACCCATCCCTTACTATTGTCAGCGCTTCAATCAAGGCAAAGGGCACAGGCGGCCACCCAAAGAAAAAGGCCCCGCGAAATCGCGGGGCCTGATCTTTGGATTTTAGTAGTCGCTTACTCGCGGCTTTCCGGGGTTTCCACCAGAACGTCCAGCTCGTCTCCAACCAAATCGTCTTCGACAATCGGGGCAGCCAAGGCAGCGGCCGCTTCGGCCTCTTCCCGGCGGGCTTCGATCACGACATTGTCACGGCTTTGTGCAACCTGACGCACAGCCTGGGTCGCACCACCGGTACCAGCAGGGATCAGACGACCGACGATGACGTTCTCTTTCAGGCCAACCAGCTTGTCCTTTTTGCCCTGTACTGACGCTTCGGTCAGCACGCGGGTGGTTTCTTGGAACGACGCCGCCGAGATGAACGAACGCGTCTGCAGCGAGGCTTTGGTGATCCCCAAGAGGATCGGTTCGCCCTGAGCCGGACGGCCACCGCGCGAGAGGGTCTTCTCGTTGGCTGCGTCAAACTCCTGCTTGTCGACATGTTCGCCTTTCAAAAGGGTGGTGTCGCCTGAATCCAGGATCTCCCACTTCTGCAGCATCTGGCGCACGATGACCTCGATGTGCTTGTCGTTGATCTTCACGCCCTGCAGACGATAGACGTCCTGCACCTCGTCGATCATGTAATCCGCCAGCGCTTCGACACCCATGATGGACAGGATGTCATGCGGAGCCGGGTTACCATCCATCAGGTATTCACCCTTTTGGATAAAGTCACCTTCCGCGACCGGGATATGCTTGCCCTTGGGCACCATATACTCGATCGTTTCCATCGACTCATCCGCCGGTTCGATGCTGATGCGGCGCTTGTTCTTGTAGTCGCGGCCAAAGCGCACGTAACCATCGGCTTCTGCGATGATCGCGTGATCTTTCGGACGACGGGCTTCGAACAATTCGGCCACACGCGGCAGACCACCGGTGATGTCCTTGGTCTTGGCACCTTCACGCGGGATACGCGCTACAACGTCACCGGCTTCGATGGACTGGCCATCTTCGACCGACAGGATCGCATCCACCGACATCGGATAGTGAACCGGGTTGCCCGCATCGTTGCGGACCGGTTCGCCATCTTCACCGACAAGAATGATTTCGGGCTTCAGGTCGCTGCCTTTCGGGGCTGCACGCCAGTCGATCACGATCTTCTGAGTCATGCCGGTTGCATCGTCGGTCTCATCGCGGACAGCGATGCCCGAAACGAGGTCAACGTATTTCGCAGTACCGGCTTTCTCGGCGATGATCGGCAGGGTGTAGGGATCCCACTCGAACAGCTTGTCGCCACGGGTCACTTTGGTGCCATCCTTGACGAACAGCTTGGAACCGTAGCCCAGCTTGTGGCTGGCACGCTCTTCGCCGTGTTCGTCCTTGATCACCAGCTTCATGTTCCGGCCCATGACCAGGCTTTCGCCTGCGGCATTGACCAGGATCTGTGGGTTCTCGAAGGACACGACACCGTCCTGGCTGGCTTCTTGGAACGACTGCTGACCACCTTGCGCAACGCCACCAATGTGGAAGGTCCGCATCGTCAGCTGTGTACCGGGCTCACCGATGGACTGGGCGGCGATGATGCCGACAGCTTCACCCGTGTTCACCATGGTACCGCGTGCCAAGTCACGTCCGTAGCAGGTCGCACATACGCCTTCCTCGGACTCACAGGTCAGAGGCGAGCGGATGCGCATGGACGCAACACCCGCTTCGTCAATGGTGTCGGCCATACGCTCGTCGATCAGCTGACCAGCGGCCACGATCACCTCATCCGTACCCGGACGCAAAACGTCATCGGCAGAGACTCGGCCCAGCACACGTTCGGCCAGCGAGGCAACAACCTCACCGTCGTTCACCGCAGCTTCGGCGGTGATCGCACGCTCGGTGCCACAGTCGATCTCACGAACGATGCAATCCTGCGCCACGTCCACCAGACGACGGGTCAGATAACCCGAGTTTGCCGTCTTCAGAGCGGTATCCGACAGACCCTTACGGGCACCGTGGGTCGAGTTAAAGTATTCAAGAACGGTCAGACCTTCCTTGAAGTTCGAGATGATCGGCGTCTCGATGATGTCACCGTTCGGCTTGGCCATCAGGCCGCGCATACCGCCCAGCTGTTTCATCTGAGTGACCGAGCCACGCGCACCCGAGTGGGCCATCATGTAGACCGAGTTCGGTTCCTGCTCGGATCCGTCCTCTGCCCGGTCCGAAGATGAGATAGTGCTCATCATCGCTTCGGTGACGCGGTCGTTACACTTCGACCAGGCATCGACAACTTTGTTGTACTTTTCGCCCTGAGTGATCAGGCCGTCCATGTACTGCTGTTCAAAGTCCTTCACCTGACCGCGGGTGTCATCAACGATGCCCCACTTGTCGTTCGGGATGACCATGTCGTCCTTACCGAACGAGATGCCCGCCTTGAACGCTTCTTTGAAGCCCATCGACATGATCTGGTCACAGAAGATGACCGACTCTTTCTGACCGCAGTAACGGTAGACGGTGTCGATCACCTGCTGCACTTCTTTCTTCCGCAGCAGACGATTGACCAGTTCAAACGGCGCTTTGTTGTTCATCGGCAGCAACGCACCCAGACGCAGACGGCCCGGGGTGGTTTCAAAACGCTTCTGAACTTCGTTGCCTTCGTCGTCGATCTGCGTGATCCGCGCGGTGATCTTGGTGTGCAGATGCACTTCACCGGCGTCCAGCGCGTGCTGAACTTCTTCGATCGACCCAAAGACCTTGCCTTCGCCCGGCATGCCTTCGCGTTCCAGGGTCACATAGTACAGACCCAGGATCATGTCCTGCGACGGAACAATGATCGGTGCACCGTTCGCAGGCGACAGAACGTTGTTCGTCGACATCATCAGAACACGGGCTTCCAACTGGGCCTCAAGGCTCAGCGGGACGTGAACGGCCATCTGGTCACCGTCGAAGTCGGCGTTAAAGGCCGAACAGACCAGCGGGTGCAACTGTATGGCTTTACCTTCGATCAGGACCGGTTCGAACGCCTGAATGCCAAGACGGTGCAGCGTCGGCGCACGGTTCAGCATTACAGGGTGTTCGCGGATCACCTCGTCGAGGATATCCCACACTTCGGGACGCTCTTTCTCGACCAGTTTCTTCGCCTGTTTCACGGTCGAAGACAGACCCTTGGCTTCAAGGCGCGAGTAGATGAACGGCTTGAACAGCTCAAGCGCCATCTTCTTGGGCAGACCACACTGGTGCAGCTTCAGCTCCGGACCGGTCACGATGACCGAACGGCCCGAGAAGTCGACGCGCTTACCCAGAAGGTTCTGACGGAAACGACCCTGCTTACCTTTCAGCATGTCCGACAGCGATTTCAGCGGGCGCTTGTTGGCGCCGGTGATCACGCGGCCACGACGGCCGTTGTCGAACAGAGCGTCCACGGATTCCTGCAGCATCCGCTTTTCGTTGCGGACGATGATGTCAGGCGCGCGCAGCTCGATCAGACGCTTCAGACGGTTGTTCCGGTTGATGACACGGCGATACAGATCGTTCAGATCCGAAGTCGCGAAACGGCCGCCATCCAGCGGAACCAGCGGACGCAGTTCCGGCGGAATGACCGGGATCACGGTCATTACCATCCACTCGGGTCGGTTGCCCGACTCGAGGAAGGATTCGACAACCTTCAAACGCTTGATGATCTTCTTGGGCTTCAGTTCGCCGGTTGCTTCGGCCAGATCAGCGCGCAGCTGCTCGGCTTCGGCTTCCAGATCGATCTGGGCCAGCATCTCACGGATGGCTTCGGCACCGATGTTCGCGGTGAACGCGTCCATGCCATAGGCATCCTGCGCGTCCATGTACTCTTCTTCGGTCAGCATCTGGCCATAGGACAGGTCGGTCAGACCGGGCTCAATGACGACATAGTTTTCAAAGTACAGAACGCGTTCCAGATCGCGCAGCGTCATGTCCAGCATCAGACCGATGCGGGACGGCAGCGATTTCAGGAACCAGATATGTGCGACGGGCGCGGCCAGTTCGATATGGCCCATACGCTCGCGGCGGACTTTCTGCAGGGTGACTTCCACACCGCACTTCTCGCAGACAACGCCGCGATACTTCATCCGCTTATATTTGCCACACAGACATTCGTAATCTTTGATCGGGCCAAAGATACGCGCGCAGAACAGACCGTCGCGTTCGGGCTTGAACGTCCGGTAGTTGATGGTTTCGGGTTTCTTGATCTCGCCATAGGACCAAGACAGAATCCGCTCGGGCGACGCCAATGAGACTTTGATTTCGTCAAAGACTTTCGGCGGCGTCAGCGGGTTGAACGGGTTATTGGTGATTTCCTGGTTCATTTTGCGTCCTTACAAATTGGGATGGGATGAGTGTGGGGCGTTGCCGCCCCTACTCTTCCTCCGCATCCAGGAGTTCCATATTCAGGCCGAGGCCACGGACTTCTTTAACCAGAACGTTGAACGATTCCGGTACGCCCGCTTCAAAGTTATCCTCGCCCTTGACGATCGACTCATAGACCTTGGTCCGGCCGGCGACGTCATCCGATTTCACGGTGAGCATCTCCTGCAGGGTGTAGGCGGCGCCATAAGCTTCCAGAGCCCAGACTTCCATCTCACCAAAGCGCTGACCACCGAACTGCGCCTTACCACCCAGCGGCTGCTGGGTAACCAGGCTGTACGGCCCGGTCGAACGCGCGTGGATCTTGTCATCCACAAGGTGATGCAGTTTCAGCAGGTACTTGATGCCCACGGTCACTGGACGTGCGAATTGCTCGCCGGTACGACCGTCGAACAGAACCGACTGACCGCTTTCCGAGAAGCCTGCACGCACCAGCGCGTCGTTGACGTCTGCTTCCTTGGCACCGTCAAAGACCGGGGTCGCGATCGGAACACCGCGGGTCACGTTGCCCGCAGCCTCGATCAGGTGACCCTCGTCCATGTCGGCAATGCCTTCTTCATAGACATTCTCGCCATAGGCCAGTTTCATCGCTTCGCGGACTGGGGTCAGATCGCCAGAGCGGCGATAATCACCCAATGCGTCGTCGATGTTCAGACCTAGACCGCGCGCGGCCCAACCCATATGGGTTTCAAGGATCTGACCAACGTTCATACGCGACGGCACACCCAGCGGGTTCAGACAGAAGTCAACCGGAGTACCATCGGCCAGGAACGGCATGTCTTCCATCGGAACAACCTTGGAGATCACACCTTTGTTCCCGTGACGACCGGCCATCTTGTCGCCCGGCTGCAGCTTCCGCTTCACGGCGATAAAGACTTTGACCATCTTCATCACACCCGGCGGCAGGTCGTCGCCACGACGGACCTTCTCGACCTTGTCTTCGAAACGGGCGTCCAAAGCGCGCTTGAGCACTTCGTACTGCTCGTTCAGCGCTTCGACGATCTGTGCGTCCTTCTCGTCTTCCAGCGCCAACTGCCACCACTGACCACGGGTCAGGGTTTCCAACAGATCCTCGGTGATTGCTGAGCCTGCCTTGACGCCTTTCGGGCCTTTGACAGCGGTTTTACCCAGGATCAGGCCCTGCAGACGCGCATAGATGTTGCGGTCCAGGATTGCCAGCTCGTCGTCCCGGTCACGGGCCAGACGTTCGACTTCCTCACGCTCGATCTGCAGCGCACGCTCGTCTTTCTCGACGCCGTGACGGTTGAAGACGCGAACCTCAACGACCGTACCGTAATCGCCCGGCTTCACGCGCAGCGAGGTGTCGCGCACGTCAGATGCTTTTTCACCAAAGATGGCGCGCAGCAGCTTTTCTTCCGGGGTCATCGGGCTTTCGCCCTTCGGAGTGATCTTGCCGACCAGAATATCGCCCGGCTCAACATCCGCTCCGATGTAAACGATGCCCGCCTCGTCGAGGTTGCGCAGCGCTTCTTCACCGACGTTCGGGATGTCACGGGTGATCTCTTCCGGGCCCAGCTTGGTGTCACGTGCGGCGACTTCGAATTCCTCGATATGGACCGAGGTAAAGACGTCATCACGCGCGATACGTTCCGAGATCAGGATCGAGTCTTCGTAGTTGTAACCGTTCCAAGGCATGAACGCGACGACCACGTTCTTACCCAGGGCCAGTTCACCGATATCGGTGGACGGGCCATCGGCAATCACTTCACCTTTGCCGACCGTGTCGCCCACTTTCACCAGCGGACGCTGGTTGATGCAGGTGTTCTGGTTCGAACGCTGGAACTTGCGCAGACGATAGATGTCAACGCCAGCGTCGCCCAGTTCCAGATCTTCGGTGGCACGGATTACGATACGCTGGGCATCGACCTGGTCGATGATACCGGCGCGTTTCGCCTGGATCGCAGCGCCCGAGTCGATCGCAACCTTTTCCTCGATCCCGGTACCGACCAGCGGCGCCTCGGCCCGCAGCAGCGGAACCGCCTGACGTTGCATGTTCGAGCCCATCAGAGCGCGGTTGGCGTCGTCATTTTCAAGGAACGGGATCAGCGATGCCGCAACCGAAACCAACTGTTTCGGCGATACGTCGATCAGGTCCACGTTCTCGCGCGGGGCGAGGGTGTAGTCACCAGCCTGACGGGTCGAAACCAGATCGTTGATGAACTTGCCGTTCTGATCCAGCGTCGCGTTCGCCTGCGCCACGGTGTGACGCATTTCCTCGGTCGCGGACATGTAGTGGACCTCATCCGTCACCTCGGCGTCTTTGACGACGCGATACGGTGTTTCGATAAAGCCATACTTGTTCACGCGGGCAAAGGTCGCCAGCGAGTTGATCAGACCGATGTTCGGACCTTCCGGCGTTTCAATCGGGCACATCCGGCCATAGTGAGTCGGGTGGACGTCACGCACCTCAAAGCCCGCGCGCTCACGCGTCAGACCACCGGGGCCAAGCGCCGAGAGACGGCGTTTGTGGGTGACTTCCGACAGCGGGTTGGTCTGATCCATGAACTGCGACAGCTGCGACGAGCCGAAGAATTCGCGAACAGCAGCAGCAGCCGGTTTCGCGTTGATCAGGTCCTGCGGCATGACTGTGTCGATCTCGACCGACGACATACGCTCTTTGATCGCGCGCTCCATGCGCAGCAGACCGACGCGGTACTGGTTTTCCATCAATTCGCCGACCGAACGGACACGGCGGTTGCCGAGGTGGTCGATATCGTCGATGTCACCTTTGCCGTCGCGCAGTTCCACCAGCGCCTTGATGCAGGCCACGATGTCTTCGCGGCGCAGGGTGCGCAGGGTGTCCGGCGCATCCAGGGCCAGACGCATGTTCATCTTCACACGACCAACGGCAGACAGGTCATAGCGCTCGCTGTCGAAGAACAGCGTGTCGAACAGGGCCGACGCGGCCTCGACGGTGGGCGGCTCGCCCGGGCGCATGACGCGGTAGATGTCCATCAGTGCGGTGTCACGACCCATGTTCTTATCTGCGGCCATGGTGTTGCGCATGTAGGGGCCGACATTGACGTTGTCGATGTCCAGAACCGGGATGTCGGTGATACCCGCATCGATCAGTTCTTTGACGGTACCACCGATCAGCTCGCCGTCCTTGTCGTACTCCAGGGTCAGCTCATCACCGGCTTCGACATAGATCGCGCCGTTTTCTTCGTTGATGATGTCCTTGGCGACGAACTTGCCGACGATGTGATCGAAAGGAACCAGCAGGTTGGTGACGACGCCTTCTTCGATCAGCTTCTTGACCGCGCGCGGGGTGACTTTCTTGCCCGCTTCGGCAATCACTTCACCGGATTTCGCGTCGACCAGATCATAGGTCGGGCGGGTGCCGCGCACACGCTCGGGGAAGAACGGCGCGATCCAGCCCTTTTTCTTGTCCAGCTTGTAGGACACGGTGTCGTAATACGCGTCCATGATCGCTTCCTGATCCAGGCCCAGCGCATACAGCAGGGTTGTCACAGGCAGTTTGCGGCGACGGTCGATACGGGCGAAAACGATGTCCTTGGCGTCGAACTCAAAGTCCAGCCAGCTGCCGCGATACGGGATGATGCGGCAAGCAAAGAGCAGTTTACCTGAAGAGTGGGTCTTGCCCTTGTCGTGATCAAAGAACACACCGGGCGAACGGTGCATCTGGGACACGATCACACGCTCGGTACCATTCACGATGAAGGTCCCGTTCGGCGTCATCAGGGGCATGTCGCCCATGAACACGTCCTGTTCCTTGATGTCTTTAACCGATTTCGCGCCGGTATCTTCGTCGACATCAAACACGATCAGACGCAGTGTGACCTTCAGCGGCGCGCTGTAGGTCATGTCGCGCTGCATGCACTCTTCGACGTCGTATTTGGGTTTTTCCAGATCGTATTTCACGAACTCCAGAACAGAGGTTTCGTTGAAATCCTTGATCGGGAAAACCGACTGGAACACACCTTTGATGCCTTCGCCGTCAGTGGGCTGCTCTGCATCGCCGGAGCGCAGGAAAAGATCATAAGAAGATTTCTGGACCTCAATGAGGTTCGGCATCTCCAGCACTTCGCGGATTTTGCCGTAATATTTCCGAAGACGTTTCTGGCCAAGGAACGTTTGAGCCATGTCAGATGTCACCTTTCGATGTTCTCAGCGGGCAAAGACACCGTCGGGCCCCGGCGCCTTGCACATTCGAGACGACACGTCCGGATCAATTCGTGGCCACCGTCCCGAAGGCAGCCTCCCGATCCGAAAACCGCGTCTTAGAAAACGCCCCCATTCATGAGGCCCTTTCTAAGACAGGTTCGGCTGGACCCGGATTTCTCCGGGCCCAGCCAAATATTGCGGCGCATCAGCGATGCGCCAGACAACGGGCTTAGGCCAGTTCGACCTCGGCGCCAGCTGCTTCCAGCTTGCCTTTGATCTCTTCGGCTTCGTCTTTCGACACAGCTTCTTTGATCTTGCCGCCAGCTTCGACCAGCTCTTTGGCTTCTTTCAGGCCCAGACCGGTGATGCCGCGAACTTCTTTGATCACGTTGATTTTCGAAGCGCCGGCGTTCTTCAGAACGACGTCGAATTCGGTTTTTTCTTCCTCAGCTGCGCCACCGGCGTCGCCACCAGCTGCGACCATTACGGCACCGCCAGCTGCGGGCTCGATGCCGTATTCGTCTTTGAGGATGGTTTTCAGTTCTTGTGCTTCCAGCAGGGTCAGACCCACGATGCTTTCTGCGAGTGCTTTCAGATCAGCCATTTTATCAGCTCTTTCCGTTTACAGTGTGTGTTCCAACGTCAGGGTGATTACCCTACGCAGATCATTCAGTGCCAACCGCTTACGCAGCTTCCGCCTTCTCTTCGATGGTGGAAAGGATGCTTGCGATGTTGCTTGCAGGTGCGCCAATCGCGCCGGCGATGTTCGAAGCAGGTGCGCCAATGCAGCCCACGATCGAAGCAATAAGCTCCTCGCGAGACGGCATTTTCGAAACTGTTTCGACGCCTTTGCGGTCCAGAGCGTTCTCACCCATTGCACCACCAAGAATTTCAAAATTCTTGTTATCCTTGGCGAAGTCCTCGGCCACCTTGGCTGCTGCCACGGGGTCCTCGGAATAGGTCAGAACGGTCATCCCTGTCAGCAGGTCGGCCATGCTTGCACACGGCTTACCCTCAAGGGCGATTTTGGCGAGCCTGTTCTTGGCAACACGCACGGCGCCACCCGCGTCACGAGCACGTGCGCGAAGGTCCTGCATCTCGGCAACTGTCAGACCGGCGTAGTGCGAAACCACTACGACGCCAGAGCTTTCGAAGATTTGGCCGAGTTCCTCGACCACTTTCTCTTTCTGGGCTCTATCCACAGTTCTCTCCAAGTTAGGGGTGATACCTCACCCCGGCTCATATTTGCCGAAGGGTTAACCCCGGCGTTCAGGTCCGTTGTTACGGGATTGGCCAAAATTCGCCCGAGGATCGTGACCCTCAGAATTCTTTGGTCTTACCCGTCTCAGGCAGGGAATTAAGGGGCCGAATGGACCCACCCACCGTCTTGGACGAAACAAAATAAAGCGCACGACGAATCGCACGCTTTATTCCGCAGCTCTATTTAGGCCAGATGACAGGGGTTTCCAAGGGGTAAATTGACCGTTCCTACAGGTTTGCATCCCTGCCCAGATCAATCGCGCAAAGCCCAAAGCCTGCCATCGCGGCATTGACATGGCACCAGCCCTGAGGTCCATTCAATCCGCACAGTGAAAAGCCACAATGAACGACGCCTGAATGCTGGATCTTTCCGATACTGAACAGACACTCGCTTCAGAGCGTGTGGCCGAGTTTTCACGGCGCAATCCTGTCGGGCCTGTGAAGAAAGTCGAATGCGTCTATCGCTCGCACGCGTTTCCGGATTCGCGTCTGGTTTTGAAAATCACAACCGGAACTGAAAGCTTTGCACTGAAAATCGACAGCAACTCTCCCACCACCGGAAGGCTGCGGGATGAGTTCAGCCTTCTAACCGATCTTCACCAGCGTTTTGAAAACAACCCATCATCGCAGGTCATCCGCCCGATTTACCTGTCTCCGTCTGAAACCTTCTTCGTCACCGAATTCATCAACCGGCCAACCGCGGTAGACCTGATCTATAACAGCAAGAACGAAGATCAGGTTGCCCAGATTTTTCGCCGTGCTGGATCATGGTTGAATGATCTTCATGACCGCCACCCCCCGGTAAACTATGCGTTTCGGCCCAAATGGATGACAAACAGCATTCGCGACCTTTCAACCACGGTGCCCTATGATATCGCGGGCACGAGTCGGAAGATGGTGAACGTCATGCTGGCCGAAGCTGCTCGCCTGAAGGGCATTCAGGATATCCGTGTCTTTTCGCATGGTGATTTTCACGGGCAAAACCTGATTGTCGGGCAGGGAAAAACGATTGGCCTGGACTTTACTGAATCCCGCGAAAAGCTGGCCGTGTACGATATCGTCGACTTTCTAAAGGCAGATATTTTTCGCGACGGGGACGGACCCGATGTGGATCGCAGCGGTATTCTCAGAAAAAACAAGGACATGTTCTTTCGCCGCTATCGACATCCCATCAACATGGAAATTCTGGATTACTGCATCCGGGGCCGGTTGTTGAAGGACTGGCTGGCGTTGTGGCAACCCAACCACGACTGCAGCCCATTTGAGGAAGACAAACGACAGCGGTTGGGCAATCGCTTGAAAGTTGTGTTTCAAGGATAATGAGACTGTTGCGGTAACCGTCGCAGTTAACAATTATTTGTGCGGTATTTTGAAGAACCCGGTTGACGCATCCATCCAACCAATTTCTTATCTTTCAGCATAATTTCGCGCGGCTTTCGTCGCCTTTAGCCCGCCGTAACAAGTACAAAAGAGGAATAATCGCGCAGATGGTTCTCCGCAGTTTTTTCGCTCAGGACAGTGCCAGCCTAATCGCCACATTCGTTCCGGCCGGGGGCGATGCCAACGACATTGTCGTCGGTGGATCGATCATCAACAACTCAGACACACCGGACGGCACCATTTTTGCCTATTCGGGTGGATTTGGCACCACTGTCACGCTGGACGACACCAGCGGCAGCCCGGATACATTCGACGACGATCAGGAAACGGGCCACGTCATTACCGATGGCGGTGGCATCGTCACAAATGGCACTCAGGTTGAATCTGAGTCCGTCATCACCGTGCGCGCTCTGGACATTAACGGAAACCCAACCGGACCCCAGATTGACATCTACGTGTTTTCCCAGAACGGGGTCACGCAGGACGTTTGGGGCTATAGCACGTCGGCTCCCCTGGTGCCGGGAACCTCTTATGTCAAAATTAGCGGCTCAAACGCGGGGTCATCGCCCTATACGGATTACATCACCTGCTTTGGACCCGGAACTCGGATCGACACCGTTGATGGCGATGTCGATGTACAGAACCTCGCAAAAGGCCAGCGCGTCTGGACCCGGGATGGCGGGTTGCAACCGATCCTGTGGATCGGAACGACTGAGGTCCACGGCTATGGCCCGTTTGCCCCGGTCGTGATCGAAGCCGGCGCCATCGGGAACACGCACGAGCTTGTAGTTTCGCAACAGCACCGGATTCTGATTCAATCTCCAGCAACCGACATGCTGTTTGGTTCCTCCGAAGTGTTCGTGGCTGCCAAGCACCTGTGCGGCCTGCCCGGTGTTTCGATCCGCGAGACAGACCGCATCACCTATACACATTTCATGTTTGACCGGCACCACATTGTGCGATCAAACGGCGCGCTGACGGAAAGCTATTATTACGGTGATATTGCGAAAAACGCTCTGTCATCGCCGCAAAGGGCGGAAATCCTAGCGCTGTTCCCGTCGGTCGAGGACATCAACACTGCTTTCCAGCACACAGCAGTCGCAACGATTGGCGCACAGGAAGCCAGCGTGCTACGCGCGTACCTCTGACAAAACATGCGGCTAAAAATAAAAACCCGGGTCGTTAGCGCGACCCGGGTTCTTTTTCTAAGCGTTTAGCCGGGGCTTATTCGCCCGCAGCAGCTGCTACGTCCAGAGTCACACCTGGGCCCATGGTCGAGCTCAGTGCGATTTTCTTCATGTAGGTGCCTTTGGCACCCGACGGTTTGGCCTTGGCCACGGCCGAGATGAAGGCACGGACGTTTTCGACCAGCTTGGCTTCGTCGAATGACGCTTTGCCAACGCCAGCGTGTACAACGCCGCCTTTTTCCGCCTTGAACTGAACTTCACCACCTTTGGCTGCTTCCACGGCCGCTTTCACGTCCATGGTCACGGTGCCAACTTTGGGGTTCGGCATCAGGTTGCGCGGGCCCAGAACTTTACCCAGACGGCCAACGATCGGCATCATGTCAGGGGTTGCAATGCAGCGATCGAATTCGATGGTGCCGCCCTGAATGGTTTCCATCAGGTCCTCTGCGCCAACGATATCTGCACCTGCTTCTTTTGCTTCGTCAGCCTTGGGGCCACGAGCAAATACAGCAACGCGCATCGCTTTACCGGTGCCGTTCGGCAGGCCAACAACGCCGCGAACCATTTGGTCTGCGTGACGGGTGTCAACGCCCAGGTTCAGAGCGATTTCGATGGTCTCGTCGAATTTCGAAGTTGCGTTGGCTTTGACCAGGGCAACTGCTTCGTCCACCGACAGGTTTTCCTTGCCGGCGACAGCTTCGCGCGCAGCGCGGGTACGTTTACCGAGTTTTGCCATCTTACTTCACCTCGATGCCCATAGAGCGGGCCGAGCCCAGGATGATCTGCATTGCGCCTTCGACGTCGTTGGCGTTCAGATCTTTCATTTTGGCTTCGGCGATTTCGCGAACCTGCTTCGAGGTCACGGTTGCCACGGTCTCACGACCTGGGTTTTCCGCGCCACGAGGGCGGTTACGCTTGCCGACCGGCTTCAGGCCAGCTGCTTTTTTCAGGTAGTAAGACGCGGGCGGCGTCTTGATGTCCATGGTGAAGGACTTGTCCTGATAATAGGTGATCACGGTCGGGCAAGGTGCGCCCTGCTCCATATCTGCGGTCTTGGCGTTGAACGCCTTGCAGAATTCCATGATGTTGATGCCGCGCTGACCCAGCGCCGGACCAACTGGCGGCGACGGGTTCGCCTGACCTGCAGGAACCTGCAGTTTCATTGTACCAGCAAGCTTCTTGGCCATTTGGTTTTCCTTTCAACGTAGGCAGGACGCGTCCCACCCGGTTTATGTTGCGTGGTCCGACCCGGGATCGCGATCCCAGCAACCTCCCACGAGAGAATCTCGCCCGAAGACGATAGAGGCGGCATGTATAGGGGAATGGTGGGGTTGGCAAGAGGTTGGCGTTACAGTTTGGCATCACCGCTTTGGGCCCGAAACCAGCGTACTCATCTCTGCCTGTCTCCTCAACTGCAAGACCTATTAGTGCCACAAATTCTTCCTCGGACTGGCGTTCTGTGGCAGACTGGCACTTTCAAGGCGCAGGAGGGATC
Source organism: Ruegeria sp. ANG10 (assembly GCF_040705255.1). Lineage (NCBI taxonomy): Bacteria > Pseudomonadati > Pseudomonadota > Alphaproteobacteria > Rhodobacterales > Roseobacteraceae > Ruegeria > Ruegeria sp. ANG10. The sequence continues at coordinate 20,148 of NZ_JBFCVU010000009.1, forward strand.
GGAAAATGAACGGGTTTGGGTCGCCGAAGAAAACACGGGAGTTTCACAACCACCACTTTGACTCCTCTATGTGGAACGATTTCGAATTTCGTAATGACGATATCATCATCGCTACCTATGCAAAGTCTGGAACGACTTGGGTTCAGCAAATCGTCGCTCAGCTGATATTCAACGGCGCTGAAGACCTCGACGTCGCCGAGATGTCGCCGTGGCTTGACCTTCGGGTCCCACCCAAAGAGGTCAAGTTACCAGCAGTCGCGTCGCAAACGCACCGACGTTTCTTGAAAACGCATTTACCGGTGGATGCGCTCGTTTTCTCAGAACAAGCCAAATACATATACATTGGGCGCGATGGGCGTGACGTAGTATGGAGCTTTCACAACCATCATTCGAACGCGAATGACACTTGGTATGAAACTCTGAATGATACGCCCGGCCGGGTAGGCCCACCGATCGAACGACCAACACGAGATATCGTTCAATACTTCAGGGAATGGCTGGAGAATGATGGTTACCCGATGTGGCCTTTCTGGGAAAATATTCGAACCTGGTGGGAGATTCGCGATCAGCCCAACGTGCAACTTATCCATTTCGAAGCGCTCAAACGCGACATGCCGGGAGAAATTCGCCGCATCGCAAATTTCCTGGACATCGAGATTGACGAAAGTCGTTGGGATGCGATCCTCACGCACTGTTCCTTTGACTACATGAAAGCACATGCAAGCAAATCCGTCCCTGGAGGCGGTATTTTTTGGAATGGCGGCGCAGAGACATTCATCCACCGCGGCGTGAACGGTCGTTGGCGTGAGATTCTCCCTGAAGAGGACAAAGCCCGCTATGAGGCTAGAGCCTTGGCGGAGCTCGGGCCGGAATGCAGCAGTTGGCTAGCCTTCGGAAAATAAGAGCATCACTGGCACCACCTCGTCGAAACCCACGAAAGGGCCATCATTGACGGAGGTCCCGAGAAGACAAACGATTGCCCCTATGTTCCCAATTACCTGGTTGAGGCCCAATAACGCCTCAGCGAAGGTCGAGATTTGCGGAACAAATCAATTAATCCTAATACTTGAGTTGCTTAAGAAACGAAGGCGGGTATCTTGGTGCAACTTGGACACAAATGAGGTGGTCAGGGATGGGGTCATCTCGACTTAACAAAGGACTGCTGATCTGTGTACTGGTCGCTATGCTGCCGGGTTGTGGCAGCAAGGCCGAAGACCAAAAAGCTCCGGATGCCGAAACCAACGCGGTCAGCAAGGCCAATTCATCCGCAACGACTGGGATTGATCCAGCCACCCATGCCGGTCGCTTTCAAATCAAGCTGACCAAAGAAGTTTCACTGCGCGACATACCGGTTCCCTTCACTGTTTACAGTGGCCTCGAAGAAGCCAGCCCGACCCGTTTGCGGTTGCGAGCCTTCATGGATTTGCGTGGATTACAGGAAAAGGCCCCTCAAATCCTGACTGGCCCTTTGGAAGAAACCTGTAAACGTCAGATTTACCTTGAGATCCGAGACGTTACCGCCATAGGTGACACCGTAAAGGTCGAAGGTTCCGCCCGCGCGCAGTTTACAAGGTGCAACCGGCGTGAAGAACCGGGCTTTCGTTATTTTGGAGCAACCGTGGACGCGGTCGCTGTCGCCAAGGCCGAGGTGAAAGGCCAATGCCTAACATTCAGCATCGAAAGCGCCGACCTCAGCCCGCGCGGGTTCATCGGCGCTGTTTCCAACCTCTTTGGTTTGACCAACCGCATCAACGACGCAGTTCTGGAAAAGGGTGGTGAGTTTCTGGCAGCCCATCCGGTTTGCCCGCCACTGCCCGACGAATTCTCTGTTCTCGAACCGATCTACGAATCAGGAGGCACCCGCGAAATCGCTCCGGGCGGGATGGGGGCGGCTGTTGTCGGATCTGCCGATGTCAGCGCCGGGACAATCGTCAAAGTCCTCGGTGGGCTGAAGGAACTTGGCGTATTGGAGTTTGCTGAATGAGACACTGGTTGATTTTCCCGGTCTTAATGGCAGCCGTTCTGGACGCCCGGGCACCAAGCGCGCAACAAGTGGACTTTGTCGTCGACGCGACATTGCCAGTTCGTGATACAGAGCTGCCCTATACGCTTGATCTGAACCTCGCCGCTGTTGCGCCGACACGGATCGGGGTGGGCGCGCTTCTTGATCTGCGTGAAATACAGAAGACTGTGCCTGAGCGACTGGCTGACAACGCAATAGTCGACAATTGCGGCCTGCAAGTCCGGCTGGATGACTTGAGTTTTGGGGCCCAAGGCGATGCGATTGATCTGGATGGGGATGTAACCATCACGATCTTTGAATGCAGCCGAACCAGTGAGCGCAATTTTCAACGGGGTGAGCAAAAAAAGGCTATCCTGGCGAACATGTCCACCGAAGCGACAGTCGAACTGCGTGACAATTGCGCCTATTTCAAACTCATTGATCTTACACTGACGGCCCCCGAAGAACAGCGAGAGCAACTTCTGGAGGATGATACGCTGGACTCTGTAAAGGAACTGATGCTGGCCGCTGTAGACCTTGTATTGAACGATACCCCTTTGTGTCCGAAGTTACCGGCAGAACTCGCGTCACTTGACCCGGTTTATGACAATGGCGGACCCAAAGAGATCGGAAAAGGTGGGCTTGGTGTCTTCCTTGAGGGATCGGTGGATGTCAGCCCTTCGACCATTCTCGATATTCTGACGGTCCTTCAACGGCAAGAACTGATCCCCGGCCCGCCGTAACTGCAAGGTGATCCTTGTCGTTGAGAAAACCACCTTGGACTTCTGAACTGACAACTGGTTCGCCAAAACAAAACGCCGCGGTGCTCGTGGCATCGCGGCGCTAAAATCTTGCTGAAGTAGCTATCAGCTCTGCTTTGTAACCTGCGTGAAGTCCAGCTCGACCGGGGTTTCCCGACCGAAGATCGAGACCGAAACCTTCAGCTTCTGGGCTTCGTCGTCGACACCCTCGACCATACCGTCGAAATCCTCGAACGGGCCGTCGTTGACTTTGACCTTCTCGCCCACTTCGAAGGTGATCATCAGCTTGGGCGCTTCTTCACCTTCCTGAACGCGGTTGAGGATCTGGTTCACTTCAGCATCACGCATCGGCATCGGGCGGCCTTGTGGGCCCAGAAAGCCAGTGACGCGGTTGATCGAGTTCACAAGGTGATAACCCTGATCGGACATTTCCATATGTACCAGCACATAGCCGGGCATAAAGCGGCGTTCGGTCGTGACCTTCTTGCCCCGGCGCACTTCGATCACCTCTTCGGTAGGCACCAGAACTTCGTCGATATCGTCCTCAAGGCCCTGCTCGGCCACCGACGTGCGGATCTGCTCTGCGATCTTCTTTTCGAAATTCGAAAGAACGCTGACCGAGTACCACCGTTTCGCCATGAACCTGTCGTCCTTGTTTGCCTTCGGTGCGCTGGCAATGCCGCAAGCACCGTCATTGAAATTCTGTCACGTCACCCGGAATAAAAAGCGGCGCGCAGCCCGAATCGCCGCACGCCCATTCCGAATAGTACCGCGTCACCTACTCTGACATTGCGCGCTGTGCAAGGGGGCAGTGGCGTTTCAGCCAGCCCAAACCGGTTTAACTGAATGCACCCAGGATCAGTTGCAATCCGCCGCGAATGCCCAGATCAACCAACGCAAAGAACACGGCAGTCAGCGCCGCCATGATGAAAACCATGACCGTGGTCAGCAGCACCTCACGCCGGGTCGGCCAAACGACCTTTGCAACTTCGGCGCGGACTTGCTGAATGAACTGGATCGGATTCATAGTTGCCATTTGGCTTGGTTCTCTCTGCTAGCGGATGAGCCGGACATAACCGGGCATTGCGGCAATTTCAAGAGCGCTTGATTGCCATGTGTCAGGGCTTGGGCTTGTCGTCCCATTCATCACTTAGGATGCGCCGCGAGTCACCCTCGGGGTCGTCATACTGGTTCGAACGGACGGTATACACAAAGGCCACAAGTCCAACCCCGCCCAAAAACAGGGAAATCGGTATCAGATAGGCCAAAACTTCCATAGCAGCTACCTCAGACGCAAGGCGTTCAGGGACACGGTGATGGACGAGGTCGACATCGCCAGCGCCGCAATCAAGGGCGTGGCCAGACCAGCCACGGCCAGCGGCACCGCGATGATATTGTAAACGGTGGCAATACGAAAGTTCTCGCGAATCCGTTTGGTCGCCTTTACGGCCGTATCACAGGCATCGGCAATCGGGGCCAGATCATTGCCCAACAGAACGATGTCCGAGGCCACCCGCGCCGCATCCAGCGCCGATGCGGGCGAAATCGAGACATGTGCTGCGGTTAACGCAGCGGTGTCGTTCAAACCGTCGCCAACCATCAAAACATGTCGGCCCTGATCGCTCAGCTCCTGAACGCGGACGGCTTTTTCTTGCGGCAAAGCCTGCGCGACCCAGTGTTCGATCCCCAGCTTTTCAGCCAGCGCCTGAACCGCGCCTTCTGTGTCACCCGAAATCAGGATGACCTCTTTGCCTGTATCGCGGAAGGCCTGAACCGCCTCGGCCGCGCCGGGGCGCAGACTGTCCGAATACTGGAAGCACACAGGTGACTGCCCCGCGACAGACAACCAGACTGCGGTCTGATCACCCTCTTGCGCACCGGTCCACGGTGCCCGACCCAGACGCACGCGCTGATCTCGATAGGTGCCTTCGGTGCCGTAACCCGGAACTTCGGTGATATCTTTCAGACGGGCCGGTTTGATCCCCGCATTGCGTGCCGCCGTGGTCAATGCAACGGACAGCGGGTGCGAGGATGCCTCGGCCAAGGCCAAGGCCACTTCAAGATCAGTGCGGGCATGGTCGCCCAGGTTGATCAGTTCGGGCGTGCCCGAGGTCAGCGTACCAGTTTTGTCAAACACCACCGTATCCACCTCGGCCAGACGTTCCAGCGCTGTGGAATGCTTGATCAGCATCCCCTTTCGGAACAACCGACCCGAGGCTGCCGTCGTCACCGCAGGCACCGCCAGCCCCAACGCACAGGGGCAGGTGATGATAAGCACCGCAGCTGCAATGTTCAACGCGGTGCGGATATCGCCGGAATAGATGTACCAACCCAGAAAACTGAGCGCCGCAAGGATGTGTACACCCGGTGCGTAAAGCTTGGCCGCCTTGTCCGCCAACGAGGTATAGCGCGACCGGCCCGATTCAGCGATGGCGACCAGATCGGCCATACGGTGCAGCGACGTATCCTCACCCACCGCTGTCGCCCGAATGGTAAGGGGGCCAGTCAGATTAACCTCACCAGCGCTGACTGCCATGCCCGCTTGCGCAAAAACAGGCAGGGTTTCCCCGGTCAACAGGGACCGATCAAGCTCCGACTGCCCCAACACAATTTCGCCGTCCACCGGCATACGCCCACCGGGCCGGACAAGGATCAGATCGCCAACTGCAAGGGTGGCTACAGCCACTTCTTCTTCAGCACCGTCGACCAGCCGGATGGCACGCGGGACTTCAAGTGCGGTCAGCTCTTCGGCCGCAGATCGGGCGGCATCGCGGGTGCGGTAATCCAGATACCGCCCCGCCAGCAGGAAAAAGGTCAGCGTCAGCGCCGCATCGAAATAAGCGTGCTTGCCGCTGAGCGCGGTTTCCCAAAGCGATGTGATCAACGCCAACAGGATGGCCAAAACAATCGGAACATCCATGTTCAGGCGCTTGACCCGCAGGGCGCTCCAGGCGTTGGTAAAGAAAGGCTGCGCCGAAAAGGCTATGGCTGGCAACGCAATGGCCGCGGAAATCCAGTGGAACATATCGCGCGTGGCATCCGATGCGCCCGACCAGACCGACACCGACAGCAGCATCACGTTCATCGAAGCGAAACCGGCCACCGCCAGCCGCATCAGCAGATCGCGACCGGCCTTATTCGCCTGCGTCGCTGACAACGAACCGGGGTCCAGCTCGTGCGCCTCATAGCCCGCCCGTTCCAACACCGGAATCAGATCGGCCGCACGCAGATCAGGCGACGCTTTGATCATCGCCCGCTTGAGTGTCAGGTTCACCCGCGCGTCCTCGACCCCCGGATAGGCGTTCAGTTCCCGTTCGACCGTAGAAATACAGGCCGAGCAATGAATGCCCGGCAGCGACAACGCAATCTGAGCATCCTGCGGGATGGGCCGTGCCGGTTCCGCCGGGCTGGCGATACAACCGGGGCAGGCCGCAGTGCCGGATGTGAACTGCGTCGTCATCCCATCACCCTTTTACGTACAACGGCACACGCTGGGCAAACTCTGCACCCGCGCTATCCTTGGCAACCAGCCGAATGTTCCAGTTGCCTTTGCCCAACGATACCGGCGTTGCATAGGCCTGACCGTCAAAGATAAATTCGGGCGAGAAATCATCTTCGACATGGGTGGCGCGACCCACAACCGCCTGCAACTCGGCCACTTCGACCGGAGCTCCGGTTTTGTCGGTGATATGCAGGATCAATAAGCCGCCAGACATTTCGGCACGAATGTTCCAACCCAGCGCCTGATGTTCCTTCAGACGGTCGTTGAACTCCTGACTGGCTACATAAGAGTTTTTGACCTCAAGCCCCGGAAAGGTTTTAACCGCGCTATAGGCCAGTACGAGGTTTACGGCGATAATCACACCAAACGCGGCGACGAAAATAGCCAGAGCGTGCTTACCGGTGAATTGACGCTCGGCCATACTAGTTCCCTCGTCCGTTGAAAGTGGTGTCTTTATAGGCGCGTTCACCGCTTTCCAGATCCTCGACCCAGATGCGCACCGAGGTTGCATCCGCAGCCGCCGGCCCGGCTTCGCCCGCAGAAACGATGTAGACGCGGGTCAATTGTGCCGTATCTGCCGTGACATTGACAATCTCACCTTCGACGCCCTCGATCTGGATCTGCAAGGCCGGATCACCCGCGAGGGACAATTGGAACGCCCGGTCCTCGCCATGCTTGTTACGCAGGCGCACATCATAGGTATTGCGGATTGTTCCGTCGGACAAAGTGACAAATGTCGGGTTGCGCACGGGCGCCACGGTCAGATCAATATCGGACCGGATAAACAGCGCAAACAACAGCGCAAGGCCAACCAGGGCCCACAAAGCCGTATACAGGATCGTCCGCGGACGCAGGATGTGTTTCCAGACGTTGATGGGTTGCTCGCCTGCCCGTTCATGAGCTTCATCGCTCAGCGCCATATAGTCGATCAGGCCACGCGGCTTGCCGATCTTGGCCATCATGTCATCGCAAGCGTCGATGCACAGCGCGCAGGTGATGCATTCCATCTGCTGCCCGTCGCGAATGTCGATCCCAACCGGGCAAACATTCACGCAGGCCATGCAGTCGATGCAGTCGCCCAGCTCGGAATCGGCAGTACGCTTACCCTTGCCGCGCGGTTCACCCCGCCATTCGCGATACCCGACGACCAGAGTGTCCTCGTCCATCATTGCGGCCTGAATACGCGGCCACGGGCAGGCATAAATACAAATCTGTTCGCGAGCGAAACCGCCGAACAGGAACGTGGTGCCGGTCAGGATCAGAACGGTTGTATAGGCAACCGGATGGGCGTTTCCGGTAACCAGATCCCGCATCAGTGTTGGGGCGTCGGCAAAATAGAACACCCAGGCCCCGCCGGTTGCCAGACCGATCAGAAACCACGCCGCCCATTTCGTGATACGCAGGCGCGCCTTGTGGAAATCCAGCTTTTCCTGCCGGTGCAGTCGCAAACGGGCGTTGCGGTCGCCTTCGATCCAGCGCTCGACCAGAATGAACAGGTCCGTCCACACCGTTTGCGGGCAGGCATAGCCGCACCACACGCGCCCCAGCGCCGAGGTAAACAGAAACAGGCCCAGACCGGCCATGATCAATAGACCAGCCACGAAATAAAACTCATGCGGCCAGATTTCGATCCAGAAAAAATAAAAACGCCGGTTCGCCAGATCCAGCAGCACCGCCTGATCCGGCAGGCTGGGGCCGCGGTCCCATCTGATCCAGGGCGTTACATAATAGATGCCAAGCGTAACCGCGAGGATGATCCATTTCAGGTTTCGAAATGGCCCGGACACGCGCCGGGGAAAGATCGGCTCCCTTGCAGCGTAAAGGCTGGGGGCAGGGTCGGAATCGCTCACAAGCAGGCTCCAGATGTGGCTGTCTTTTAGGCGTCTTTTTCCAGATCACAAAAGCAGTCACTTTGACATGGGTCAAAAGCGCATCACGCAGACACCTTTTGTCACACCATATCAGCTTGCCGCCTGAGCCAGCTAACAAAAATTTTGACAGCCGGGCGCAGCGGCGCATCGCCTGTCACTATGTAGTATCCAAGCGCGCCGGGCTCGCGAAACAACTCGGTGATGCGGCCTGCCCGAATATCAGCTTCGACAAAATGTCGCGCTGTGACAGTCACGCCCTGACCGGCGCGCAGCCCTTCAAGCACCAGGTTGCCGGGCAACAAGATACGCCCGGCCCGGGGACCATGTTCAACGCCCTGCCGCGCCAACCAAGAGGTAGCTTCGGTGGTCCCAAGCTCTTCCAGCCAGGGCAGTTGGCTAAGCTCATCCGGCGTCATGGTTTCCCGCCCCCCCAGCAGTGACGGCGCAGCAACAATAACGATCGGACTTTGCAGCAAAGGCTCGGCACTCACCCCCGGCCAATTTCCGTCGCCATATCGGATGGCCACATCCACACCACCGGGACGCAGGCTGGCAAGGTCAGGCGAAGGGTCCAACGCCAGGGGTATATCAGAATACTCGGCCTGAAACGCGGGCAAGCGGGGCATCAGCCAGGACGCGGCAAAGGATGCCGTCAAGGACACATGAACCGGGCGATCCTCGGCGATATGCGTCAGATCAGCCACGGCGGCCCCGATCGCGCCAAAACCCAAATGTAAGGCGCGGGCCAGCTTTTCACCCTCGACCGTCAGCGTCATGGACTTGCCGCTGCGGTCCAGCAGGGCGACCCCCAGGTGTTTTTCCAACGCGCGCAATTGCTGGCTGATGGCAGCGTGGCTGACATTTAACAGAACCCCGGCCTGCACCACATTTCCTGTTTCGGCAAAGGCATGAAAAGCCTTCAGCGATGCAAGGGGCGGCATTTTCATCCAGTTCATATGTAAGCCTAGATTACATGATCCAATGGCAATTGAGTCGCATATTCATCGCAAAACATCAATCCTGAGTGCAATCAGACCCAACTTAAGGAGAGATCAAATGCTATCGATTCTTGCACGTACATTCATGGTCGCCACCCATACGGATGGGCCCATGACAACGCAAAACCGCGAATACCGCCCCGAGGGCAATTGGTGGAGGAAAACAACGCGCGTCACACGTTCACGTGCGAAATGACGGGCCCTCTGGACCCGATCAAAACAGAGAACTAATCTGATCTTGTAGCACCGGCTGTTCAGGAAACGCGCGAACAGATGGAACAGCCGGTGCCTAACCTTCGGGCGGCGAACCGTCCGAAGGTATTCTTTTGCCGTTACTGACCGCCACCTAACTGGTGAACATAAGCCGTTACAGCACGAATCTGCGCGTCGGTCAGACGGTTTTCCCAGGATGGCATCACGCCAAAGCGGCTGTTGGTAACCGTCTCGGTCAGGGCCTCTTCGCTGCCGCCGTAAAGCCAGATAGCATCGGTCAGGTTAGGTGCGCCCTGAGTGATATCACCGGTGCCATCTTCGCCATGACAAGCTGCGCAGTTGTCCTCGAAAACAACTTTGCCGGCCTGCGCTGCCGCATCATCAGTCTGAGCATTGGTCAGCGACATGACGTACTGCACTACCTGAGTGATTTCGTCCTGTTCCAGAATCTCGCCAAATGCCGGCATCTCGGAATAGCGCGCATCGTCGCTTTCTTCGTTGCGAATACCATAGGCAACGGTCATCTCGATATCCTCAAGCGACCCTCCCCACAGCCAAGCATCGTCCAGCAAGTTCGGGAAACCAGGCGCACCCTGCGCACCCGAGCCGTGGCACTGCGCACACCAGGTTCGGAACACCGCGCCGCCTGCGTTGACTGCGTATTGCTGCAACTCGGCATCTTTCGAGATATCCTCAAGCGGCGTTTCAACCAGCTTGGTGTTCCACGGCGCATTGGCTTCCTCGAACGAGATCATCTCTTCCTGCACAAGTGCTCGGGAAGACCATCCCATGACACCAGCCGTTGCAGACCGAACCAACGGCCAAGCCGGATACATGATCGTATAGATCACGCCCCAAACAATGGTTGCGTACAAGACCCACAGCCACCAGCGGGGCATCGGATTGTCAAATTCCTCAATTCCGTCCCAGCTGTGGCCGGTGGTATTCGGATCACCCGGCTGTTTTTCAGGTGTTTTGCTCATTTCCTCGCCTCCTTGACTTCGGCGGGTTTATCTTGATGCCGGAAAGGGATGTTGGCGGTATCCTTGTATTCTTTGCTGGCACCGGGGCGGAAAACCCAGATCACGATGCCGACAAAGAAGGCAAACAGGACAAGCAACATCCAGCTATCCGCGAACTGCCGTAAGAGAGTATATTCTTCCATCACACCCTCCTGTTATCGGCTTGCGTCCGGGGTGAAGGTCGAGAAATCAACCAACGTGCCCAGCATCTGAAGGTAAGCAACCAGCGCATCCATCTCAGTCAACTCAGGCTGACCATCGAAATTGCGGACATTGACCTTGTCGCCATAGCGTTCCAGCAATCCGTCATAGTCGCTGTCCGGATCGGCCTGCGCCCGAAAATCCGCCTGTGCCTGTTCGAGCATCTCGTCTGTATACGGCGTGCCAACCGCAGAGTTAGCGGCCATAACATCGCCGATATACTTCCCGTCAATCTTCCGGTGCTCGAGGAAGCCATATTTAGGCATCACCGATTCAGGCACCACCGATTGCGGATCGCGCAGATGGTCCACATGCCACTGGTCCGAATAACGGCCGCCGACACGGGCGATATCTGGCCCAGTACGTTTGGAACCCCATTGGAACGGGTGGTCATACATCGATTCAGCCGCCAGTGAATAGTGGCCATAGCGCTCGACCTCGTCCCGCATAGGACGGATCATCTGACTGTGGCAGACATAGCACCCTTCGCGGATGTAGATATCACGCCCGGCCAATTCGAGGGGGGTGTAAGGACGCATGCCCTCCACCTTCTCGATAGTGTTCTCAAGATAGAACAGCGGAGTGATCTGAACGATGCCACCGATGGTCACGACCAGAAAGCTGAAGATCAGCAGGAGGGTCGCGTTGGTCTCGAGGATTTTATGTTTGTCGAGAATTGCCATTGCTCCGGCCCTCCCTTTATTCAGCCGGGACCGCGACGGACAGGCTGGCCTCTTTGGCCGGCGCTTTCCGCACAGTCATCCACAGGTTGTAGCACATGATCAGCGAGCCAGCGACGAACATCACGCCACCCAAAGCACGCACCACATACATCGGGAACTTGGCAGCCACGGTGTCGGCAAACGAGTTCACCAGGAAGCCGTTGGCATCCACTTCACGCCACATCAAACCTTCCATGATGCCGGTGACCCACATCGAAGCGGCGTACAGAACGATGCCGATGGTGGCGAGCCAGAAGTGCCAACTGACCATCTGCAGCGAATACAGACGCTCACGCTTCCAAAGGACTGGAACCAGGAAGTACAGAGCACCAAAGGTGATCATGCCATTCCAGCCCAGCGCGCCCGAATGCACGTGACCGATGGTCCAGTCGGTGTAGTGCGACAGCGAGTTCACCGCACGGATCGACATCATCGGGCCTTCAAAGGTAGACATGCCGTAGAAGCCGACCGAGATGACCATCATCCGAATAACCGGGTCAGTGCGCAGCTTGTCCCATGCGCCCGACAGGGTCATCAGACCGTTGATCATACCACCCCAGGACGGCATCCACAGCACGATCGAGAACACCATGCCCAGCGTCGAGGCCCAGTCAGGCAACGCGGTATAATGCAGGTGGTGCGGACCGGCCCAGATATACAGGAAGATCAGAGCCCAGAAGTGGATGATCGACAGTTTATAGCTGAACACCGGACGCTCAGCCTGTTTCGGGATGAAGTAATACATCATTCCCAGGAAACCCGCAGTCAGGAAGAAGCCCACAGCATTGTGGCCGTACCACCACTGGATCATGGCATCCTGCACACCAGACCAGACGATAACCGATTTCGAACCCCAGATGCTGACCGGGATGGTCATGTTGTTGACCAAGTGCAGCATCGCAACGGTGACGATAAAGGCCAGGTAGAACCAGTTCGCCACGTAAATGTGGGGTTCTTTCCGCCTGACGATCGTTCCAAGGAAAACGGCCAGATAAGCAACCCACACGACGGTCAGCCAAAGGTCTACATACCATTCAGGCTCGGCATATTCCTTGGACTGAGTACCACCCAGAACGTAGCCGGTCGCGGCCAGTACAATGAACAGCTGATAGCCCCAGAACACAAACCACGCCAGATTGCCGCCCCAAAGGCGCGCGGCGCTGGTGCGCTGCACCACATAGAATGAGGTTGCGATCAAGGCGTTACCGCCAAAGGCAAAGATCACCGCCGATGTGTGCAGCGGACGCAAACGACCAAAGTTCAGATAGCCTTGCGCCCATTCGAAGTTCAGTGCCGGAAAGGCCAGCTGAAACGCGATGAAGGTCCCTGCAAGGAACCCGACCACGCCCCAAAGGGCAGTTGCGATCACGCCATAGCGGATCACACCATCCATGTATTCACCCGAACGGTCTACAAGAATATCTGGCTCGTCGGTGTTTCTAAGCGTCCAGATGAACAAACCACCGGCGATCAGCATCACCAGAATCGAATGCACCTGATACGCCAAATCGCGTGCATAGTTGGACCCGATCGCAGTGAACACCACAACCAGACCAAGCACGATCAGCTTGATGTAATTTGACATATTGCGTCCCTTTGCCATGCCCCACGTGATTCTTGTATATCGCAGGACCCTTTTGACTGGTTGCCGTTTTGTCGAACAGCGGCCAGAATTACTTTGATCTGTGTCAAGACAATACACTGATTTCTGTGACAATCGTAAACTGACAACTGGGCCATAGGGCCGCAGGTACATGAGCCCGAAAGACAAGAGGTCAAAATGGCTTACAAATCTCTTCTCACGGTTATGACGGACACGAACCACAGTGACGCGCCTCTGGCCCAGATGGCTGCTCTGACAGCTTCGCAGGACGCGCATGCCGAGGCTTTGTGTCTGGGCGTCGACCGCAGTCAGACGGGCTATTACTACGCGGGCGCAAACGCTCTGATTCTTCAGGAAACATTGAACCGCGCCAATGCCGAAGCCGAAGAGGTGCTGGCCTATGCCAAAGACTATCTGGGCAAGACCGGTATCCGCTGGTCCGCGGAAAGCGGCGTAGCCCAGATTGCGGATATCGGACGCCACGTGGCACATCGCGCGCGGTTTTCCGATCTTGTCATTCTCCCGCAACCTTACGGACCTGACCGAGACGCCGAGGCCGAACCCATTGTCGAAGCTGCCATGTTCGAAGGTCACGCGCCTGTTCTGGTCGTTCCCGACGATGCAACCCCGTTTGCGCGACCAGGCAACATCCTGATCGGCTGGAACGAGAGCGTCGAGGCCATGCGGGCCATCCGCCGCGCCCTGCCGTTTCTGACGCAAGCCGATCTGGTGCGCATCGTCGTGATTGACCCGCCGCGCCATGGCCCCGACCGCTCGGACCCAGGTGGGATGCTGTCACAGATGCTGGCCCGCCACGGCGTGAAATGCGAAATCGACGTGCTGAGCAAGACCATGACGCGGGTATCAGATATTCTGAACCGTCACGCCGCAGATTCCGAGGCAGACATGATCGTGATGGGGGCCTACGGGCACTCGCGGTTCCGCGAGGCCATATTGGGCGGTGCAACAAGGAACATGTTGGAACAAGCCGCAGTTCCTGTGTTCCTGGCGCATTAACGTAGGCGGTTACAGAAAACCGTCCCCCCGGGCGGTTTTTTACTTTTTCACCAGACCGATCAGGAACAGCAGGATGATCGCGCCGATGGTGGCAAAGAAAATAGATGAAAAGACACCGCCGCCCACAGCAAAGCCCAGCGCGGGAAAGATCAGACCGGCCAGAAACGCGCCGACAATGCCGACAATGATATTGCCAATCAGGCCAAAGCCGCGACCTTCCATGATCTTGCCTGACAGCCACCCAGCGATCGCGCCGATGAACAGCATCGCCAAAATGCTACTGAATCCCATGACTTACTCCTGCGGTCTGCTTCAAACGACCTCAGTTAAGCACGGCCAGCCGATCCAGTCACGCTGCAAGCGTGTCAGACCAGAAAACCTCCATCCGAGTCGTCGCCTGCCTCTTCCATCAGGCGGCCCATATCCGGAATCGTCACGTGGCGTTTGCCTTCCAGCGTGATGACCTGATCCTTCTTCAGGGCCGAGATCTGCCGGCTGACCGTTTCCAGCGTAAGCCCAAGGTAGTCCGCCATCGCCTCGCGGGTTAGCGGCAGGTCAAACACGATCGGCCCCGTGTTTCCCTTTTGATTGATCGACGCATCGCGCCGAGCAATGATCGACAGCAGGCTGGCAATCTTTTCTCGCGCAGTCTTGCGCCCCAGCACCAGCATCCACTCACGCGCGGCGTCCAGCTCATCCAGCGTCATTTGCAGCAGCCGGTGGGCAATATGCGGGGTATTGCTCATCAAATCTTCGAACGGCTTCTTGCGAAAGCAGCACATGACCAGATCGGTTGTTGCCAGCACATCATATGGCGCAGAATCGCGGCCTGGTCGCCCGACGAAATCACTGGGCAGCAAAAGGCCGACCATCTGGGTGCGACCGTCTTCCATTGTCTGGGTCAACGAGGCGATGCCTGACACGACAGAGCCCACAAAATTCATCTGATCCCCCGACCAGATGATCGTTTGGCCCGCCTCAAAACTGCGATAGTATTTAATGCCTTCAAGCTCTTCCAGCTCATTTACATCACAGTGGGCGCATACCGCGCGGTGCCGAATGGGGCAGTCTCCGCAGTTTGTATGGTCGAATTTGGGTATCGGTGTCATGCACGTTTCCACTTGATCTCGGTCAAAGCATCTGGACCGTCCGTCCCTTAAAGCTATCGCCATGATAGTTAAACCACAATTGGCCAAGCTTGGACTATTTGACGCGAAAGTCCCGCGTTATACAAGCTATCCCACCGCCCCCCACTTCAGTAACGACGTGGGGTCAAGTCTTTATGCTGACTGGATTTCCGGGCTCGAACCCGGCAGCGAAGTGTCGTTGTATATCCACGTCCCGTTCTGTCGCAGACTGTGCTGGTTCTGCGCCTGCCGCACGCAAGGAACACAAACCGACAACCCGGTGATAGCCTATGTGGACGTTCTGAAGGCCGAACTGGACCTGCTGGCCGAACGCCTTCCCCACGGCATCACCCTGTCGCGCCTGCATTGGGGTGGCGGCACGCCAACCCTGTTGAACCCGGATCTGATGCGGGATCTGGCCGCGCGGATTCTGGATGTTGTGCCGCTGGGCTCGAATGCCGAGTTTTCGGTCGAGATCGACCCGAACGAGATTGATGAGGCTCGTCTGGACGCATTGGCCAAGGCCGGGATGAACCGCGCTTCGATCGGTGTGCAGGATTTCGACGACGAAATTCAGAAGACCATCGGGCGTATCCAAAGCTATGACGTCACACGCAAAGCCGTGGACATGATCCGCGCCCGTGGGATCAGCAGCCTGAATGCGGATATCCTGTATGGCCTGCCGCACCAGACCAAATCGCGGATGACGGAAAGCGTGCAGAAACTTCTGTCGCTCAACCCGGATCGTGTCGCGCTATACGGTTATGCCCATGTGCCATGGATGGCCAAGCGGCAGCAACTGATCCCCTCAGATGCCCTGCCGACCCCCGAAGAACGTCTTGATCTGTTCGACACCGCCCGCCGCTTGTTCATGTGGGATGACTATGCCGAGATCGGCATTGACCATTTCGCCACGCAGGATGACGGCCTGACCCATGCGCTCAAGGCCGGGCGGCTAAAGCGGAACTTCCAGGGCTATACCGACGATCAGGCCGAGGTTCTAATCGGGGTTGGTGCCAGCTCTATCTCGCGCTTTCCGCAAGGCTATGCCCAGAATGCGCCCGCAACATCTGCCCATACCAAGGCGATTCGCGAAGGGCGGTTCTCGACCTCACGCGGGCACTTGTTCAAAGGGCAGGACGTTCTGCGCGCCCGGCTGATCGAAGGGCTGATGTGCGATTTCCAGATCAACACAGCCGAGATTCTACTAGATCACGACGTCACCGCCCCCGAGTTGCAGGCTATGTATCAGGCTGCCAATACAGCCTTTGACGGCCTGCTACGGATCACCGAAGATGGCTTGTTCATCCCGCCCGAGGCCCGTCCGCTGACCCGAATGATTGCGCGCAGCTTTGACGCCTATGACCTGAGCTTGGCCGGCCACAGTTCGGCAATCTGAAATCAAGGCAGGTCAGGGCTTGACGCGATGGGTCGGTTTTTTCCACACTTGCAGGGCGGGCGGAACCCGCCCGCGCCTGAGGCAGGCCCAATACCAGACAGTTCGCGCCAACGCATTTGCGTAAGGCTATCCCTTTCGTGCAGCCGATCTGCAATTTGAAAGAGGGACAGCACCCATGCGCGTTTTCACCGTCCTCGGCCCCAGCCAATCGGGCAAAACCACTCTGGTCGAGGCCATCAGCCGCCTCGACGGCCGGTCCACCACATTCGACGTATCCGGAACCGTGCATTTGCACGGTTTTTCTTATTTAGACGAACCCTGGTGCGCAATTGACGTCGATGGCGGCGGCGACAATCTGGCCTATGTTGGCCCGGCCATGGCGATCTCGGACGCCGCCGTGGTTGTCGTCCCACCCGACCCGCTGGCCGCCGTTCTCTGCGCCCCGTACCTGCGACTGGTCGAAGAGGCAGGCATCCCCTGCTTTCTGTTCATCAACCGTATGGACAACCCCAATGGCCGGATTCGCGACATCATCGCGGCGTTGCAGACCTATTGCACCCACCACATCGCGCTGCGTCAGGTCCCTATCCGTGAGGGCGACACGATCGTCGGCGCGGTCGATCTGATCTCGGAACGGGCGTGGAAATATCAAGAAGGCCAGCCCTCGGCCCTGATCGAACTGCCGCAATCGGTCGAGGATCGCGAGCAAGAAGCGCGCACGGAATTACTCGAGACCCTGTCTGATTTCGATGACAACCTGCTTGAGCAACTGATCGAGGACAAGCAACCGCCCAGCGCCGAGGTTTACGACCTGGCCGCGCAAGTGCTGCAAAACCACCAACTGATACCCGCTTGTTTGGGCGCGGCCAGCCATGGAAACGGGCTGACTCGTTTGATGAAAGCCCTGCGGCACGAGGCCCCGGAGTTTGACATAGCCGCCGGGCGCGACGAAGCGGCGGAGAACGCCCGCGCCATTGCCGGCTTCGCGGATGTAAAAAAACATATCGGCAAGATCGTTGTTCTGCGCGGGCTGGGCGCAGGTGTGAAAGCGCATGAGAATCTGGGCGGCGAAACTGTCGGCAACTTGACTGCGCTGGACGCCAAGACGCAGATTGCCGAGCTGCCAGCCGGGCAAATCGGACTCGCCGTGAAATCCGATCACCTGAATCCCGGCAACCTCTATGACAGTTCTTCGGCGACCCCCCTGCCCGAATGGGCAGCATCGCACCCGGCCGCACATCGGCAGATCGTGTCGCCCACTCATGAACGGGACGACGTGCGCCTGTCTAACGCACTGACCCGTCTGGTCGAGATCGACCCCGGCCTGCATTTGGAACAAGACGAACTTAGCGGTCATGCAATTCTGAGTTCACAAGGCCCGCAACACATGCGTCGTGTCACCGCCAAACTGGATGAGGATTTCGGGATCGAGATTACTGCCGACGCGGTCGAGACCGCCTATCGCGAAACCATCCGCGCGCCCGTTGAACACCGCCACCGCCACCGCAAGCAATCTGGTGGGGCTGGACAGTTCGCAGACGTAGTAATCTCGGTTGCGCCAATGCCGCGGGGTTCGGGGTTCCAGTTCGAGGAAATCGTAAAGGGGGGCGCGGTGCCCAAAAACTATATTCCATCGGTCGAACACGGCGCCAAGGATGCGTTGGTGCAGGGGCCCGAGGGCTTTCCGGTGGTGGATGTAAAAGTCACGCTTAGCGATGGCAAGCACCACAACGTGGACAGCTCGGACTATGCCTTCCGTACCGCAGGCAAGAATGCTGTGCGTGAGGCCCTGCCACAGGCCAAACCGGTGGTCCTGCAGCCGATCCTGAGTGCCGAAATCCACCTGCCGTCGGATTTTGTCGGCGATCTGGTTCCGACCATAAGTTCTCTGCAAGGCCAGGTTCTGGGCTTTGAAGGCAATCCCAACGCCTCAGGCTGGGAGATCTTCAACGCCCAACTGCCTGCCGTGGCCGAGGATGAGCTGCACCGTACACTCGCCAGCGCCACGCGCGGTACCGGTTGGGTTAAACTGAGCTTTGATCACTATGAAGAGCTGCGCGGACCACTTCCGAAAAGTGCAGCGCGCGAGATCGCCAACGCACAGTGAAATTCTCAGAAAACCTCTGACCGGCACCCCGGTCAGAGAATACACAGGAGGGCTGCCCCGCATTTCAGGTTTGTTATTTAAAGAGGAGCCGCAGTTATGGCGTATTCAACAACCGTCCTGACGACATTTGTAGTCGCGGCCATTTTTCTGGCTGCTGGTGAAAGCCTTGCCAAGGGGAAACCCAAAGGCGCAAAACGCACTGACCCACAAACGATAGCTCAGCTCTATTCCGGCAAAACAACAAATTGGAGGCTCGGAGGGTCGTTCTATTGGGCGCCGAACGGCACCTTACAGGGGATCGGACAAAAAGAAGGCGCTGTTGGCATTGGGCGATGGTACGTCACCAACAGGGGTAAATTGTGTAACGAGACCGACTGGTACTGGTTCGAAAACGGGGCGAGGCAATACAAACGCTTTGAAGAATGTTGGGAGTTTGTGACCGCCCCGGACGGAACAATCTGGGAGAGGTTCCTCCCCGAGAAGTCAAACTGGTATCGCCACAGTATCCGTTCGCAGGTCAGGGGCAACCCGCACCAGAGAAAGTTCAACAAATTGAAGAACGATCTGGGTCTATAACCCTTTGCCGCGCGGGTCGATACTCACCCTACCCCGCTGCGGCAATCAGTTCGCGGGTATAATCTGTCTGAGCATTTTCGAACAAATCCTCAGCCGCACCCATTTCGATGACATCTCCGTTCCGCATGACGATCACCTTGTGAGACATCGCCCGGACCACCTTCAGGTCGTGGCTGATGAACAGATAGGCCAGCCCGTATTTCCGCTGAAGATTGCGCAAAAGGTCGACGATCTGCACCTGCACCGTCATGTCCAGCGCGCTGGTCGGCTCGTCCAGCACCAGCAACTTGGGCCGCAACACCATAGCGCGCGCAATAGCGATGCGCTGACGTTGTCCACCCGAGAATTCATGCGGGTATCGGTCCATTGCCGTCGGGTCCAACCCCACTTCGGTCATCACCTCGGCCACCAGTTCGCGCGGGGCACGGTGGGGGTCGACCTTATGGATCGCCAACCCTTCGGCAATGATCTGCATGCAGGTCATCCGCGGGCTAAGGCTGCCGAACGGGTCCTGGAACACGATCTGCATGTCTTTGCGCAGGCGCCGCAACTCTCGTGTGGACCAGCGGCGCACATCCTTGTCGCGAAAAGTGATGGCGCCTTCGGACGCAATAAGGCGCATGATCGCCAGTGCCAAAGTCGTCTTGCCTGACCCGCTTTCACCGACAATACCCACCGTCTCGCCCGCGCGTACGCTAAGCGTGGCGTCGTTCACCGCCTTCACATGGCCCACGGTCCGTTTCAAAAACCCGCGTTGGATCGGGAACCAGACCTTGAGGTGATCGGTACGGGCAACCTCTTCGGCCTCGGGGGCAACGGGGTCGGGATGGCCCGAGGGCTCGGCCCCCAGCAGTTTCTGCGTGTAGGAGTGTTGCGGGTTGTTGAAGATCTCGGAAGTGGCGCCGGTCTCGACGATCTCGCCGTCCTTCATCACGCAAACCCGGTCGGCGATGCGCCGCACAATGCCCAGATCGTGGGTGATGAACAGCATCCCCATATTCTCGGACTTTTGCAGTTCGGCCAACAGCTCCAGAATCTGCGCCTGAATGGTCACGTCCAAGGCAGTCGTCGGTTCATCCGCGATCAGAATGTCGGGCTTGTTGGCCAGCGCCATGGCGATCATGACCCGCTGCCGCTGCCCACCGGACAACTGGTGCGGATAGCTGTCCAACCGATCTTGCGGATCACGAATCCCCACTTTGGTCAGCAGTTCGACAATACGTGTGCGTGCCGCATCTCCGCTCAGTCCCTGGTGCAAGGCCAGCGATTCCGCCATCTGCTTTTGGATTGTGTGCAGCGGGTTCAGCGAAGTCATCGGCTCTTGAAAGATAAAGCTGATATCATTGCCGCGCACATCCATCAGCTTGTCTTGCGAGGCACCGATCATCTCATCCCCGTCGTAAGTGACCGAGCCTTCGACGATCGCACTGTCCCCCAGCAGGGACACAGTGGACAAAGCCGTCACCGATTTGCCCGACCCGGATTCCCCCACAAGTGCGACGGTTTCCCCCCGGTCCACTGTGAAGGAAACACCTTTGACCGCCGCGCTGACCTGCCCGTCCTGCTTGAACGAGACCTTGAGGTTGTTCACATCCAAAAGGCTCATGAGAAGGTCTTTCTGGGATCAAACGCATCGCGAACACCTTCAAAGATGAAGACCAGTAGCGATAGCATGATGGCAAAGGTGAAGAACGCAGTGAAAGCCAGCCACGGCGCCTGCAGGTTTTGTTTCGCCTGCAAGGTCAATTCCCCCAGCGACGGCGCCGAAGACGGCAAGCCGAAGCCAAGGAAATCCAGCGAGGCCAATCCGCCAATGGTGCCAGTCACGATGAAGGGCATAAAGGTCAACGTCGCAACCATCGCGTTGGGCAGCATATGGCGGAACATGATCGTCATGTTGCCCACGCCCAACGCCCGTGCCGCGCGGACATATTCCAGATTGCGCGCGCGCAGGAATTCGGCCCGGACAACGCCCACCAATCCGGTCCAACTGAACAGGATCATCAGCGCCACCAGCAACCAGAAACTTCGGCCCAGAATGGCGAACATGATGATGATCACGTACAGCGATGGCGTGGCCGACCAGATTTCGATGATGCGCTGGAACACGAGGTCCAGCCAGCCGCCGAAAAAGCCCTGAATGGCACCGGCAAAAATACCAATCAGGCTGGCGGCCCCTGTGACCATCAATGTGAATAGGATCGACAAGCGGAAGCCATAGATGACCCGAGCCAACACATCGCGCTTGGTGTCATCGGTCCCCAACAGGTTCTGCCCATTGGGCGGCAGCGGTGCGGCCCCCGGACGATCTACACTGGTGTTAAAGGAATATGGAATCAGCGGCCAGATCGACCAGCCACGTTCAAACCCTTCGGCCTGATAGGTACCGGCCTTGATCTCATCAATGATGCCTTCGGGATCGTCGAAACATTGTTCAAGCCCGCCGCTGTCGATCAGGCACTGAACCTCGGGGTCGCGATAGATCGCTTCGGTCTGGAAGTCGCCGCCGAACTGGGTTTCTGCATAAAAGTTGAAGATCGGCGTGTAAAACTCTCCCCGGTACTTCACCAGGATCGGCTTGTCGTTCGCGATGAATTCGGCAAACAGCGAGATACCGAACAGCACCGAAAAGATGATCAGCGACCAAAAAGCCCGGCCGTTGCGCCGGAAATTACGCCACCGGCGCTGATTGAGGGGGGAAAGCGCCATTTACCCCTCCCGCTTTTCGAAATCGATGCGCGGGTCTACCAGCACATACATCAGATCGCTGACGATACCGACGACAAGACCCATCAAGCCAAAGATGAACAGCGTGCCAAAGATCACCGGATAGTCGCGCGCCACAGCCGCCTCGAACCCCAAACGGCCCAGACCGTCGAGTGAGAAGATCGTCTCAATGATAATCGAACTTCCAAAGAAGACACCGATAAACACCGCCGGGAAGCCTGCGATCACGATCAGCATGGCATTGCGGAACACGTGGCCATACAGCACCCGGCCCTCGCTTAGGCCCTTGGCCCGGGCGGTCATGACGTATTGCTTTTTGATCTCATCCAGAAACGAGTTCTTGGTCAGCAGCGTCAGCGTCGCAAAGGCAGAAATCGTCAGGGCAATGACCGGCAGTGTGATGTGCCAGAAATAGTCCGCGATCTTGCCAATCACGCTGAGGCTGTCCCAATTGTCAGATGTCAGCCCCCGCAGCGGGAAGATTTGCCAGTAGGACCCACCGGCAAACAGCACCAGCAGCAGGATCGCAAACAGGAAGCCGGGGATGGCATAAGCCACAATGATGGTGCCACTGGTCCAGGTATCGAATTTTGAACCATCCTTGACCGCCTTGCGAATGCCCAGCGGGATCGACACCAGATAGGCAATCAATGTGGACCACAGGCCCAGCGAGATCGAAACGGGCATCTTTTCCAGCACCAAATCAATCACGCTGATCGAGCGAAAATAACTCTCGCCGAAATCCAACGTCATGTAGTTGCCCAACATGTCAAGGAACCGTTCGACCGGAGGTTTGTCGAATCCAAATTCCTTTTCCAACTCCTCGATAAACTCGGGCGGCAATCCGCGCGCACCGATATAGCGGTCATTCACACTGCTGGTTTGCTGCTCGATATCGCTGCCGCCGCCTGCGATGCCTTCGAACACGTCACCGCCCCCTTGCATCTGGGCGATCATCTGTTCAACCGGACCACCGGGGACAAACTGAACCAGCGTGAAATTGACGATCATGATCCCAAGCAATGTAGGGATGACCAGCAACAGGCGTCTTAGAATATATGCTCCCATGGGGGCGGATTACCTCAACGCGCCCGAGGATTTCAACTCGGCTTCTTTCTCGACGTTGATCCACCACAGGTCTTCCACGCCCAACGCATAGGGTGGCAGGTTTTCCGGGTATTCGTACATGTCCCAATAGGCGACCCAATATTTGCCCAGATACCATGTCGGAACCATGATCCGCTTGGCCCGCAGAACACGGTCCAACGCGCGGACATTGGCGAAAAGCTCCTCGCTTTCGGTGGCGGCGACGATGTTGTCGATCAATGG
Source organism: Ruegeria sp. ANG10 (assembly GCF_040705255.1). Classification (NCBI taxonomy): domain Bacteria; kingdom Pseudomonadati; phylum Pseudomonadota; class Alphaproteobacteria; order Rhodobacterales; family Roseobacteraceae; genus Ruegeria; species Ruegeria sp. ANG10. The sequence continues at coordinate 43,325 of NZ_JBFCVU010000009.1, forward strand.
TTCAATATCGGGGCCATGCGCACCCGACGGGTTGAATACGGAATACGAGGCGGCCTCGGTCCCGAATTGCTGATACAGGCCAGTCGAAGGCTGCAGCGATTTCGGATACCCGCCGACGATCATGTCAAAATCCCGATCCCGGCGGCGCAGCGTGAACTGGGCATTGTCCACCCGGTTATACAGCGCGTCGATACCCATTGCCCGCAGGTTGTCGACAAAGGGCTGAACAATGCGGTCCAGCGTCGGCTGGTCCGACAAAAACTCGATCGACAAAACTTCACCCTTGTCGTTCCGGCGAATGCCGTCATCACCAACCAGCCAACCGGCCTCATCCAGCAGCTTCATGGCCGCGCGCAGGTTGCGACGGTCGTTCTGACGCGCCGGGCGCGATTCATGGGCGCTGACCGGTTCCTCGGTCAGAACGTCCGGGTTCAACGCATCGCCGAGGCTTTGCAGCACCTCCAATTCACGCCCTTCGGGCAGGCCCGTCGCCTCAAGGTGCGTGCCTTCCCAGAACGAACTGCGCTGTTGGAACAACCCGTATTGCAGGCTTTCGTTGGTCCATTCGAAGTTATAGCCAAGCTGGATGGCTTCGCGGACGCGCGGATCCTGCAACTGTGGGCGATCAAGGTTCATGATGAAACCCGACGCCGACGGCACGTTTCCATTCGCCAACTCGTCCCGAATGACCGAGCCATTCGCAATGGCCGGAAAATCATAGGCGGTCGCCCAGCTTTTCGAGTTGTTTTCCTGCCGCAACGTGAACGTGCCTGCCTTGAACCCCTCCATCGCAGCAATCGAGTCACTGAAATACTCGATCCGGATAGTGTCATAGTTGTTGCGACCCACGTTTACGTTGACGTGGTCGCCCCAATAGTCGGGGTTGCGCTTGTAAATGATACGCCGATTGATGTCATAGCTGTCCAAAACATATGGGGCCGATCCAACCCCCTGAACCAAACGCGGTTCGTCCAGACGCCGGTTTTCCGGGTCTGCTTCGAACCAAGCTTTGGAAAACACCGGCGTTCCGCCCACCTGCGAAATCAGTGCCCGGCGCGAGATATCCGGTGCGAAATAGAATTTGACCCTGTGTTCATCCAATGCTTCGGCGCGTGGGATACGCTTGCGCACCGCATCCGCATAAGATTTCAGCCCCTGATCCAGCAGCAGATTGTGGGAAAACACAACATCCTCGGCGGTCACGGGGCTGCCGTCGGAAAATCGGGCCTCGGGCCGCATGTTGAAAATAACCCAATCCTGACTTTCGGGGTATTCCAGGCTTTCGGCCAGCAACCCGTAATAGGCCGCGGGCTCGTCATAGGATGGAACCAGCAGGGTTTCATATTGGTCAGCAGACCGCGCGCCTGCGCGCCCTTTCCGCGTAAACGGGTTCAAGCTAGAGAACGTGCCTTGCGCGGCATAAGACAGCTCTCCCCCGCGCGGGGCGTCGGGGTTCACATAGTCGAAATGAGTGAAACCTTCGGGGTACTTCAAATCACCGAATTCCGAGAATCCGTGGCTTTTGATTATCTTTTCTTCCGCAAAAAGCTGAGCCGAGGTCAGCATGACCACAATCAACCCGAACATCAAAGCGTGCGACCAACCCTTAATATCCACCGAGCGCGCCTGTGCAGTAAGTCGATTGGATATCATTTGGCTCATCCTCTGGGTCGTTGTGTCTTTTATCTTGTTCGCGCCAGCTAAATGACCAGCACTGTCAGGTTCAAGTTTAGAATGCGTGAACACTTTGTGAAGTTTTTCTTAGGCAAAAAAAAGCCGCTGCGCGAGGCAGCGGCTTAGAAAATCATGCGTTGATCAAAGGATCAGTTGCCGATGGTCTGCAGATACGCGATCAGATCGGCGCGCTCTTGTGGTTTTTTCAGACCAGCAAAGCTCATCGAAGTACCCGAGATGTAAGCACTTGGGCGCTCGAGGAACGCATCCAGCGCTTCGGGCGTCCAGTTGCCGCCATGCGCCTGCATCGAGGCCGAATAGCCAGTGAAGCCTTTGGCCGATGCAACCGGGCGATCTACAATTGCGTACAAATAGGGGCCGGTGCCATTTGCGCCGTCTTCCAGCTTGTGGCAGGCGGTGCATTTACGGAAGACACGGGCGCCTTTTTCCGGATCGGCGGCGGCCAGCATATCTTCGAAGACCACCTCTTCACCGTCAGCGCTTTCACCAGCGCTTTCGGTTTCGATAATGTAAGAGGCTGTCTCACCATGCCCATCCGCATGGTAAAGAACTTCGGCACCCCATTTGGCCAGAAGAAGCACCAGGAAGGTGCCAAACAGGCCTGCGGCGGCCTTGGTAACTGTCATCGTGTCGAACATTGATCGCGAGTCCATTTCAGCTGTCTGCGGGGTGTCTAAGGCTTCCCCTTGCAAGAGGCAAGGTATAGACACCGCGACTAAACGCCCAATTCTAGAACTTGTTGCACGGAATCGACCAAATGAGCAATCGTATCGCATTTCAGGGAGAACCAGGCGCCTATAGCCACGAGGCCTGCCGCAATGCACGCCCCGATATGGAGGCCCTGCCCTGCCGTACTTTCGAAGATGTGATCGAATCGGTTCGGTCAGGCGCGGCTGATCTGGCAATGCTGCCGGTCGAAAACACCACCTATGGCCGGGTGGCCGATATTCACCGCCTGCTGCCCCACAGCGGACTGCACATCATTGATGAGGCCTTCGTACGCGTACATATCAATTTGCTGGCCGTCCCAGGTGCAACGCTTGAGGATATCACCGAGGCGCATTCGCATTTGGTTCTACTGCCGCAATGCGCAGGCTTTCTGAAAGAACACAACATTCGCGGCCGCGTCAGCCCCGACAACGCGCGCGCCGCGCGTGAGGTCTCGGAGCAAGGTGATTTGCATTCTGCGGCGCTGGCGAGCGAGTTGGCGGGCGAAATCTACGGGCTGAACATGCTGGCCCGTCACATCGAAGATCAGGACAACAACACCACGCGGTTCCTGGTGATGTCGCGGCAGGCGGACATGTCTCGGCGCGGCCCGCACGGTATGATTACCAGCTTCGTGTTTCAGGTGCGCAACATTCCGGCGGCGCTGTACAAAGCGATGGGCGGCTTTGCCACCAACGGTATCAACATGACAAAGCTGGAAAGCTATATGGTCGACGGGTCATTTACCGCGACCCAGTTTTATGCCGATATCGTCGGGCACCCCGAAGACCGCAACGTGCGGCTGGCTATGGAAGAGCTGGAGCATTTCACAACCAATGTCGAAGTGCTGGGCGTTTACCCCGCAGCGCATTCGCGCGGGTAAGGGCCTGGTTTCATCCGACTGTGTAGGCTTTGCACACGGCCCCTTCGTGGGATCTGTAATCGGCAAAGCTCATAGCGGTATAATAGGCCAGACCTTGGACATTGGTTGCCGCAATGGTGGCGTCGATGGGGGGAATGCCTTGCTCTTTTGCAACCTTCAATGTCGCCTGAAACAAGGCCCGCCCGACACCGCAACGCGCGGCCGAGGGTCGAATGTGGGTACCGATGATTCCCCAGCCGGCCTGTACTCCGTAAGGATTGGCTGCGACCGCCCGTTTCATGGACTGGGACCCCAAAATTCGGGTTTAGCTGAGTGCCAAGACACATGTCAACTGATCCGGGTGCCCAACATAGTTCGTCAGTACAAAGCCCGGGTCACTCGGTCTTTTGCGTTTCCCGGCAGCCGTTATTTCCTGCAACACGTCTGAAATGCCTTCGACGTCGTCCAAACCGGCCTGTCGGATGATCAGATTGCCCATTTGCCCCCTGTCAGGAACCGTGCATATGGCGTTCTTCCATCTCGCGCGCGAACTCGCTGAGCCGCAGTTGGAATTGCCGACGGAACCGCGACTGGCCCAGTCTCAGTGACTGCAGCAACAACCGCGCCGGCAGAGTTTTCGCCGCCAGCGCCATTTCAACGCTCAAGCGGGTTCGGCGTTGCGACAAGGCCAGAAATTCAACAGTCGTTGTTCCGTTCATGCCCTTGCTTGCCGCCTGAAACCGCATCAAGGCAGGCGGGTCGCATTCAGCCATCTCAATCGCAACATGGCGGGGCTTGCCGCGCAGATTGAACTCGGTTTCCCACTGTGTACCGGGCACAACACCCATATGACCCGACATGCGCCTTACTTCGATCCCCCGGCGCATGGCCATGCGTTCGAACCGCTCAAAATCAGCGACCATTTCGAACACCGCATTGATCGGGGCTTCGATATCTTCGCGCGCTGTAAACTGCATGGTGGTTCGTGGGTCTCTTGTTTATTGGCCTAGTATTTTGTCAGTCCAGCGTATCCGCAAGCCAGTTTTGCAGCAGGAAATGCGCAATGGCCCCCTTGCGTGCGGGCAGCAGGACCGGGTGTTCCCCGGCAAAAGCCTGCATCATCTCGGGCTTACTGACCCACATTGCATCTTCGATTTCCACCGGATCAATGGTGATCTCGCGTGACAGCGCCTCACCCGCGCACCCAAACATCAGCGAGGCTGGGAATGGCCAAGGCTGGCTGGACAGGTAGCTGACCGAGCCAACTGGCACGCCTGCCTCTTCCATCACCTCACGCCGAACCGCGGCCTCAAGCGTTTCACCGGGCTCAACAAATCCAGCCAACAGGGAATACATCCCCTCGGGCCAGCCCGGTGACCGCCCCATCAGAACCGAATCCCCATGCGTGATCAGCATGATGACCACCGGATCGGTGCGCGGAAAATGCTGCCCGCCGCATTCGGGGCAACTGCGCTGCCATCCTGCCTGGGATACTTCGCTGGGTGCGCCGCAACGGGCACAGAACCGATGCGTTTCGTGCCAGCCAATAACGGCCTTGGCGGCCGCAGCCAACTCCGCATCGCGGGCAGACAGACGGGTCATGATCCGGCGCAACTCAGCAAAGACATAGCCTGTGGGCAGGTCCGGGTGCTGCTGTTCCGACGGGTCGATAAAGGCACCGACCTGCGACATGTCCAGCCCCTCGGGGGACCAGCCCGAGATATCCAGCGCAAAAACCGGATCACCGTCTGAAAGTCCCAGAAATACAGGTTCTTCAATACTGCCGCCCGGGCCGTTTTCCACCAATTCGTGGGTCATGGGAATCAACCCCAGGCGGTCCAGTGCTTCCCCCTGAACCAGCGGCTTGCCACGCCACAACAACAGGCAGGTCGCTTGCGGATGCGCGCGCACCTGCGCCAAATGGTCTGAATTCCCTCGAATATGCGCCGCGCGATCAAGGCCCGAGCTGCCAAATGTCACCAGTTCCGCGTGTTTCATAGGAATTCCCTTGGGTCGTCGGCACAGGGCTGCCACGGCTGCCCTTTTGTTGCAATGCCAATGTTGCAATGCCTATTCAAACCACCCGAAAACTTGAAGTCGTCAATTGACTAAAAGCACGCCATGCAAGTTGCAATTATTATACTTCTTGGAGAAAATGATTAACATATAACCTCCAGAAGTAGAAATTTGACACATCCCCCTCCCCCGTCCCGCGCGCCACTAAAGATACGGGTTCTGGCAACATCCGATCTGCACATGAATCTATGCGGCTTCGACTATTATTCGGACAGCCCCGACCCCTCAATCGGCTTTACCCGCACCGCCAGCCTGATCCGCGCAGCCAGGTCTGAGGCCGAAGCGCAGGGTGCCCTGGTGGTTTTGTGCGACAACGGAGATTCACTGCAAGGCACGCCGCTAGGGGAATGGGCGGTTCAATCAGAAAATGCGCCGCACATCCTGATGCAGGCATTTTCCGAGCTGAGTTATGACGCAATCGGGCTTGGAAATCATGATTTCGGCTTTGGACTGGAAACGCTGGACCGTGTGATTGCAGATGCTGCGTGCCCGGTGATTTGCAGCAATGCGCACCGACAAGACGCCTCCTCGTGTTGGCAAGATCATGCGATTTTGAATCGAGAAATAAAGTATTATGATCAAAAAGTTACGCTGAAAATCGGTGTGTTCTCAGTCCTTCCGCCGCAGACAGTCAAATGGGAAGCACACCTGCTGCAAGGCAAGGTCGTCATCGAAGATATCCTGACCTGCGCCGCACAAAAAGTGACGGATCTGAAAGCGCAGGGTTGCGATTTGATCCTTGCGTTGGCGCATACAGGGATAGGGTCGGCCGAACCGGAAACGGGTTTGGAAAATGCCGTCATTCCGCTGGCCGGTATCGAAGGAATTGATGCGCTGATTGCCGGGCATTCACATCTGACACTGCCCGGCAACGCACATGACGGGATTGAGCACGTCGATGCAAATCGGGGTCTGGTTCAAAGAAAGCCGGTGGTCATGCCCGGTGCGTCCGGGTCATTTCTGGGGGTGATCGACCTAACATTGGACAGGGCGGGAAATGGCCGTTGGACCGTTCAGAATCATCGCGTCAGTCTGCGGTCGATATGCCCAACCAAACCCGACGGCTCAACCGAGCCTATCCAGGAAGACCCTGTTTTGGCGCGCCTTTTCGCCCGGGGCCATTCGGAAACCCAGCGGCGCACGGCGCAACCCGTTGGCCAGACCGATCAGCATTTGCACAGCTATTTCAGCTTTTGCGCCCCTGACAGAGGTTTGGTCCTGACCGCCGCGGCCCAGGCAGCAGCCCTGCGGCCCTACCTGCAGGACACGCCATTTGCGGATTTTCCTGTTCTGTCCGCAACCGCGCCTTCAAAGTTCGGTGGGCGTGCTGGCCCCCGGTTTTTCACCGACGTCCCGCCCGGCCAGATATGCCTGCGCCATGTCAACGACATGTACGCGTTTCCCAATGAGCTGCAGGCGGTAGCTGTCACTGGAGAGCAGATCAGCGACTGGCTTGAGATGTCTGCAGGCGTATTCAACCAGATTACACCGGGACATCAGACCACATTGGTCGACATCAACAGGGCGGGACATAATTATGATATTATACAGGGACTTACTTACCAGTTTGATCTCTCTCAGCCGGCTCGGTTCGACGCTGGCGGCCACTTGATCGACCCCGTCAACCGGCGCATTCGCAACATTCGCTTTGACGGCCAACCAATGGCCGCCGATCAACGGTTCGTCGTCGCACTGAACAATTACCGCGCCAATGGCGGGGGTCACTTTCCCTTTGTTGATCAGGCCGAACCCATCGCGCTGCCGAATCTGCCTGTTCAGCGCGTCTTGCAGGACTATCTGTCCAGCGCACTGCCGCAGGATCCCTTGCAGTATGCGCCCTATCCTTTTGGCTTTGCCCCGATGCAGGGCACGACTGTGCTGTTAAGAACCGGCCCGAAGGCACAAACCCACATTGCCGAGCTTGAAGAATATGACCCCCTCGTCGTCGGAGAAGACGATGAGGGCTTTTTGCTGATCCGTTTGACGCTCTGACGGGTTGTGTTTCCTGCGCCCGTTGCCTATATCAAACCCCGAGAGGTTGGCGCGGGCGAGCGCCTCGCCAACCTGGTCAGGTCCGGAAGGAAGCAGCCACAACGAGCCCCGCTTGGGTCGATGTCCAACCTCTCACTTAAACTCCCGACATTGAATTGTTGCGAACAGGCCTAGGCAATCAGCCGTGGCCAGACCGCCGCGCTGCGCCGGGCAAATGCACCGATATGGCCAACCTTGGACAGGCCGAACTCGCCCGGAGACAACAAATGGCGGCGTGCGTTGGGTCCGTACAGATCAGCCAGCCGCCAGACCGCGTTCTTTGGCACCAGATCGTCATCCTCAAAGCTGAACAGATCCACGGGTGTGTCTGACTGCGCCCAGCGGGCCTCGGGCAGGGTCACGCCAATTTCGGGCAGATAGTTGCGCGGCGCAGTACACCAGCGGCGCCACTGCCAATACACGCTGGCAGGCAGGTCCGACCCGAATCCCAGTGCCTTGCCCGGCAGATAACCCAGCGCTTTCACGGCCAGAGGCGCATGCCCGTACCAAAACAACAAAGCCAACGCTCGATAAGGCCAGGGATGGTCCGACACAGTCACCGGCCCGGCACAGACGCAGATCATGCGGTCGATCTGATCAATATCGGGCTGAATCGGCCCCAGCATACCGCCGACGGAATGGCCGATGCTCCAGTGCTGCGCGTCGGGGTATCGCCTGCGCATCTCGGCCCGTGCCGCAGGCATGTCGATCAGCGCCCAATCCGCCATCGTGGCCTGAGCTGACTTCAATGGTCTGCTCAGCGAATGACCAAAATCGCTGTAATCATAGGTCAGACAGGCCATGCCATGTTCCGCAGCCAACCAGCGCGCAAAGTGCTGGTAATAGTCGCGCGGCACCCCGGTGGCACTGTGAATCACCACAGCGGTCCGGGGTTCGGCCACCGGCAGGTACAGCCTAGCCGACAGTTGGGTCGAACCCGAAGGAAACTGAAAATCCTCGGTCAAAACAGCTTGTGCGGTATCCAGCATGGCGCCCTCAATCTGAACCGATTAGTTCACCACCCAAACGTTATCGTTTGCCACCCTAAGTCAATCCTGTTTCAGCATGACCACGCGTCCACTTTGCCCCACCAAAAGGTGGCTTGACTCAGGTCACCCCTACCCGCTAGCGATTGGGTGATGGTTCTCGTCCCCGGTCGCCGGGGCGGGATGAAAAGGGAACACGGTGCGGTTCTGCCCGGGAAACCGGAACGAACCAAAGCCGCGACTGCCCCCGCAACTGTAAGCGGTGAGCAATGCCGAAACACCACTGGCCGTAAGGCTGGGAAGGTCGGCAACGCAACGACCCGCAAGTCAGGAGACCTGCCATCGAACAAGAAACCGAAACTCGGGCGGGGCGTCCGGGCAGGTCGTCAGTACGCTGCCACACCTGATCCTTGCCCCTGTCCCGCGCGCGGAGGGCGCAATATGATCTGGAAGACAAGGACACACAAATATTCCGCAACTGTCTGTCAACGCACAGGCAAAACCTGTCCGGCATTGGCACAGATGGCGCGCGCGATCGTACAGGCGATGGACGCTGCCGTTCCGGCAACCACGCCTGATTTTGAGTTCGACGGCAGCACTGAGCTGGCCTATTGCACGCAAGGCTGCAGCGCTCGGTTTCGCGCGCAAAAAGACTTGATCCGCGTCTTTTGTGGAACAAGCGAGGATGTGCCCCTCGAGTCGCTGGATGATTACGCAGATATGATGTTCGGCCCGGATGTGACTATACGCCCTGCAGGCATGCTAACCACTCCACCCTGCGCCATGCTTGAGGTCACAGCGATCCCGCCCAACCCGGTAGCACAGGCAGAACGGCAGGTGGCGCTCTGATCTAGTCGCGCGTCCGCCCAAGGGCGGCCCATTCCATCTGGCCGTCGGTCTCGACGGCGCAGGGCCGCACCGCACGCAAACGGGTCAACGCTGTCTCGGGGTCTTCGCCATGCTCGACCATAAGGCGCAGCACGATCATCCCGGACCGGCCACAGCCGCCCCGGCAATGCACCAGCACCCGCCCTCCGCGGGACAGGATATCAGTCGCCGCAGGGCTGACACTGCCCCACGCCGCGTCAACCTCAGTGGGCGGCGTGCCGAAATCCGCGACTGGCAGGTGCGCCCATTCGATATTGAGTGCCCGCAGGTCGTCACCCAGCCCACCTGCGCCCTCTTGCAGCATTTCGATCTCGGTGGTCATCGAGATCACAAGATCCGGCTGCCAGTTGCGGATCGCTCCCAAATCCCGCGTATACGCGCCACCGCGCCCCGGAAGGGGCGACAAGGCAACGGTGCCGTTTCCAAGCTGAACGGAGTGAATTGCGAACTGGCTCACTACGAACCCTCCCTGATGCTCGCTTGTAAGATGCGCAAACTGCGCTGCAAACCCAAATTCTCCCAAGCCTGCTGTGGACGCGGGCGGCAGGGGTCTCTACGCTGCATCGGAACCCGAATCCGACAGAGCAGACATGAACGACACGCCCAGCCCCGCCTATCAGGTTCTTGCCCGCAAATACCGCCCGGAAACCTTTGCCGATCTCGTCGGTCAGGACGCAATGGTGCGCACGCTGAAAAACGCGTTCGAGGCCGACCGGATCGCGCAGGCCTTCATCATGACCGGCATCCGCGGCACCGGCAAAACCACCACGGCGCGGATCATCGCCAAGGGCATGAACTGCATCGGTCCGGATGGTGAAGGCAAGCCAACGACTGAGCCCTGCGGCCAGTGCGAACATTGCGTGGCCATTATGGAAGGCCGCCATGTCGACGTGATGGAGATGGATGCCGCCAGCCGCACCGGTGTGAATGACATCCGAGAGATCATCGACAGCGTCCGCTATCGCGCTGCCAGCGCACGCTACAAGATCTATATCATCGACGAGGTCCACATGCTGTCGACCAGCGCGTTCAACGCGCTGCTCAAGACGCTTGAGGAACCGCCCGAGCATGTGAAGTTCATCTTTGCCACCACCGAGATTCGCAAGGTGCCGGTGACAGTGTTGTCACGCTGTCAGCGGTTCGACCTGCGCCGGATCGAACCCGAGGACATGATCGACCTGCTCAGCAAGATCGCATCGGCGGAAAATGCCCAGATCGCGGATGACGCGCTGGCGCTGATTACCCGTGCGGCTGAAGGCTCGGCCCGGGATGCGACCTCACTGCTGGATCAGGCGATCTCGCACGGGGCGGGTGAAACCAGCGCCGATCAGGTCCGCGCGATGCTGGGCCTGGCTGATCGTGGCCGGGTACTGGACCTGATGGGCATGATCCTTCGCGGGGATGCCGCGGGCGCGCTGACCGAGTTGGGCGGGCAATATGCCGAAGGTGCCGATCCGCTGGCCGTCCTGCGTGACCTGGCAGAGATCACCCATTGGATCTCTGTTGTTAAAATCACGCCAGACGCAGCCAATGACCCCACCGTATCCCAGGACGAACGCGCGCGTGGTCAACAAATGGCCGAGGCCCTGCCGATGCGAGTCCTGACCCGGATGTGGCAGATGTTGCTAAAAGCCCTTGAAGAGGTCTCAGCCGCCCCAAATGCCATGATGACTGCTGAGATGGCGGTGATCCGCCTGACCCACGTGGCCGATCTGCCCAGCCCGGAAGAACTGATCAAACGTCTGCAAGACACGCCCGCACCGCCAAATGGCGGACCCGGTGGCGGGATACCGGCGCCATCGCATGCCGCGGTTCAGACGCAAGCGCCGGTGGCATCTTCTTACGCAGCTCCCGCCCATGGTGGGGGCGGCGGCGCACCCAGCGCGGCGTTGGCGCAGGATGTGCAGGCCGCCCTGGCACGCTATCCGACCTTTGATCACGTGGTGGAACTGATCCGCGCAAACCGGGACGGCGTGCTTCTGGATGAGGTCAAGCGCTCGTTGCGATTAGCGGCTTATCAGCCTGGACGCATCGAATTCCAACCGACCCAGCGTGCCTCGGCCCAGTTGGCGCAACGTCTGGGGACCGCCCTGCAGCGATGGACCGGTAACCGCTGGGCAGTCACTGTCGTCAACGAAGGCGGCGGCGAGACGATCTATGAAAAGGAAAACGCGGCTGAGGAAGCACTGAAGGCAGAAGCCCGCGAACACCCGCTGGTGCAGGCGGTTCTGGCCCAGTTCCCGAAGGCGCGGATCAAAAGCATTGAAACGCCGGAACAACGTGCCGCCAAGGTAGAAACCGAGGCCCTGCCCGAAGTCGAAGACGAATGGGACCCGTTCGAGGAAGACTGAGCCACTTCAACACACACCCCTGAAATCCTCCCGCGCTGCCGGGCCCAACGGGAGGAAAGGTCTTTCAAACGGGCGGGAGCACCCCCCCTTGTGCCACACGGGTACCGCCCGTATTTAGGCGACAAAAGCGATACACAGGAGAATACCGATGCTCAAAGGACTCGGCGGTCTGGGCGACATGGCCAAGATGATGAAATCCGCGCAGGACTTGCAGGCCAAGATGACGGACATGCAGGAAGAGCTGAACAACATGATGGTTGTCGGCGAATCCGGTGCCGGGCTGGTCAAGGCCACCGCCACCGCAAAAGGTGAGTTGAAAGGGCTGGACATCGACCCGTCGATCTTTAACGGCGACGACAAGGAAGTGGTCGAGGATCTGATCCTGGCCGCCATCAAGGACGCCCAGACCAAAGCGGCTGAACGCGCGCAGGCCGAGATGGCGAAACTGACCGAAAGCATGGGCCTGCCCGCAGACATCAAGCTGCCGTTCTGATACACCCTCCTGACGGATCATTGGCCGGGCAACCCTGCCCGGCCCATTTGCAGGAGCGCGCCCGGTGAGTTCGAACAGCGATATCGACAACCTGATCGATCTGATGGCCAAGCTGCCTGGCCTCGGCCCCCGCTCGGCCCGTCGCGCGGTGTTGCACCTGATCCGCAAACGCGCCCTGCTGTTGACACCTCTGTCGGACGCCATGCAGCAAGTGGCCATCACCGCCCGCGAATGCCTGAACTGCGGCAATGTGGGCACCACCGATATCTGTGACATCTGCGACAACGAGGACCGCGCCACCGGAGAGCTGTGCGTTGTCGAAGACGTCGCCGATCTGTGGGCGATGGAGCGCGCAGGTGTGTTCAAAGGCCGCTATCACGTTCTGGGCGGCACGTTGTCGGCGCTGGACGGGGTCGGGCCGGACGAACTGCGCATCCCCCGCCTCAAGGACCGCGTGACAGCTGAGGGGATCACCGAGATCATCCTCGCCCTGAACGCCACCGTCGACGGCCAGACCACCGCCCACTACATCGCCGATCAGTTGGAGGGACAGGTCCGCCTGACCTCGCTGGCGCAAGGCGTGCCGATTGGCGGAGAGCTGGATTATCTGGATGACGGGACGATTACAGCGGCATTGAGGGCGCGGAAGGAGCTGTAACGCCAGTCTTTAAGCAATCACATACATCGCGCCCAAAACTCAAGACGGTACCATGTCGCTAATTCAAACCTTCACTCATTGAAAATTGCATTGAACCTGAGCTGCAAGTTTCTCAATGTCTTTTTGCGGGGTGTATTTTGCGAGTGTGCGGCCCTGCGTTGTGCATCCGGACTGAGCTGCGGCTTTGCGCAATAAGTCCATTCTGGCATCCTTAATTGCTTCAAAATTCAGCGTGAAGGGTCCTCTCATCTTGGCCAGCACCACATATGTGGAGCCATTCACCGTAACCAATCGGAATTTTCCACTGACTTTGCCCGATTTGATTTTCATTGCCCAAGGCGCGCGCCATTTTGACGACGCGATACGCATGGCTGCTTCCGCACCCGGATAGTTTGAGGTGCGATCGGACACATACCATGGAATACCGCTGGGCGTTGCCCGTAAACCCGATCCACCGTTGCTTTCAGCAATCCCAGGAACGGCACAAACCAGTAACGCAATTAGGGCGGCCATAAATGAATTTCGAGAGTGCATTATTGTTCTTTCTCCACAAATTTTTCGCGATTAAAAACGTGTAACTATGGCCCAATTGAGGCCTCCATATTCAAAATGCTCGGCAACGCCCGAATAGGTCCAAGATAAATCACTCGGACAGCCAGAACCGGTTCAACTCACTTCTTTCTCCAATATACTGTTCATTAAACCGATCAACTTACGGGAGCTTCCTATGACCCGCCTTCTCGCCCTAACCTTCGCCGTCTTCACAGCAACCGTTGCGTGGTCTCAGGAGCTCATCGACAAGGGTTTTGTCGAAGGCTGGAACATCATGATGGACCCTGCGCTTGGAAATGGGTGCCTGATCCAGACGATCTATCAGGACCTCTCGGTGGTGCGTATCGGCTATGACGCGCTCGAAAATCGCGGGTATTTCGCCGTCTACAACAAGGCCTGGGGCGATATCGAGCAGGGTAAAAGCTATCCGATCCGGTTCGAGCTGGACGGCAAGAGCTTTGACGCCAACGCCATCGGCTTCAATCAGCGCGACGTGCCCGGCGCGACGGTGTTCTTCACCGACCGCAGTTTCGTCAACGCCATCGCGCAGAACAAAACTATGACCGTCTATAACCCGGCCGGTGAGGTGGTGATGGCGATTGATCTCAAAGGCACCGCCAAAGCGCTGGACTATGCCCGCGATTGCCAGAACCGGAAACTTTAACGAATCGGATCGAACTGAGCGTCTTTGGCCGTGCAATCACGGATCACGTCGCGGCCACAGGGCACCGGGTCAAGGTCGCGGGACAGGCATAGGCGCACCTCTTCGATGTAACCCTGTTTGCAGGTGACGGTGATCATGTCTGGCTGCAACGCAGGGTTCGCTTTCAGGAACGCCTCTTCGACCACCGACGCAGGCAGCTTGACTGTTGCATCCAATTTACGGAACACCTCGGGGCGTTGAACGCCCTCATAGGCCTGTCGAGACAGCGCGAAATAGTCCGGGGCGCTCAGGCCCGAACAAGTGCCGTGCTTTTTCCATTGATGCCAGGCCAGCCCCGAACTGCCCTGAATATCCGTCATTTCCCGGGTCATGCGACGCGTCGGCGGCGCCTCGGACGTACGGCAATATGCAGGCCAGCCCTGATGATATTGCGGCCAGAGCCCGTGCAATATCCATCCGTGATCATGGCGCGCATCGCATTGGTCCGACCCGCGCGCATCACCTTCGCGGGCGCACCAGTTGGGCGACCAGCTCAGCGACAGGACATAATAGTCAAACTCACCGGCCTTCTCTCCGTCCGCCAGTGCAGCGACCGCGCTCAAGACCCACAAAATCACCCAGCGCATTCGCCTCTTCCCTTCTTGCCTTGCCGCGACTATATAGGCCCCAAGTTCCCCGACAACGGAAACCTGCCCCAAGACCAAGGGGCCGCCGAATTCCGGCGACGGGACAGATGTATTTATAGGAGACGGGCTGATGGCAAAACCGCTTATGGCCAAGGCAACAGCCGTATGGCTGGTGGACAACACCACGATCAGCTTCAAGCAGATCGCGGATTTCGTGGGCATGCACGAGTTGGAAGTGCAAGGCATCGCCGATGGCGACGTGGCCGCGGGCGTGAAAGGGTTCGACCCCATCGCCAACAACCAGTTGACCCAGGATGAGATCGACTCGGCGCAGGGCAACCCGCTGCATAAGCTGAAGCTCAAGTTCAACCCCGCTGCTAGCGGTGAAGAAAAACGTCGTGGTCCGCGCTATACCCCGCTGTCCAAACGGCAGGACCGTCCGAACTCGATCCTTTGGCTGGTCAAATTCCACCCCGAGCTTAGCGACGGTCAGATCGCCAAGCTGGTGGGCACCACCAAGCCGACCATTCAGTCGATCCGCGAGCGCACCCACTGGAACATCTCGAACATGCAGCCGATCGACCCGGTTGCGCTGGGTCTGTGCAAACAGTCTGAGCTGGACGCGATCGTGCAGAAGGCCGCGGCCAAGAAAGCCGCCGAAGGTGGCGTCATGAGCGATGATGAACGCCGCAAGCTGGTGTCGACCGAACAGTCACTGGAAATGGACGCAGCACCGAAGATCCCGACCGCCATCGAAGGTCTGGAAACCTTCTCGCTGTCTGACGACCCTGTGGAAGAGAAAGAAGAAGAGCCGGTCATCGACGCCGACAGCTTCTTCAACCTGCCCAAAGGCGGGGCCGAGGATGAAGACGAAGACGATCTGCGCCCCTAAGGCACAGATGGCCCCAGTCCGAACAGGCCGGGGCTTTTTTCCCGCAGGGATTCCATGCTGACCATCCTGTCCAAAATTTTTGGCCCGCACCGCGCCGTATCGATCTACGCCTTTCTGAAGACATGGGGTTTGTTGGCGATTGCAATCGTCGGCACCATCTCGATTGCGACCGCACTGCTGGTGCTTAACGACGACGGCTCGCACGAGCATGACTCGTACCTGACCGTTTCGGTTCTGTCGGCAACACCCGTGAACGGGGACTTGAAGAACGGTATCATAGCCTCGGTTCAATTGCCGGATGGGTCGGCCACGTCCATCAACGAACCCAAAGAGCATGTCGCACGAACAGTGGGCACCACAGCCTGTGTCGAAAAACGTGTCTACGTAAACAGCGGAGAGGCACGGTACAGGTTCAAACTGCCGAGCCTGTGCGAGGCCAACGAATAAGCAAAACCGCCCGTTGGACCCACCGGGCGGTTTTTCCTTTAGATCATCTGAAACAGAATACCGGCAATGATCGCCCCGGTAATCCCAAGCCCCAGATAGGTGGCAAAGACCCGTGGTTTGACCAGTGACCAGACGGCTGCCATCGCCGGGATCGAGCTGACCGCGCCCGCGATCATGAACGACATCGCGGCCCCCGCGCTCATCCCCTGCTCCGTCAGCCCCGCCAACAGTGGCGGTGCGACGTAGGAGTTCAGGTAGGCAGGCATCCCGACCAGCGCCGCGATCACGATGGGTACGATGCCCTCACCCCCCACCACGCGGGCGATCAGATCGGCCGGGACATAGCTGACCAGCAGCGCCTCTAGCACATAGGCCAGCGCCAACCATTTCAGCAGGAACAGCCCGTTATGAACAAATTCCGACCGGAACCGCTGACGACGCTCAGGCACCTGCCAGAACCGCCAGACCGGTTTGTCATCCTGTTTTGGACCACCACAAGCGCTGCAACCGGCTGGTTTGTATTCGCGCAACGGTTGGGCAAAGGCGCCCGAGCGCATCAGGCCGCGCACAACGAAACCGCCGAACAGACCCAACGCCACCGCAGCAACCGCCTTGCCAATCGCAAACGGCCATCCCAAAGCACCGGCGGTGATCAACAGAGTGGGCGGGTCGATCAGCGGAGAGCTCAGCCAGAACGCCATCACCGCAGACAGGGGCGCCCCCAAAGCCAACAATCCGGCAATGAAGGGAATGACCTCACAGGAACAGAACGGCGCCAGCCCTCCAAACAGAGCGGCCAGCAGGATCATCCGCGTCTCGCGCCCTTCAAAGGCGCGCGCGACCATCACCTCGGCCCCGGTCGCCTTGAGGTAGGACAGCAACAAAACGGCGAACAGGATATACTGGCCGGTATGGACCAGCGCCTTGCCGGCGAAGGTCACGACCTCACCCCAGTTACCAGGGTCCAAAACAGCCACGGCGACCAGGATTGCAACGATCAATGCCCAAGGGGTTTTAATCAGATCAAGCGCCTTCACGGGCACTTTGGGGTTTTGCGTCAGTTCAGCCATCGTTCGCGGCCTTTCCCACTTCGTCCGCGCAGCATTCGGCAAGGATGAACTGCGCCAGATTTCTCAACTCGTCATAGCAGGCACGGTTGATCGTACTGCGCCCGACTTTCTCTTGTTCCACGACACCGCCCGCGGCCAAAAACCGAAGGTGATGCGCCAGGGTTGACGGTGCGATGCCCGTCCGTTCTTGAATATCACCAACCGTCAGGCCCGCCTGCCCGGCGCGAACCAAAGTTCTTAGAACCTTCAACCGGGCCTCGGACCCCATGGCCGAAAATCCTGCTGCAGCAGTTTCCCACATATTCGATTCTCCATTAAACTAGATTTCTAGTTATTTAGGTGAATTGAATCCAACGGTCAAGCACGGTAACGCGGGAAATTTTGGAAAAGTCATAAGTCCAGATTGCTCATCTTTTAGGTCCACCCTATAAGACCTCATGGCAATATCGGTCGACACATTCTTTCTTGAGCTGAACGGGCAAGGCACGCTGCAGGCGCAGATCCAGCAGATGATTGCCGAAGGCATACTGTCCGGCAGGTTTCATGTGGGGGAAAAGCTGCCCTCGTCACGCAAACTGGCCGCCCATCTGGGCGTCAGCCGGATTACGGTAACGCTGGCCTATACCGAACTGCTGGCCAATGATTATCTGACGGCAAAGGGGCGTTCGGGCTATTTCGTTTCTCAAAACGCACCGGTGCCGCCGAAATACACGCCCCTTCAGCGCGGTGCAGAAACCGTGGATTGGGACGCTGCGCTGGCTCGCAAATTCTCGGGCGGGGACATGCTGTCGAAACCTCGGGACTGGCGCAGCTATCGCTATCCATTCATTTACGGGCAGGCGGATCGCAATCTTTTTGACCACGCCAACTGGCGCCTGTGTGCCGTACGCGCCCTTGGGCACAAGGATTTCGAATCCCTCACGACAGATTACGTGGATCAGGATGATCCGCTGCTGGTCGAATTCATCGCCCGTCACACCCTGCCCCGTCGCGGCATCGCCGCCCGCCCCGAAGAGATTCTGATCACCATGGGCGCACAGAACGCGCTGTGGCTGGCCTCACGCATTTTGCTGACCCACAACCGCACCGCGGTGATCGAAGACCCATGCTATTACTCTCTGCGCAGCCTGCTAGAGCATTGGGATTGCGACGTGACTCCGATACCGGTCGACCGCGACGGGCTGCCCCCTGAGACGTTGCCTGACTCCGCCGACGTTATCTTTACGACGCCCAGTCACCAAAGCCCGACCACCGCAACCATGCCCGTTGAACGCAGGCACAAATTGCTGGAACGCGCGCACGACCTGGACGCAATGGTGGTCGAAGACGATTATGAATTCGAAATGGCCTTTCTGGGCGCGCCCTCGCCGGCGCTGAAGTCGATGGACCGCGATGGCCGCGTGATCTATGTTGGCAGTTTTTCAAAATCGCTGTTTCCTGGATTGCGTCTGGGATACATGGTCGGCTCGGAACCGTTTATCCGCGAGGCGCGCGCGCTGCGCTCGTTGGTGTTGCGCCACCCGCCGGGACACATCCAGCGCACCGCCGCCTATTTCCTGTCATTGGGCCATTACGACGCGCAGATCAGGCGCATGTCCAAAGCTTTGGCGCGCAGGCGCGAGGCCTTAGACAAGGCGATCGACGAACACGGGCTGACAGTGGCCGGGCGTGGCATCATGGGCGGATCATCCCTGTGGATGTCTGCCCCTGAACACGTCGACACAACGCAACTGGCCCACACGCTGCAGGGCCAGAGCGTTCATATCGAACCCGGCGCGCCATTCTTTTCGGGGCCGGATCAGCCGCAAAATTTCTACCGTATTGGCTATTCCTCGATCCGGCAGGACCGCATTGAACCGGGTGTGAAACTGATCGCTGAAGCCATTCGTGCCAGTTAGAGGCACGCTGGACCTATTTCGCAAATCCATCTGGCCCTAACGCAGCCCTGCCCCATAGGTCAAAACCGTATGCAAAGGCGGGGCGCCGTGCCCGGCCATTCCACACATGCGCGGAGATCATTCATATGAAAATGACGACTGAAGAAGCATTCGTTAAGACGTTGCAGATGCACGGGATCGAACATGCGTTCGGAATCATCGGCTCGGCCATGATGCCGATCTCGGATATATTCCCGAAGGCTGGAATTTCGTTCTGGGACTGCGCCCACGAAGGGTCGGGCGGCATGATGGCCGACGGTTACACCCGAGCGACCGGCAAGATGTCGATGATGATCGCGCAGAACGGCCCTGGCATCACCAACTTTGTAACGGCTGTTAAAACCGCTTACTGGAACCACACCCCAGTACTGCTGATCACGCCGCAGGCCGCCAACAAGACCATCGGTCAGGGCGGATTCCAGGAGATGGAGCAAATGCGCATGTTCTCGGACTGCGTTGCCTACCAGGAAGAACTGCGTGACCCGTCGCGTGTTGCCGAAGTTCTGAACCGGGTAATCCTACAGGCCAAGCGTGCCTCGGCACCGGCCCAGATGAACATCCCGCGTGACATGTGGACCCAGGTTGTCGACATCGAGCTGCCGAAGATTGTTGAGTTTGCCCGCACCGCAGGCGGTGACGAGGCACTGCAGGAAGCAGCCGACATTCTGTCGGAAGCCAAATTCCCTGTCATCTTGAACGGTGCCGGTGTTGTTCTGGCGGATGCGATCCCGGCCTCGGCCGAACTGGCTGAGCGTCTGACCGCGCCGGTTTGTGTTGGCTATCAGCACAACGACGCCTTCCCCGGCTCGCACCCCCTGTTTGCCGGCCCTCTGGGTTACAACGGCTCGAAAGCCGGGATGGAGCTGATCAGCAAGGCGGATGTGGTCCTTGCCCTTGGCACACGCCTGAACCCATTCTCGACGCTGCCCGGCTATGGCATCAACTACTGGCCAACAGATGCGAAGATCATTCAGGTTGACCTGAACCCGGATCGGATCGGTCTGACCAAGGACGTGACCGTTGGTATCGTCGGCGACGCCAAGAAGGTTGCCGAAGGTCTGCTGGCCCGTCTGGGTGACAGCGCCGGTGACGCAGGTCGCGAAGATCGCAAAAACACCATCGCAACGACCAAATCGGCCTGGGCACAGGAACTGAGCTCGCTGACTCACGAAAACGACGATCCGGGCACCACCTGGAACGAGCGCGCGCGTGCAGCCAAGCCTGACTGGATGAGCCCACGCATGGCATGGCGCGCAATTCAGTCAGCGCTGCCCACAGAGGCGATCATCTCGTCCGATATCGGCAACAACTGCGCAATCGGCAACGCCTACCCTTCGTTCGAAGAAGGCCGCAAGTATCTGGCTCCGGGTCTGTTCGGTCCCTGCGGCTATGGCCTGCCAGCGGTTATCGGTGCCAAGATTGGCTGCCCCGATGTTCCGGTTGTCGGCTTCTCGGGTGACGGCGCATTCGGCATCGCCGTGAACGAGCTGACGGCGATTGGTCGTGACGAATGGCCAGCGGTCACGCAGATCGTTTTCCGCAACTACCAGTGGGGTGCGGAAAAGCGTAACTCGACCCTGTGGTTCGACGACAACTTTGTCGGCACCGAGCTGGACACCAAAGTGTCGTATGCGGGCATCGCGCAGGCTTGTGGACTGAAGGGCGTTCAGGCGCGCACACAGGACGAGCTGACTGCGGCGCTGAATCAGGCGATCATCGATCAGAAAAACGGCATCACCACGCTGATCGAAGCGATGATCAACCAGGAATTGGGTGATCCGTTCCGCCGCGATGCGATGAAGAAGCCCGTCGAGGTCGCTGGTATCGACGCTGCGGACATGAAGTCCCAGGCCGGAGCATAATTACGTGAAGCCCCTACGCCAAATTCTTGGGGCTGCCACCAGTTCCAAAAAGATCATCGCCCTTGCTGAGGGCGATGATCCACGCGTCGTAGAAGGTGCGCTGAAAGCGCGTGCCGAGAATGCGGCCGATATCATCCTTGTGGGAGATCACGCCAAGATCACCGCCTTGCTGGCGGAAAAAGGCGGATCCGATGTAGACGGGATCGACATTCACGACCCAGCGACATCCCCCCACACGGATCGGTTCGCCACGACCTATCATGAGCTGCGCAAACACAAGGGCATGACGCCCGAAAACGCGCAGAAACTGATCAAAAACCGCCTGAACTATGCCGCGATGCTGGTCCATCTGGGACTGGCTGATGGCACTGTCGGCGGTGCCGTTGAAACCACCTCGGACACTGTGCGCGCCGCTTTGCAGATCATTGGCAAAGCGCCCGACGCCCATATGGTGTCCAGCTTCTTTTTGATGATTTATGACCGCGACCACCACGCGGTTCAAGGTGTTCACATCTTTGCAGATTGCGGCCTGGTTGTTGATCCCGACGAACGGGAACTGGCCGAAATCGCGCAGGCATCGGCTGCGTCGTACCACGCCCTGACCGGCCAGGAACCCCGTGTTGCCATGCTGTCCTTTTCCACAGGCGGCAGCGCCAACCATCCCAAAGTTTCCAAGGTGGTCGAAGCCACCCGGATCGCCAAAGCCGCAAGCCCGCATCTTCTGATCGACGGCGAGCTGCAATTCGACGCCGCCTATGTTCCCGAGGTCGCCAGCAAAAAGGCCAAGGATTCACCCTTGGAAGGGCAAGCCAATGTGTTTGTCTTCCCGAACCTTGATGCCGGGAACCTTGGCTACAAAATCGCCCAGCGCATTGGCGGGGCCGAGGCTGTGGGACCTGTACTGCAAGGTCTGGCCAAACCGGCAAACGACCTGTCGCGTGGCTGTTCAGCTGATGACGTTCTGCACATGATCGCCGTGACGGCCGTTCAGGCCCAGCACGCCGACGCCGAGCCCGAGACCTGTTGATCCGCTCCATACATAACCCCGGCGGCGTCCCCGCCGATGACGCCAGAGCGTCAAGAAGGACCGTCGATTAGATGCTGGCCATGACCCAGATTTCAAACCTTGTCGGTGCAGAAGCAACCCAAAAGGCCCGTACCCTGTTTCCGGGGATTATGGTGGCCATCATTGTTGCCGTATCTGCCAAATTCCTGTCCGAGCATTACGCGACGCCGGCGATGCTGATGGCGCTGCTTTTGGGCATCGCGCTCAGCTTTCTGGGGGAAGAGGGTAAAACCGTCCCAGGTATCGGCTTTGCCGCAAAATCGCTACTGCGTCTGGGTGTGGCGCTGTTGGGCGTTCGGGTGTCGATGACACTGATGATGGGGCTGGGCTGGGATCTGATTGCGTTGGTCGTGGGCGGGGTTCTGGCAACAATCGGATTTGGTCTGTTGGTTGCCCGGTTCTTTGGCCACAAATGGCGTTTTGCCTTTCTGACTGCAGGTTCGGTCGCGATTTGCGGCGCCTCTGCCGCAATGGCCATCAGTGCCATCCTGCCCAAAGATGAACGGTCCGAGGAACGGCTGATCTTTACCGTTCTGGGCGTCACCGTTCTGTCGACCATTGCCATGATCGCCTATCCGATCCTGGTACGCATGCTGGGCATGAATGACATCGCGGGCGGTGTGTTTCTGGGTGGAACGATCCACGATGTGGCACAGGTGGTCGGCGCGGGCTTTTCGATCTCGGAACAAACCGGGGATACCGCGACACTGGTGAAACTCATCCGTGTGGCGATGTTGGCCCCGGTGGTTCTGGTCGCCTCGCTGATCATCCGCGGCGTCGCTGAAATGGACGAAACCGGCAAACGCCCCCCGATCCTGCCGGGCTTTGTCCTTGGCTTTCTTGTTCTGGCCGCCGCCAGCTCTTTCAGCCTGATCCCGCCATTTATTACCGATCTGCTTAGCCAGACATCGCGGTGGCTGCTGCTGATCGCCATCGCGGCGGTGGGCATGAAGACAAACCTTAAACAAATCCTGTCGGTCGGCGGCGCTGCCATCGCTCTGATCGTCATAGAAACTCTTTTCATTGCAGGGATTATCCTAGCCGGAATAACATTCCTGACCTGATCCGCCCCGACAGAAGGACGCCAGATGACCATCCAGCAACCGAAGATAGACACCAGCCCTAAAGTCTCGGACGAGGTTCGGCGCACCACCTGTTACATGTGTGCCTGCCGCTGTGGCATCAACGTTCACATGAAAGACGGCAAGGTCGCCTATATCGAAGGCAACCGTGATCACCCGGTTAACAAGGGCGTTTTGTGCGCCAAGGGCTCGGCGGGGATCATGCAGGTCAACGCGCCGTCGCGGCTGCGCAAGCCGCTGCGCCGGGTTGGTCCGCGCGGCTCGGGTGAGTTTCGCGAGATCGAATGGGACGAAGCGATCAGCACTGCCGTCGGTTGGCTGAACGAGTTGCACGAAACCGCGCCACAAAAACTGGCCTTCTTCACCGGTCGCGATCAAAGCCAGAGCTTCACCAGCTTCTGGGCACAGAATTTCGGCACCCCAAACTATGCGGCCCATGGCGGTTTCTGCTCGGTCAACATGGCGGCGGGTGGCATCTATACGATGGGTGGCGCGTTCTGGGAATTCGGTCAGCCTGACTGGGATCACACCAAGCTGTTCATGCTGTTCGGCGTGGCCGAGGACCATGACAGCAACCCGATCAAGATGGGCCTTGGCAAGATCAAGGCACGGGGCGCGCGGGTGATCGGGGTCAACCCGATCCGTTCGGGCTATAACGCGGTGGCCGACGACTGGGTCGGGATCACGCCTGGCACCGATGGGCTGTTCATCCTGTCGCTGATTCACGTGCTGATGAAAGCGGGCAAGATCGACCTCGATTATCTCAGCCGCTACACCAATGCGCCGGTTCTGGTGAATGAGGCCGAAGGCCCGGAAAAAGGCCTGTTCCTGCGCGACGCCGATGGCAAACCGCTGGTGATCGACCGTACAACTGGCGAGCCAACCGCTTTTGACAAGCCGGGCGTGCGCCCTAACCTGTCTGCGACCTACGAAAAAGATGGCGTCACCCACCGCCCGGTCTTCCACCTGATGGCGGACAAATACCTCAGCGACGACAACGCGCCCGAGGCCGTGGCCGAACGCTGTGGTATCCCCGCCAGCCGCATTCGTGCCATCGCGGCCGAAATCGCCCGCGTTGCCTTTGACGAAGCGATCGAGCTGGACCACGAATGGACCGATTTCCGGGGCGAAACACACAGCAAGATGATCGGTCGTCCGGTCAGCTTCCACTCGATGCGCGGGGTTTCGGCCCATGCCAATGGGTTCCAGACCTGCCGCGCGCTGCACGTGCTGCAAATCCTGCTGGGCACTGTCGAAGTGCCCGGAGGTTTCCGTTTCAAACCGCCCTATCCCAAACCGGTCGAGGCGCACCCGACACCGCATGGCGACCGCCGTCCGGGCCGCCCACTGAACGGGCCGCATCTGGGCTTTCCACGCGGTCCCGACGATCTGCTGCTGGACGATGACGGCAACCCCATTCGCATCGACAAAGCGTTCACCTGGGAAAACCCGATGTCGGCCCACGGGCTGATGCATATGGTGATTTCGAACGCAGCCGCCGGTGATCCTTACAAGATCGACACCCTGTTCATGTACATGGCGAACATGTCGTGGAACTCGTCCATGAACACCAAGGGCGTGATGGAGATGCTGACCGCCAAGGATGATGACGGCAATTACGTCATTCCGAACATCATCTATTCCGATGCCTATTCCTCGGAAATGGTGGCCTATGCCGATCTGGTTCTGCCCGACACGACATATCTTGAGCGGCACGACTGTATCTCGCTGCTGGACCGTCCGATCTGCGAGGCCGACGCCGCCGCCGATGCAATCCGCTGGCCGGTGATCGAACCCGACCGCGATGTGCGGGGGTTCCAGTCGGTGCTGATCGAACTGGCCAACCGCATGAACCTGCCGGGCTTTACCAACGAAGACGGCAGCGCCAAGTGGAAGGACTATGCCGACTATATCGTCAACCACGAACGCCGCCCGGGCATTGGCCCGCTGGCCGGGTTCCGTGGCCCCGACGGCGACAAGGAAGGCCGTGGCGAGGTCAACCCGGAACAGCTGAACCGCTATATCGACAACGGCGGCTTCTATGTCGCGCATATTCCCGAAGGTGCGGATTACTACAAACCTTGGAACGCAGCCTATCAGGATTGGGCCGTGGGCATGGGTATCTATGACAGCCCGCAACCTTACCTGTTCCAGCTTTACTCGGAACCGATGCGCAAATTCCAACTGGCGGCCGAAGGCCATGGTGAAAGGCAACCGCCCGAACACCTGCGCCAGCGCATCAAGGACACGATGGACCCGCTGCCGATCTGGTACGAGACCGACCAACAGGGCAACGAAGGCTATACCGTCAACGCCCTGACCCAACGCCCAATGGCGATGTATCACAGCTGGGGCACCCAGAACGCCTGGCTGCGCCAGTTGCACGGGCGCAACCCGCTTTATGTGCCGACCAAACTGATGCGTGAACACGGGCTGCAGGATGGTGACTGGGCCAAGGTCAGCTCGCCGCACGGCGCCATCACGGTGCCGGTCATGGAAATGGCGGCGCTGAATGAAAACACCGTCTGGACCTGGAACGCCATCGGCAAACGCAAAGGCGCCTGGGCCCTGCAAGAGGACGCGCCCGAGGCCACCAAGGGCTTCCTGTTGAATCATCTGATTCACGAGCTGATGCCGCCGAAAGGCGACGGCATGCGGTGGGCCAACTCCGACCCCATTACCGGTCAGGCCGCCTGGTTCGACCTGAAGGTCAAAATCGAAAAAGCCGAAGCCCCGGGTGACGCCGAAAGCCAACCGGAATTCGACCCTATAAAATCGCCGGTGGGAACCGGCCCGAAAGATCTGGCGTGGAAGGTAGGCAAATGACCCAACTCCCCCAATCCACCGAACGTAAGATGGGTCTGGTTATCGACCTTGACACCTGCGTTGGCTGCCATGCCTGCGTGATTTCCTGCAAAGGCTGGAACACCGAAAACTATGGCGCGCCGCTGTCGGATCAAGATGCCTATGGCGCCAATCCGTCGGGCACCTTCCTGAACCGAGTGCATTCCTACGAAGTGACACCGGATGAGGGTCACGCACAGCTGATCCATTTCCCCAAATCCTGCCTGCATTGCGAGGATGCGCCCTGCGTCACCGTTTGCCCCACCGGGGCCAGCTATAAGCGGGTCGAGGATGGCATCGTTCTGGTCAATGAAAGCGACTGCATCGGGTGTGGCCTATGCGCGTGGTCCTGCCCCTATGGCGCGCGCGAGCTGGATCAGGCGGAAGGTGTGATGAAGAAATGCACCCTGTGCGTTGATCGCATCTACAACGAGAACCTGCCCGAGGTGGATCGTGTCCCCTCCTGCGTGCGCACCTGCCCCGCCGGGGCCCGGCATTTCGGTGATCTTGGCGATCCTGACAGCGACGTCAGCAAGCTGGTGGCCGAGCGTGAGGGCATGGACCTGATGCCCGAAATGGGCACCAAACCCGTCAACAAATACCTGCCGCCCCGGCCCAAGGATCAGATCGAGGACCAGATCGACATCCTGGCCCCGCTGCTGGCCCCGGTCGCCGAAGAGCCCAAAGGCTTCCTTGGCTGGCTCGACAAAACGCTGGAGAAGTTCTGATGCATCCCGCACCTTCCGTCATCGTCTTCACCACCCTCTCGGGCCTGGGTTTTGGCCTGCTGTTTTTCCTCGGCCTCGGCTTGCCCGTCGTCACCGGCTGGGTCGCCTTTGCGCTTTTTGCCATCGGCTTTGGTCTTTCCGTTGGCGGCTTGCTGGCCTCGACCTTCCACCTGGGCCATCCGGAACGCGCGGTGAAGGCGTTCACGCAATGGCGCTCAAGCTGGCTCAGCCGTGAGGGCTGGTGCGCGGTCATCGCCCTGATCCTGATGGGGCTTTACGCCATCGGTGCGGTGTTTTTTGGCCAACGCTGGGGTGTTCTGGGCGTTCTCGGTTCCTTGTTCTCACTGGCAACAGTGTTCACGACATCGATGATCTATACCCAGCTCAAGACCATCCCGCGCTGGAATATGAAGCTGACACCCGCCATGTTCCTCAGCTTCAGCCTGGCGGGCGGGGCGCTTCTGTCCGGGCAACTTGCTTGGGCGATGCTATTGTTGTTGATCGCCGGCGCGGTGCAGCTGATGTATTGGCGGCAAGGGGACAAGGCCTTTGCCCAATCCGGTACCGATCTCGGCACCGCTACAGGCCTAGGCGGGCGCGGTTCGGTTCGGGCGTTTGAACCGCCCCATACCGGCACCAACTATCTGCTGCGCGAATTCGTCCACGTGGTCGGGCGCAAACACGCCGAAAAGCTGCGGATCATCTCGTTCACGTTGGCCATTTTCGTACCGCTGATCCTGTTGATGCTGCCTTTCCATCACATATTCGCATTGCTCGCCGTCCTATCCCATCTGACCGGCGTCGCAATTTCCCGATGGCTATTCTTTGCACAGGCCGAACATGTCGTCGGACTGTACTACGGAAAACGATAATAAAAGGGGGCTCTCAGCCCCCTTCTTTTTTGGCCTGACAGGCCAATCCATCTTTTCAAATGAAGTGCCAACCGGGTGAAACCACCCGGCCAGACTGGGATCAAATCAGACCAGCATGGGCCATTGCGGCATCAATTGCGGTCTTGGTGCTGTTTTCAAGCGGTGTCAGGGGCGACCGGACCTCGTCACTGCATAGGCCCAGTTTGCTAAGCGCGTATTTTGCCCCGACCAGACCCGGCTCGATGAAAATCGCCTCGTGCAGGGGCATCAGGCGATCCTGATACTCCAGCGCTTTGGCATAGTCGCCTGCCAACGTCGCTTGCTGGAACTCGGCGCAAAGCTTCGGTGCAACGTTCGCGGTCACTGAGATACAGCCAACACCGCCATGCGCGTTAAAGCCCAGCGCAGTCGCGTCTTCGCCGGACAGCTGGCAGAACTCGGGCCCACAGGCCGCACGCTGCTGGCTGACGCGCGCCAGATCACCGGTTGCGTCCTTGACGCCGACGATGCGCGGCAGTTCAGCCAGTTCACCCATGGTTGCGGGGGTCATGTCGACCACCGACCGACCGGGGATGTTATAGATGACGATTGGAATATCGGCGCAATCATGCAGCGCACGGAAATGCGCCACCAACCCTTTTTGGGTCGGCTTGTTATAATAGGGCGTCACAACCAGCGCTGCATCAGCACCGATCCGTTCCGCGAATCGCACAAAGCGGATCGCCTCAACCGTGTTGTTTGAACCGGCGCCCGCGATAACCGGAACACGACCAGCGGCGGCTTTGACCACCTCTTCCACAACGGTTTCATGCTCTTCATGACTAAGCGTCGGGCTTTCACCGGTGGTGCCCACAGGAACCAGCCCGGTCGAGCCTTCCTGAATCTGCCATTCCACCAAGTGTTTGAGCGTCTTCAGGTCCAACTCGCCGTTTGAAAACGGTGTGACGAGGGCTGGCATTGAGCCTTTGAACATGACACGCTCCTTAGTGTGCAGTTTGTGTTTTTTGTGCCCAAGGATCGTCACAATCATGGCGATGTGAGTTGATACCGTCGGCACAAGGTTTATCCTGAATGGCTCTATCCTTGGTTGGTTGGGAAATGCAAGGCATGACACGCGTTCTAGCGCTTTTGATAGCAATGATTCTTGGGTCAATGGGGCAGGCGCAGGCCGACTCGGTCGGTGATCTGCGCGCCGGGATGAACGAAATGCGCAAGGGCGACTGGAATGCCGCCCTGCGGGTGTCGGGCAATCGGGGGTCCGTTAGCCGCGATATCATCGTCTGGCACTGGCTGCGCGAAGGCTTTGGCAGTTCCGGCGATGTGTTGGTGTTTCTGGAGCGCCGACCGGATTGGCCAGGTCTGGCTTGGCTGCGTCGCAAAAGCGAGCCGGTGTTTACCGGAGCTGATCCCGATCGGGTGTTGAAATTCTACGCTGATGTACCGCCACAAACCGCCGAAGGGGCGCTGAACTTTGCCGTGGCTTTGATGGCCAAGGGGCGTGAAGGCGATGCCGAGGCTGACATCGTGGCCGCATGGCGCACTATGCCGATGGGGAAAGGTCTGCAGAAGAACTATCTTGAGAATTTCAGCAAGCTGCTGAAACCCCACCACGCGGCGCGATTAGATCGGATGTTGTGGGACAACCATTTGGTCAGCGCGGGGCAGATGCTGCCCTTGGTCAGTGCCGATCAGCGCAAGCTGGCTGAGGCACGGATTGCCTTGCAAAAACGCCAACCCGGCGTCGATGGCAAGGTCGCTGCGGTTCCAAAATCCCTGGCCGACGCACCTGGGCTGGCCTTTGACCGTTTTGTCTGGCGCGACCGGAAAGAGCTGGACGACAGCGCAATTGACCTGATGCTGGCACGCTCGACCGGGCCCCAGGCGCTGGGGGAACCTGACAAATGGGCTGAGGGCCGTCGCCGTCTGGCCCGGCTTGAGATGCGCAATGGTGATGTGAACCGTGCTTATCAGATTGCCGCAAACCATCACATGACACCGGAAATGGGCTATGCCTATGCCGATCTGGAATGGCTGGCGGGGTTCTTGGCCTTGCGCAAGCTGAATGATCCGGCCACGGCCGTACGGCATTTCCAGAACTTTTCTGGCGCGGTGCAGTCTCCGATCTCGAAAGGACGAGGCGGATACTGGCTGGGCCGGGCCTATAGCGCGCAAGGCGATGCCGACCAAGCCTATGAGGCTTATGCAATGGGCGCGGATTACCAGACCTCGTTCTATGGCCTGCTGGCGGCTGAACGCATTGGACGACCGTTTGACAGCGAATTGGCCAACCCCCGCCGCGCGCCGCATTGGAAACAGGCCGAGTTTGCCGACTCCAGCGTGTTGGAAGCCGGGCTGCTGTTGTTGCGTGCGGGTGAAGACAACTTGTCCGAACGCTTCCTAACCCATCTGGTAGAAGAACTGGATCAGGTGCAGGCGACGCAGTTGGGCGATCTAGTGATCGAACTCAAGGAACCGCATCTGGCGGTGATGATCGCCAAACGGGCGGCGAAAACGGGCGTTGTTCTACCCGCCGCCTATTACCCGGTGCATCCGGTGGCCGATATGGGCCTGCCCATGGCGAAAGAGATGACGCTGGCCATCGCCCGCCGCGAAAGCGAGTTTGACCCGGTTGTGATCAGCGGCGCGGGTGCGCGCGGGCTGATGCAGGTGATGCCCGCCACAGCACAGCTGGTAGCTAAGGAGCTGGGCATTCTCAGCGGCCACAAGACAATCAAGCTGACCTCGGACTGGCAATACAACGCCAAGCTGGGCGCCAATTACCTGTCCGGGCTGGCAGAGGATTTCAACGGCAATGTGGTGATGATGGCCGCAGGCTATAATGCCGGGCCGCGCCGTCCGATATCGTGGATGGATCGGTATGGGGATCCCCGCGCCGGTGAGATTGACGTGGTCGACTGGATCGAGACGATCCCGTTCAGCGAGACCCGCAACTACGTGATGCGTGTGGCTGAAAGCCTGCCGGTTTATCGTGCGCGCCTGGGTCAGCCCGCGCTGCCGATCCCCTTCTCGCAGGAGTTGGTCGGCTCAACCCTGGCGGCGTTCGCGCCATAGGGTGAACAGACCCGCCGCTACGACCAAGGCTGCGCCCAGCACGACCTCTGGCCGCAGCATTTCGCCGAATACCGTGATTCCCAAAATTGCGCTCCAGACCAGATGGAAATAGGCAAAAGGCTGCACCGCGCTAGCTTCGGCCATCTCATAACACTTTATCAGCAGCCAATGGCCCAACACGCCGCTGACACACAGTACTGCCATCCACGCCCAGTCCGGGCGGGCCATCGGTTCCCAGAACCACATTCCCACCAAAGTCATCGCCACAGCACCCGCGATTCCGGTCCAGAAAAAACTGGTGGCCGCGCTGTCCTTACGGGCAGCGAACCGGGTCAGTAGACCATAGAGTGCAAACATCAGCGCGGATATGAGCGGAACGATGGCCCACGGATTGAACACCCCGACCCCGGGTTGCAGGATGATCAGAACCCCGATGCAACCGACACCAATAGCGGACCAGCGTCTCCAACCTACTTTCTCACCAAGTACCGGGCCGCTTAACGCGGCAACCAGCAATGGATAACAGATAAACACAGCCATCGTGTCGATCAGGCCAAGAATGGTGAACGCAAACACGGCCACGCAAATCTCTGCCGCCAGCAAGATGCCACGAAACACCTGCAGCCCCAGCTGGCTCGTCTGCGCCGCGGCCCTTAGCCCGCCAGGCGCGCGCGCTGCCAGCGCAATGACGAACGCGGCAAAAAACCAATAGCGGATCATCACGACCATGTAGGTGTTGTAGGTCCCGGCCAGATGGCGCGAGATACCGTCCTGCAAGGCAAACACGATGGTGGCCGCGATCATCAGGCCAATTCCGGCCCGCACATTGTTTTGCTGCGTCATGGCTTGCGCGCCCGGGTCATATGACGCTTGCGGCCATAGCCGGGCGTTCGGGTGACGGTAAAGCCCGCCTCTTCCAACCCGCGCCGCACAAATCCGGCGGCGGTATAGGTGGCGGCGGTACCGCCGGCTGCCGTATGATCCGCCACCTGCTGCATCAGGTCAGCCCCCCACAATTCAGGGTTCTTTGCCGGGGAAAACCCGTCCAGAAACCACGCATCTGCCCGACCAGCCCAGCCGGACAATGTCTGACGCGCGTCGCCTACGATCACCTCAAGGCGCAGGGTTCCCAGATCGCACCCACCACCCTGCCACTGCGCCAGAAAACGGTCGCTCCATAGTGTCAATTCGGGGAACGATGCCAGCGCGCGGGACATGTCCTCGGGCGCCATCGGGAAGGCCTCGAAACTGGTGAAGAACAGGGGCGTGGTTTGGCCGGATTTCTCCCATTCGGACCACACGGTCAGCATGTTCAGGCCCGTTCCAAAACCCAGCTCGGCAATGCGGAACCCCGGCGCAAAGCGCGCGGGTAGATCATTGCCCGCCAGAAAGACATGCCGCGTTTCCTCCAACCCGTTCTGTAACGAATAATAGGGATCGTCGAAGCGGTCCGAGACCGGGATCTGATCCTCGGTCCATGTCAGTTCGGCGCGCTGGTCTGCCATCGGGGAATCCTGTAGCTAAGCGGCGCGACACTGAACAAGGATAAGGGGAATGGCAATGGTCGATGTAACGGTGCGCGGCGCGGGCGTCTTTGGCCTGTCCATTGCCTGGACCTGCGCCCGGCGCGGCGCCAAGGTGCAGGTTGTCGATCCGTTCGGTCCCGGATCAGGCTCCAGCGGAGGTTTGGTTGGCGCGTTGGCCCCGCATGTGCCCGAAAACTGGAACGCCAAGAAGGCCTTTCAATTCGACAGCCTGATTATGGCCGAGCCCTTCTGGAAACAGGTCGAAGCCACCGGCGGGGTGTCAGCCGGGTATGCGCGTCTGGGTCGGTTGCAGCCCGTCACCGACGCCCGCACATTGGAGCTGGCCCATGCCCGCGCTGTAACGGCGGACAAGCTGTGGCAAGGCCGCGCTGAATGGCGTGTTGTTGCGACCGATACGCTTGGGTCATGGTCCCCGCCCAGCCCAACCGGGTTCGTGATCCACGACACGCTAAGCGCTCGGATGCACCCCCGCCGCGCCTGTGCTGCGCTGGTTTCTGCGCTTGCGGTGATGGGTGTAGACGTGGTGAAAGACGCGCCAGACAAGGGGCAGGTTGTCCATGCCACCGGTCTGGCCGGATTGGAGGAGTTGAGCCAAGCCTTCGGCAAAACCGTCGGCAATGGCGTCAAGGGACAGGCTGCGCTGTTGCGGTTCGATGCTGGCGAAGTGCCGCAGCTGTTTGCGGATGCGATCCATTTCGTCCCCCACGCAGATGGCATGCTGGCGATCGGATCGACCTCGGAACGCGATTTTGATGACCCGACCAGCACGGATGCCGCGCTGGATGATGTGCTGGACCGCGCCACCCGCGCGGTGCCTGTATTGCATGGGGCGGAGGTCATCGACCGCTGGGCCGGCGTGCGCCCCCGCAGCAAAAGCCGTGCACCTATGCTAGGGGAACACCCGCTGCATCAGGGGCAGTTCATCGCCAACGGAGGCTTCAAGATCGGCTTTGGCATGGCACCCAAAGTGGCCGAGGTCATGGCCGATCTGGTTCTGGACGGCCGCGATAACATTCCCGACGATTTCCGTCCCGAAGCCTCACTCTGACCGGGCAACAGCTTCGGCGATCATACATTGCCGCCCATCGGGGCCACGCACCCACAGGGTTTGCCTTTCACGGCACAAGGTCGCGGTTTCGAAATGCATCAACGGCGCGGTTGCACGGAACGAGAACCGCGCCAAAGGCCCCATCAATTCTTCGGCAAACAACATCAGCAGCTGCGCCAGCAGCGGGCCATGCACGACCAGTCCGGCATAACCTTCGACATCGCGGGCATAATCCAGATCGTAATGGATACGGTGGCCATTGAAGGTCAGCGCCGAATAGCGAAACAGCAAGGTGGAATCGAAAGTGACCTCGTGCCGGTCGGTTTCATCGGTGCGCGCCGTGGGTGGGGTGGGTTTGACCTGATCTGGCGAAGGGTCCTGACGGTACACCAGATCCTGCCATTCGGTCAGACAATGGGTATCCCCCTGCCAGATTTCATGCCGTAATGTCACAAATCCCAGCGGCCCGCTGCGCCCGTTTTTTGAGGTTGCACTATCGCAGATCGACCGACGTTTGGCACTACGGCCCGCAATAAATGGCGCGTTGAATTCCAGTCTCCCTCCGGCCCACATCCGGCGTGGCAGCCCCATATCGGGGATCAGCCCGCCAACCTTGGAGTGACCATCCCGACCCAATTGGGACGGCGGGCGCGGCGACCAGAAATAGAGCTGATGGAAAAAAGGTGGCAGCGGCGTTCCGTCGATCACCGTCCCCTCCTGCCCCAGCGCCACCTGAAACGCGGCGGCGCGGGCCGGGTCAATCACATCGGTCTGAATTTCCTCTGCCATGGCCGCAGATTAGGCAGCTCGACCTTAGCGAACAAGCCTTAGAACCCCGCCTCGGCCCGAAGCTTCTCCATCAGGGTTCGCAGGCTGCTTTCATAACGGTCGCTGGTCAGTTTTCCATCTTCATCAAACTCGTTGGAGCTGTTGGCCAGATGAATCTCCGGCCCCTGCAGGATGCGCGGCTGGAACGGCACCATATAGCCGCGCAACACCATCTGCGCCCGCTCACCCCCGGCACGGCCCGCCGCCGCCGACATTACCGCAACCGGCTTGTCGGCCCAGGGGCGGCCCTCGGTCCGGCTGACCCAGTCCAGCGCGTTCTTCAGCACGCCTGACGGGCCTTTGTTGTATTCGGGTGTGGAAATGATCACCGCATGCGCCTGTGCGATCTGATCGGCCAGAGTTTGAACAGCCGCGGGAATGCCCTCGCCATCCTCCAGATCACCATCATAGAGCGGCAGGTTCAGGTCGGCTTCGATATGGGTGCCGGGATCGAACAGCCGCGCTGCCTCGCGTAACAGTTTGCGGTTGGTTGCGCTTTGGCGCAGCGAACCGGACAGGCTCAGAAGGATCGGGGCGGACATCAGGGAACTCCGAGTTGGGTTTCCTAATAGCTAGCCCAAAGCCCGCGCGCACCAAAGCCCCTGTGACGCGCAGTCAATGTGCGAAAAAAGGGCACCCGAAGGTGCCCTGCTTCGTTACGTTTGGCCGCTGGGAACGATCTCAATATCAACCCGGCGGTTGCGGGCCTTACCCTCGGGCGTCAGGTTCGACGCAGCTGGGCGATTTTCCCCAAGACCGATGGTCGAAATCCGCGCGCTGCTCACCCCATTGGCTTGCAGGATATCCGCCACAGACCGGGCACGGCGTTCGGACAGGGCCTGATTATAGGACGCCTCGCCGTCGCTGTCGGTATGGCCGATGACCTGAATGTTCGAGTTCGGGTACCGCGTCAGGTTCTGTCCAACCCGTACCAGATCGGCACGCAATGCCGGGCGCACGGTCGCGCTGTCGGTGTCAAAGCTGATATCGTTCGGCACGGTGACGATCAGGCGATCCCCGGCATTGGTGACGGTGATGCCCTGATTGGCCAGCTGCTGGCGCAGTTCCGCTGCCTGCTTGTCCAGTTGGTTGCCGACCAGACCACCACCGGCGGCACCGATGGCACCACCCGCCAGCGCGCCCAACAACGGATCCGAGTCATTCGCAATGGCGCCAACCCCGGCCCCGACCAGACCGCCCAGAATAGCACCTTGTCTGGTGTTCTGGTTGGGGTCGGATGGCAGGTTCAGCGTGCCGGGGTCCGTACAGGCCCCCAGAACCAAGGCCGAGCACAGCCCGGCGGACAAAACAAATTTGGAAATCGTCATGATATCACCTTCTGCTCCGGCGCCCGTTCTTCGGGCGCGTATTGTTTGGTGCAGTATATCGCGTTGCCCGCAGGTGGGCTCAAGCAACAATCAAGTGAAATCGGCAAATACTTGCCACCTATGACAGGCCCGCGGGCACGTCCCAGTGGTTCTGTTCCTGCCAGATCGCGCGCAACGGCTCACCCTGCCCGCAAAAGTGATCGTCGGTCAGTTCGCAGGCCCAGATGCGGTCGGTACGGAAATGGCGGAACCCGTTCCGCAACTCGCACCACGCAGCCAGCATAGTGCATTCGATGTGATAGATCAGCGCAACGGGGCGGACGATCCGTTCGGTCCGATCTTCGTTGGCGTTGACATAGGTGATGCGGATTTTACGTTCGTTCCGTATGGCCTCGCGGTAGTTCACAACCGGCACGCAGCCCTTTTCAGGATCGTCCATCGGCGCGCCCCATGGGGCAACCTGCAACCAGTCTGTCGGCACGCGCAACGCCTCGATTTTGCGGCACACACGGTCGGCGGCCTGCTGTAGCGTGCTATCACCGGTCCGTGCCAGCATCGACAGGCCGACCCACAGGGCCTCGACCTCTTCGGCATCGAAATTCAGCGGCGGCAAGTCATAGCCGCGCCGCATCAGATAGCCGACGCCGGCCTCACCCTCAATCGGGGTGCGCTGCGCCTGAAGGGCCGCAATGTCGCGATAGACGGTACGCGCGGACACCTCCAGCTTTTCTGCCAACATCTCTGCCGTCACCGGCGTTTCGGCGGAACGCAAAATCTGGATGATTTCAAACAGACGTGTGGAACGGCGCATGGGGGTCTCCGATTGATCTGCTGACACTCTAGCACACCCCACTGACAGGGTGGTGTCAGCAGTGATGGGCCAGACTTGGGATCAGTTGAAAGGAGAAATTCCATGCCAAGCCGCGACAATCACGTGATGATGACCCTGAAACTGGACCGCTGGGCGCAGGATCACACCCTGCGCGCCTTTGAAATCGAACGCGAGATCATGGCCGCGCGTCGGCCCTGTGCCCCTAAGAAGCGAGCAAAACGGTTTTCACTGGGCAATCTGAAACTGTTCTGGACCAGCACAGCCTAGGATCAGAAATCCGCCTTAGCGCGGAATTTCATGGCAACCCCGCCTTCGGGGTTCTTCAGGCGCAGCTCTTCGGAATGCAGCATCAGGCGCGGGAATTGCTGCGCCGCACCGTCGGCATAGAACGGGTCACCCAGGATCGGGTGGCCCAGCGCCTGCATATGCACCCGCAGCTGATGCGACCGGCCGGTCTTTGGAAACAGCCGCATGCGGGTTGTTTCGCCTTCGTGTTTTACCACGCGCCAGTCGGTGACAGCGGCTTTGCCGGTCTCATGACACACCATCTGAAGCGGGCGGTTGGGCCAGTCCACAATCAGCGGCAGATCGACGGTTCCGGTCTTGTCTTCGACCCGCCCCCAGACGCGCGCCACATAGATCTTGCGGGTCTGACGATTTTCGAACTGCATGCTCAGATGCCGCTGAGCGTGGGGTGTCTGAGCAAAGACCATGACGCCGGAAGTGTCCCGATCCAGCCGATGCACCAACAGCGCCTGCGGAAACGTCGCCTGAACCCGCGTCAGCAAGCAGTCTGCCAAATGCTCGCCCCGCCCCGGCACGGACAATAAGCCCGAGGGTTTGTTCACCACAATTAGCTGCGCATCCTCGTGCAACACGTCCAAGGGGGTCATCGGGGGATCATAAGTCTCGCTCATGCGCGCCTGCCTATCGCAGCGCGCGAACTCCCGCAACGTCGCGCTTGCCTGAACGAAACGGTTCAGCAACTCTCACTCCAATACGGAAGGAGAGACCATGCACCCCACGATCAAACACATGCAAGAAGTGGTGGCCAAGGGCGATGAAAGCCTGATCCGCGAGTTGCTGGCCGAGGATGTGCGGTTTTCACCGCCCACCTATTACAGCAACTGGACCGGGCGCGCGCCGGTGGCGGCGGTATTGGGGCATGTGGGGCAGGTGTTCTCGGACTTCCGCTATCGCCGTGTGATGGGTGAGGGCAAAGACTGGGCGTTGGAGTTTCAATGCAAGGTCGGTGACCTGGATGCGGTGGGGGTTGATCTGATCACCCTCAACGATGAAGGGTTGATCCAGGAGTTCGAGGTCGTCATGCGCCCCCACAAAACCATCGGTGCCCTGCGCGAGGCGATGATGGCGCGGATCATGACCGATGCGCGGTTTCTTGAATTCAAGAACGCGCTCAGCTGACCATGCCTGTTGCCCCGGATCAACTATTGCGCGTTCCCTTGCTGCCGGTTCTGGCGGTGCAGGGCCTGTCGGTGCGACGCAACGCCCAATTGTTGTCAGAACCAATTGGCCCGCGCCAAGGGCGCGACGGGCGTGGGCCCCGACTGCGGTTGCTGATCGCAGGTGACAGCTCGGCAGCCGGGGTCGGTGCGGGGACACAGGCGCAGGCGTTGTCCGGGCATCTCGTGTCCCGATTGGCCAGTCACTACACAGTCGAATGGCGGCTTGAGGCCACCACGGGACACACAACTCAGGATACGATTGACCGATTGCGCGGCCTGAGCGGCCAGTTCGATATGGCCGTCACCGCACTCGGAGTGAATGATGTGACACGCGGCGTGACGTGCAAGCGCTTCGTGGACCGCCAGACCCAATTGTTGAAGCTTTTGACCGGCCCTCTGGGCGTGCGGAGACTGGTTGTTACAGGCGTACCGCAGATGAACCGGTTCCCGGCCTTGCCGCAGCCGCTGGCCTGGGTTCTCGGTCATCAGGCAAGACGGCTGGATCAGGGTCTAAGGCAGGTCGCAGCACGTTTTCCGCACGCGCAGCATCTGACGTTGGACCTGCCCGACGATCCGGCCCTGGTCGCGCCGGACGGGTATCACCCAAGCCCGAAAACCTACGCCATCTGGGCCGATGAGGCCGCCCGCCTTCTACATCAGGCCTGAGCGCGCATCTGCCGGATCATCGGAATCGAATACACCACCAGAGCCGTCCAGATCAGAGGAAATGCAATCATGCGTCCTCGGTCAATCTGTTCACCGAACACGGTAATGGCGGTGATGAAAATCATGGTCGGAGCGATGTATTGCAAAATACCCATGGTCGACAGCCGTACCAGCTTGGCCCCATTGGCATAAACCAGCAGAGGCACCGCCGTCACCACCCCGGCCGCGGCCAGCAGCAAGGTGTCCGAGGCACCCACACCGAAATTACCGGTGCCTTGCACACCCAACCACGTGACGTACATCAACGCCGGGATCAGCAGGATCAGGACCTCAAGCAAAAAACCTTGGTTGGGGCCAATGGGCAGTGACCGCTTGAAAAAGGCATAAAATCCCCACGTCACCATCAACCCCAGTGCTGGCCACGGCAGGCTACCCGCCTCGATGATCAATGCCAGCACGCCCAGCGCCGCAATCGCCACCGCCACCAGCTGCGTTTTCGTCAACGGCTCGCGCAGCAGAACCGCGCCCAGCGCAATGCTGAACAGCGGGTTGATGTAATACCCCAGCGCCGCGTCCAATGCCCGGTCATTGGCAATCGCCCAGACATAAATCGCCCAGTTCACCGAGATCAGCGCCGCCGTCAGGCAAGCCATCGCCAACATCTTCGGGTTTACCAAGGCCGCTTTCAGATCCCGTGTACGCCCCAGCGCCACCAGCAGCAAACCGGCCACTGGCACCGACCAAATGATACGATGAGATACGATCTCAATCGGTCCGACATGCGACAGCGCCTTCATGTACAAAGGCAGAAAGCCCCACAGCACATAGGCCGTCACAGCCAGCGCAAGCCCTTTGGGCGTGTCTGCATTGTTCGGTGGTAGGGGGGCGTCTGCCACGGCGGGTCTCCGACTGATACCGTGTTTCTCTACGGCAAATCAGACGGACTTGGAAACCGCGAAAACTGTGAAGAGGGTCATCAGGAAATCTGATACGTCGCGCCAGTACAGGCAGGCCCCAGAATCGAGCCGGGGCGCCACAGCGCCCCGACATTTTGATTACACCTTAACGCGTTCGGATTTCGGATCGTACATCGGCTTCAGCGATGCCTCTGCCTTAACCTTCACACCACACACGTCAATCTCGTAAGTCGAGGCTAGAACGTCAGCTGCCTTCTCACCCTCACACGGGACATAGCCCAAACCGATGGCACCCCCCAAAGTGTGGCCATAGTTGCCCGAACTCAGATAACCCACGTATTCGCCATCCCGGATGATCGGTTCGTTGTGGAACAACAGCGGTTCAGCATCGGTCAGCTTGAACTGGACCAGACGGTTTTTGGGCCCGCTTTCCTTGCGCGCAATCACCGCCTCGCGGCCGATAAAGTCGCTGCCCTTATCGACCTTCACGGCAAAGCCCAAGCCCGCGTCGACCACATGATCCTCACAGGTGATGTCATGACCGAAATGGCGGAAGCCCTTCTCGATCCGGCAGCTGTCCATCATGTGCATGCCGCACAGCTTCAGACCCACGTCCTGCCCGGCCTCATGCAGGGTTTCAAACACGTGCCCGGCCATGTCGGATGAAACATAGATTTCCCAACCAAGCTCACCCACATAGGTCACGCGATGCGCGCGGGCCAGACCCATCCCGATCTCGATCTCTTGCGCAGTGCCAAACGGGTTGATTGCGTTCGAGAAATCGCTGGGTGAGACCTTTTCAAGCAACGCGCGCGAATTCGGGCCCATGACGGCCAGAACGCCCTCGCCCGCGGTAACATCGGTAATGACCACGTTGAAATTACCCGCGTGGCGCATCATCCAGGTTTGGTCCGCCAGTCGGGTCGCTGCCGGAGTGACCACAAGATAGGCGGTTTCCGTCAGGCGGGTGACGGTCACGTCGGCCTCGATCCCACCGGTGCGGTTCAAAAACTGCGTGTAGACGATCTTGCCATTTGGCACCGAATAATCGCCGCCACCGACATAGTTCATGAACTTCTCAGCATCTGGTCCTTCAACGCGGATTTTACCGAACGAGGACATATCGTACATCCCCACATTCTCACGCACGGCGTGGTGTTCGGCGGCCGAGTTTTCGAACCAGTTCTGGCGCTTCCAGCTGTACTGGTATTCGCGCTCCTGCCCCTCGCTTGCAAACCAGTTGGCACGTTCCCAACCCGCCAGTTCGCCCATCACGGCGCCCTGTTCCAGCAGTTGATGGTGGAATGGCGTCCGCCGAACGCCCCGCGCTGTAGCCTTCTGGCGATACGGATAGTGGTCGGCATAAAGCAAGCCCAGCGTTTCCTTGGAGCGTTCAAACAGATACTGTTTGTTGCCCTGGAAAGGCTGCATCCGGCTGATGTCCACATCGCCCAGATCAAACGGCTTCTCGCCCGTATCCATCCATTCGGCCAAAGCCATACCCGCACCACCGGCAGACTGAATACCGATCGAGTTGAAGCCCGCGGCGACCCAGACATTGTCCATCTCGGGTGCGAGGCCCAGATGGTATGCGTCGTCGGGTGTGAAAGACTCCGGTCCGTTAAAGAAGGTGTGAATACCGGCCTCGGCCAACATTGGCATCCGTTCACAGGCAGCTTCGAGGATCGGTTCGAAATGATCGAAATCTTCGGGCAGCTGGTCGAATTCGAACGTGTCAGGGATGCCGTTCATCGCCCAGGGCTTAGCGTTGGGCTCAAAGGCCCCCAACAGGATTTTCCCTGCGTCTTCCTTGTAATAGGCGCATTCATCCGGCACCCGCAGCACCGGCAACTGGGTCAACCCGTCAATACTCTCGGTGACGATATAGAAGTGTTCGCACGCGTGCAGCGGGACATTGACGCCCGCCATGCGGCCAACCTCATGCCCCCACATTCCCGCACAGTTCACCACCATATCGCATTCGATATGACCCGAGGCACTGCCATCATCCGCAACCCAATCGACACCGGTCACCTTGCGGCCCTGCTTGACGATATCGGCAACCTTCACCCGCTCTTTGACAACCGCACCGCGTTGGCGTGCGCCCTTGGCCAACGCCAGTGCAATATTCGCCGGATCGCCCTGCCCGTCCAGCGGCAGGTAAACCGCGCCTGTCACACCTTCGAGGTTGATATGCGGATACAGGTCCTGAACACGCTCATTCGAGATCTCTTCGACTTCCACCCCAAAAGCGCGGGCCATGGCGGCCTGGCGATAGATCTCTTCCTTACGCTCTTCGGTCAGCGCCACGGTGATCGACCCACAGCGTTTGAAACCGGTTGCCACGCCAGTCTCTTCCTCAAGCGAGCCGTAAAGCTCCTGACTGTATTTCGCCAGCTTGGTCATGTTCGCCGTGGCGCGCAGCTGCGCGATCAGGCCGGCGGCATGCCATGTTGTGCCGCTGGTCAGTTGCTTGCGCTCCAGCAGCACAACGTCATTCCATCCTTTCTTGGTCAAATGATA
Source organism: Ruegeria sp. ANG10 (assembly GCF_040705255.1). NCBI lineage: Bacteria > Pseudomonadati > Pseudomonadota > Alphaproteobacteria > Rhodobacterales > Roseobacteraceae > Ruegeria > Ruegeria sp. ANG10. Next base: position 84,942 of record NZ_JBFCVU010000009.1, read on the forward strand.
CGCGACCGAGCATCCGATGACGCCGCCGCCGATGATGACCACTTTGGCCTTGCTGGGAAGATCAACCATCCTGAGAATCTCCGATGTGTCAGGTTTGCGCCAAAATGCCACGGAAGATCGACAATAAATGCGTCAAAACCGTCACTGTATTGGCGATTTTCACCGTTGTATCGCCGCCCTCTTTTCCCGCCTTACAACAAAGGGAGTAACGCCGAAAAAGCTTTTGTAGACCGAGGAAAAACCGTTGGGAAAGCCGCAGGCAAGCCCGATTTCACGAACGCTCATTGTGGTGTTCAGCAGTAGGTTATTGGCCTTGGCCAGCCGCATTTCGCGATAGAACCCGTTGGGCGTAGTGCCAAAAAATGTTTTGAACTTCCGCTCAAGCGACCGGTTCGACAGGTGCAGAGAGTCGACAATTTCATGGATCGGCAAGGGGTCTTCGATATTGGCCTGCATCAGCTTGATGCACTGGTCCAGCCTGGCATCCCCCGTCGCGGTCAGTTTCGCCCCGGAAAATGGCTGCATCGACGAAAAGTCGCGGATGTTTTCATGCAGCATGATATCGGCCACCGTCATCTTGGCGGGCCCCGAAATATGGCGACCGATCACCGCCAGCGCCACATCTGTTGTCGCCTCCATCCCGGCACAGGTCACCACCGCGCCCTGTTCGGTGGCAATGGACAACTTTGCCTCGAACCGGGCGCCGCGCTCACGCAGGAACGAGGCGTTCTCCCAATGGGTTGCCATGTCACCCGTGCCGTGTTCGTTGATATAACGGCTGGCGGCCTCGGCCAGAAGGAACACCTTGGCCCCGCGGAATGTATAACTCGACACAACACGTCCCAGCGAAAGGTCCGGGTGATCCGGGTCAGAATTGCCAATCACGAACAGGTAATCCGCCTTTGGCTGCGCCGGGACTGGATCAGTTTGGACCATCGCCTCGCTGCTGCTGGAAATCGGACCGCCTTTCAATGAACGATAGGCATAGGTAAACGGAGGGGTCGGACAGACGCGGTTGGCCAGCCGCAGAACCTCGACCAGTGAGGCCAACTCCAACAACACATAGCCGGGCGCCACAAGGATATCGAAATGCTGCTGAGTTTGCGGTGAATTGTCCGAGCGTGTCCGCATCGCCTTTTCCTCAGACAATCCGGTGACCGGCTGCGCGCAACCGGTCGGCCAGTGTTTCGATGTGATCCGGGCCAACTTCGCAACAGCCACCAACAATCGTCGCCCCCTGCGCCACCCAGGCCATGGCGTAATCTGCATAGGCATCAGGTCCAAGATCCTGACGTTGTTCCAATGCATCGACTGTGGGTGCGTCTTTCAGAAATCCTTCGGATATTCCGGTGAACCCGTTGGCATAGGCCCCGAACGGGCGGCCCATCTGCGCAATGATCGGCAGCGCGGCCGGAATCGCCTCGGGACGCGAACAGTTGATCAAGACGGCGTCGGGCGCAAAGCGCGCCACCACTGGTTCGATATCCGACAGCGGTTCGCCTGAGCGTAGGCGGGTTCCGTCCTCATCCATCACCGACAGGCCAAGCCAAACAGGTTTGCCGCAGCCGTCGGTGCCCCGCAGGGCACCTTGGGCTTCCTGCACCGAGCACACCGTTTCGATCAGGAACAGATCAACGCGCGAGGCCATCAGCGATACCAGCTCCCTAAACTTATTCGCCGCATCTGTCGGGTCAGGGTTCAGGTCGGGCCTGTACGAAGCCAATAGCGGCCCTAGCGATCCCGCAATCCGCCCTCTGGTTCCTGTACATGCTCGTTCTGCCTGCGTCAGGGCGGTGTCGATCAGGTTTGCGACCTGATCCTCCATCCCCACACGCACCAGACGCGAACGGTGGACAGCATAGGTGTTTGTGGTGGCGACAGTCGCACCACGGCGAAAGTAATCGGCATGTACGTCACCTACCAGATCGGGATAGTCCATCATCACCCGCGTCGACCACAGTGGCGTGGCCCGGTCCCCGCTGCGCTTGACCAGTTCCTGTCCGATTGAGCCATCCAGAAGAGTGATATCCGCCATATCTCATCCTATTCAGGGAATCAGCACAAGTTTGCCCGCAAACGCCTTGGATTGAAAATCGGCCTGCGTGGTTGCGATGTCCCTTAGCGGATAAGTCTTTGCGATCAAGGGCATGATGCGTCCGCCATTGATCATCTCAACCAGCCGTCCGAATACCTCGAACGCCTGATGCGTACAGCCGTGAATGGTGATGTCGCGCAAATAGATATCTCGCAGATCGGCCTGTACGATCGGGCCGGCGATGGCACCAGAAACCGCGTAGTGGCCACCCGGCTTCAACGCCAAGATCAGGCCGGGCCATGCCGGGCCGCCCACAACGTCTATCACCACATCGAACATATCTGCTGGTAGCGCGGCATCACGATCGAACGTATCCACGGCGCCCTGTAATTTGACCACTTCGGCCTTGGACGGGCTGGTCACGCCCCAGACGGTTGCTCCCCGCAACACCGCCAGCTGTACGGCCGCGAGACCGACGCCGCCGGACGCGCCGGTGATCAGCACTTTTTGTCCCGAGGTCACACCCGCGCGGGCCAGCAAGTTCTCGGCCGTGCCAAAGGCGCAGGGGATGGCAGCGATTTCCACGTCAGACAGGGGCGAGGCGCTGACGTCATACAGATCATCCGCCTCAACCAGACAGTATTGCGCAAAGGCTCCGTCCAACTCCGAGCCCAGCGCAACGAAACCGGTCGGCTGGCCGGGTCTAGGGCGGGGCAAGTTGATCGGGCAGGTCACGCGCTGGCCCGGTTGGAAGGCTGCCCCTGCCCCTACAGCCTCGACGATGCCGCACAGATCACCGCCCTGAATGCGCGGAAACTGGAGCGCTCCACCCCAACCTCCGGCATCGACGTCCTGATCAACAGAATCCGTCGCGCCAGTCACATCCGAGGAATACCAGCCAACCCGCGTATTGATATCCGTGTTGTTCACCCCAGCGGCCAGCACCCGAACCAGCACCTCCCCCGGACCCGGCTGCGGTACCGGGATGTCGTCGCGCCATTCCAACGCCTCGGGTCCGCCGTGCTGGGTCAGATAAACGCCGGACATGACTTTGGGTATCGTCATCGGATGCTGCCTTTATGCCTGATCGTTTGGATGCGAAGGAACGGGACCCATCGGGATGATGTCATAGCGGGCGTTTAGTGCTGCCATTTTGTCCTCGTCAGCGAAATCGGCGTTGGTCATTGTCGAAATTTCCGCAAGGAAACCGTCAAACCCCGAAGGCTGAAAGATCATCAGCATGCGCGCCGGTGCCTCATCGGCCACGCGACAAGCATGCGGAACCCCTGGCGGGACATGCATCGTGGTACCCGGACCGCATCGATGCCAATCACCGTCAACGTAGAAATCCACCGCGCCTTCCAAGAAATAGAAGGTTTCGGCATGGGTATCGTGGCGATGAAGGCCAAGCGCGAAGCTGGCCTTCAAATTGTCTTCCATGAGCGTATAGGCACCATTCGTATCTCGGGCCGAAACCTTTACGAACGTATGGTCGTTTTCCCAGTCATAGTTGGGACCCTCACCGGGCCCCAATTTGGAATATCGCTTGCTCATGGCTCCTCCGACAGGGGTTATGCGCGCAGCCGCTCGTTCTGAGGATCCCACAGCGGTTGGTCCTCTTCTACCACGGCGCGGCATTTCCGGCCGTAGATTTCCACCTCAAGCTCGGTGCCGGGGTTGGCAAGCTCGGCCTTGATCATGCCCAGCGCGATGGATTTGCCAACGCGGTAGCCCCATGCGCCCGAGGTAGTTTCGCCGACGATCTCGCCATTCTGCCAGATGCAGGACATGTACGGCGCGTCGCAATCGCCTGCGTCCACGGTCAGGGTGACAAAGGATTTCTTCACGCCCTGCTGCTTTTCGTTCTGGATCGCAGCCTTGCCGGGGAAATCCTGCGGCTTGTCCAGTTTGACGAAGCGACCCAGTCCACCTTCCAGCAGCGAATAGTCGGTCGACAGGTCGCCTTTCCAGGCGCGATATCCCTTTTCAATCCGCAGCGAGTTCAACGCATACATCCCAAACGGCTTGGCCCCCGCATCAATGATCGCGTCATAGATGGCAGGCATATGCTCGTTCAGGGCATGCACTTCCCAGCCCAGCTCACCGGCAAAGGACACGCGGATCAGATAAGCAGGCTGCCCGGCGACGGTGGCCGCTTGGTGGGTCAGCCACCCGGTGGTCAGATCGGCATCCGACAAACCCGACAGGATATCCCGCGATTTCGGGCCGGTGACGATCAGCGTGTCGCGTGTGGTGGTGACATCCTCGACCGAAACGCCAGCAGGCATCGCATTCACCAGAATATCGCGATCGTGCCATTGCGCCGTGGCGGCGGTGATCATGACAAACTCATCCTCGCCCAGACGCAGGCAGGACATCTCAGTCAGGATGCGACCGCGGTCATCCGAGATATAGACAAGATTGATGCGTCCGACCTTGGGCAGACCACCTGCCACCAGCCCGCGCAGGGCCTCGGCCGCGCCCTCGCCTTTGACCATAAAGCGCGAGAAGCCCGGCAGATCCAGCACACCGCAATTGTCGCGCACGGCCTCGCATTCTTCTTTGATCCGCTGCTCCCACGGGCCCGAGCGGCCCCAGGTATGAGTGGCTTCTAGCGAGGTGTCGTCACCCGGTTGTGCAAACCAGTTGGCGCGTTCCCAGCCGTTGTAGACCCCCATGACTCCGCCCAGTTCCCGTACCTTGGCGTGGACCGGCGACAGCTTTTTGTCACGTGCTGCGGGCCATTCGTGATGCGGGAAGTGCATGGCGTATTCGTTGCCGTAAACTTCCATGCCCTTCTGGTTACAGTAATCCTGATCGGTGTAATCGGTATAGCGGCGCGGATCGACGGCCCACATGTCCCATTCGGTGTGACCATCGACGATCCACTCTGCCAGTACCTTGCCTGCACCTCCGCCCTGCGCAATGCCAAAGGTAAAGCTGTGCGCCTCAAAGGCGTTTTTCACACCTGGCATCGGACCGATCAGCGGCAGGCCATCCGGCGCATAGGGAATCGGGCCATTGATCACGCGACCAACGCCCGAGGTCGCCATCAGCGGCACCCGCTCCATTGCATCCATCATGATGTCTTCGATGCGGTCCAGATCGTCATTCCAAAGCTGGAATGAGAAATCTTCGGGCATCGGGTCATCCTCGGTCATCCAGTGCCCCTTGCAGTTGGGCTCATAGGGGCCGAGGTTAAAGCCGTTCTTTTCCTGCCGCAGGTAATACGAGATATCGACATCACGCAGCAGCGGTAGCTTGCCGCCATGCTCTTTTGACCACGCTTCAACCTCGGGCACCTCATCTGTCAGCAGATACTGGTGGCTCATGACCATTGCAGGCACGGTGCGACCGCCAAAGGGCTTGAACCATTCACCCACACGCTGCGCATAGTAACCGGCGGCGTTCACCACGTAGTCACAGGCAATGTCACCCTGATCGGTGTGCACGGTCCATGTGCCGTCGTCATGCTGAGTCACGTTTGTTGCCGGGCAGAACCGAATGATCTTGGCGCCCATATCGCGAGCACCTTTCGCCAGCGCCTGAGTCAGCTGCGCCGGGTCGATATCACCATCTGTGGGATCATACAGCACACCTTCAAGGTCATGGGTTTCCAGGAACGGATAGCGTTCCTTGGCCTGTTCCGGGGTCCACATTTCCATTGGAATGCCCTGATACTTGCCCATTGCCATGGCGTGTTCGAATTCCTGCATCCGCTCTTTGCTATGCGCCAAACGGATCGAACCCGAGACGTGATAGTTCATCGGGTAGTCGACCTCTTCGGCCAGGCCTGAATACAGCTCGGTTGAATAGCGCTGCATGTTCATGATCGCCCAAGAGTTCGAAAACGTGGGGACGTTACCAGCCGCGTGCCAAGTCGAGCCGGCTGTCAGTTCGTTCTTTTCCAGCAGAACGCAATCGGTCCAGCCTCTCTTGGCCAGATGGAAAAGGGACGAGGTTCCCACCACACCGCCACCAATGATGACTACGCGGGCTTTCGTCGGAAAATCGCTCATGTGTTTTGATCCTTGTTACTGTGCCCGTTGGGGCAGATCGTCTGTGATGTCGTAGTAATCGCCCTTGTCAGCGACAAAGATGTGCCGGGCGAGGTGCAATCCGGTGGGCTCATCCAGTGCCCCCATGGAAATCGAAATCGTGTCTTCGTCATTGTGCTGCCAAAAAAGGAACGCGCCGCAATCACTGCAGAATCCACGCCTAGCAATGTCCGAAGCGCGGAACCAACGCAGCGTGTCGCTGGCGGTGAAATTCAGGTTGTCCTGACGGGTCGAAGTTGAAGACCAATAGTGCCCCGATTGCTTGCGGCATTGTCCGCAATGGCAAGCCGAGGGTGGTGACAGCTCTCCATCAATCGTGAACGCGACCGCGCCGCACAGGCAGGAACCGGTTTGCATGTGACTACCCCCTTGCTGTGGACGTGGAGCTGGCCCCCAGCAACACGCCATAGATGATGAAACAGGTCGCTATGACCCGACGCACCCAGATGTTGAACACCGCCCCCAGCGCTGCCTTGCCCATCAGCGCGCCCAGCAAGGTGAACCCGGTATAGCTGAGCGTGGTGATAACCAGCGCGGTGGGCATGATCACTCCCATTTGCTGCCAGATCGGCACATCGGGTTGCACGAATTGCGAAAAGGCCGCCAGATACCCAGCCACGCTTTTGGGGTTGATCGTCGCCACTGCCAGCGCGTGCAGATAGACATGGCGCGCAGGCCGTTCCGAAGCTGGCGCAGGTTTCGTTGCATTCATCCAGCCACGAATACCCAACCAGATCAGGAACCCCGCGCCCACCAGCTTGGCAATGAAGAACCCGGTTGGGGAGGCCGCGATCAGCGCGGTCACACCCAATGCCGACAGGATCAAAAACGCGCTGGCCTGCGTCAGGATCGCCAAAACCCCCAGCATCGCCTTTGAAAACGACAGGCTCATCCCATTCGAAATACAATTGACCGCATTCGGCCCCGGAGTGGTCACGAACACAACCCAGAACAGCGCGAATATGGTCCAGACCTCAAGGCTCATCAGTACACCGGCGGGGCGATGACCCAGATGGCCACGGCGGGCTCATCATAGGGGTTGGCCCATTGATAAGGTTCATGTCTGATGCGGAAGCTGTCACCTGGCCCTACCTTAAACTTACTGGACCCGATGGTCAGATCCAACCGGCCAGAGATCATGTAGCCGACCTCTTGCGTCGGCCGGTTGGCCGGTTTCTGCATTCTGGAGCGGGGTTCAAAGGTGGAATGCACCATTTCGAAATCATCGGTCAGATCGGGCGACAGCAGTTCTTCGATCAACCCTTCCTCACCCGAGCCCATCGGACGGCGCGATCCGGCGCGCACCACATAACCCTGTTCGCCCACCGGCACCGAGGAATGCGCAAACAGCATCGACATCGGCACACCCAGACACTCAGCAATCTGGCGCAGGTCCGAGATCGAGGGGTCGGACATGTCGCGCTCAACCTGACTGAGCCATCCGACCGACCGGTTCAGCCGCGCTGCAATCTCGGTCAACGTCAACCCGCGCGCCTTGCGCAGCGCGCGGATATCCGCACCGAGTGTCGCGCTGTGGGGGGCTTGGGTGTTCACCGGGGCCGTTCCGATTCTTGTGAAAATTTCTTCTCCTTTTTCACGATGACTGAGAATCATGAAATTTCCAAGAGTTTTTTCATTTCACCCGATCAGTTTGCTTGATATGCATTTCGCATGTGGATTGCAGTGATCTATCTTTGGGGGATCAACACCCTGACATTACTGGCCTTTGGCTGGGACAAGGCCCGCGCACGACGGCGCAAAAACCGGGTGTCGGAACGCCGCCTATTATGGCTGGCCGCGCTTGGCGGCAGTCCCGGCGCAGTGGTCGGGCGCTGGATTTTCAGACACAAGACCCGCAAACGCGGGTTTTCGGCCTGGCTGTTCGGAATTTTCGGGCTTCAGACAAGCCTGATTTATCTCTGGCTTTGGGGCGACGTTCCCAATCTCATGTGATGCGGAATTTTACCGTCTAAACAATACTCTAACCAAGACGCCAACTGTCTGTTACAATCACGCGATCCCTGAACCCAGGGATTTTTTTACAGATAAGCAAAAGGTTGGACGAACATGGATAATGGGATCGGTTTTTTCGATATAGTCTGGTCAATCTTCTGGTTGTTCCTGATGGTTGCCTGGTTCTGGGTGATGATTTCGGTTGTTGCCGATGTCTTCCGCTCAAAGGACCTGAGCGGTGGTGGCAAAGCGTTGTGGATCGCCTTTGTGATCCTGATCCCCTGGCTGGGCGTGCTGTGCTATCTCATTGTGCGCGGGGATAAGATGCACCAGCACAGTGTCGAGACCATGAATCAAATAGAAGAGGCGCAGAAAGATTACATCCGCTCGGTCGCGAGCGTATCCGCCGCGGATGAATTGGAACGGCTCGCAAAGCTCAAGGAAAACGGCCACCTGACGGAAGAGGAATTCACCGCGCAAAAGGCCAAGATCCTGGCGAGCTGACCAATCGCGACCCTTTTTGAACATCAATCAGCCGGGACGTGTCCCGGCTGATTTCATTTTGCAAAGACGTCGGCCAGAATGGCGCCAAGCGCTGTGGCGTCCTGATCGGTAAATGCGTCCGGCTGATCGCTGTCGATGTCGAACACCGCAATCACCTTTCCCGATGCATCCCACACTGGCAGCACCAATTCTGACCGGGTGGACGTTGCACAGGCGATGTGACCCGGAAAGGCTTCGACATCCGGCACAAGCTGCACTTCGCCAGTCCGCGCGGCGGCACCACAGACGCCCCGGTCGAACGGGATGACCAAACAGCCGTGCCCGCCCTGATAGGGACCGATCTTTAACAAACCGGGCTGGGTCACGCGGTAAAAGCCAGTCCAGTCAAACCGGTCATCGGCGTGATGCACCTCGCAAGCGATTGTTGCCATCAGGGAAACCTGATCCGTTTCACCTTCGGTCAGGGCAGCGATGGTTTTAGCAAGCGTGTCGTAATCGGCGGTCATGGTTGAGCTCTTTGGAAAGGGTTTATCCCGCAGTATGTGGAATAAACCCAAGCGTCAAACGCGTTCGATGGCGATGGCTGTGCCTTCACCGCCACCGATGCAGATGGCAGCCACGCCGCGTTTGAGGTTCCGCTTTTCCAGCGCGTTGAGCAGAGTGACCATGATCCGCGCGCCCGAGGCGCCGATGGGATGCCCCAATGCGCAGGCCCCGCCATTTACGTTTACCTGATCGCGCGGCAGGCCCATTTCGTGCATGAAAGCCATGGGTACGACGGCAAAGGCCTCGTTCACCTCCCACAGGTCGACGTCATCTTTGGACCAGCCGATATTCGACAGCAGTTTCTGCGCCGCCGGAACCGGCGCGGTTGTGAACAGACCCGGAGCCTGCGCGTGGCTGGCATGACCAACAATCCGGGCACGCACAGTCAGGCCCTGCGCTTCGGCTACCTCAGCCGAAGCTAGAACCAGCGCTGCCGCCCCGTCAGAAATCGATGATGAATTGGCCGCCGTAACCGTGCCATCCTTGCGAAAGGCGGGATTCAGCGTCGGGATTTTATCTGGGCGTGCGGATTGCGGCTGTTCATCTTGGGCAAAAGTGACCTCACCCTTGCGGGTTTTGGAGGTAACAGGCGTGATCTCCCCTTCGAAGGCACCGCTTTCCTGTGCGGACAGGGCGTTCGAGAGAGATTGCAGCGCGTATTCGTCCTGCGCCTCACGCGTGAATTGATAGGCTTCGGCACAATCCTCGGCGAAGGTGCCCATCAGGCGGCCTTTGTCATAGGCGTCCTCGAGCCCGTCCAGAAACATGTGATCAACGACCTGACCATGCCCGATGCGCGCACCGCCGCGCATTTTCGGCAGCAGGTAAGGGGCGTTGGTCATGCTCTCCATGCCACCCGCGATCATCGTATCAGCGTGACCCAGAGCAATCTGGTCAAAGGCGATCATGGCAGCCTTCATTCCCGACCCGCACATCTTGTTCAGGGTTGTCGCGGGCACTTCTTCACCCAATCCCGCCGCAAATCCGGCCTGTCGCGCCGGGGCCTGGCCCTGGCCGGCGGGCAGAACACAGCCCATCAGCACTTCGTCGACCGTATCAGCGCCCGCGCCGCGCAGCGCAGCACGAATGGCAGTCCCGCCCAATTCAGCAGCGGTGATACCGTCGAACATTCCCTGAAACCCGCCCATGGGCGTCCGCGCCGCGCCCGCGATAACAACTTGTTTCATCGCGATGATCCTCCTCTTTCAACTTTGATGGATACCGAATGGTAAGAATTGTCGTCTAGCGTATTTCTACTAGCGAGTTTCATATTAGAGGACCGTCGCGCATGGCCTTGACCAGCACAACGACCGACGCAACCCAGATTATCAAAGTGCACTCCGACCGGATTGATGCGGCCATGGCCATCCAGTTCAAGGAGGACATGCGCAATCAGGCCGAAGGCGGGGCCACGCGCGTGGTGCTGGACCTGACCAGTGTCGAGTTCATCGATTCAAGTGGCTTGGGTGCCATCGTCGCCTCGATGAAACAGCTTGGAAATGAGCGCAGGCTGGACCTGGCTGGGCTGCACCCTTTTGTTGAAAAGGTATTCCGCCTGACCCGTATGGACACGGTGTTCAAACTGTATCCAACCCTGGATGATGCCCTGTCGACCTCCGCGGATTGACCTAATTGACTATCTGAATAGGCGCGATGCCCATGCACAACGGCAAGTGTTTAGATCTGAGCTTCACAGCAACTGAGACTGAGGCCAGCGCCGGGATCGCGCAACTCAGCCGGGGGTTGGCGGCGCATGGGCTTCCGGCACACAAAGCGGGTGATGTGAAAATCGCGCTGGCCGAAGCGATCAATAATGTGGTCGAACACGCCTATGCCGACATAACTCCGGCCAAGGTGAAGGTTCGGTGCCGCCTGCATCAGAACTGGCTTGAGATTCTGATCTCGGACACCGGCAACCCGTTACCCGGATTTCGGGTACCCGAGGGCATCCCGGCATCATTGGGATCGACGGTTGAAGACCTGCCCGAAGGTGGGTTCGGCTGGTTTCTAATCCATGAACTGACCAGCGATATCCGCTATGAACGAAGCAATGGATGCAACCGGCTGTCGCTACGCTTTGACTTTCCAGAGCCCGCCTGACGGCAAGAAAACGTCACAATAAGGCCCAGATCGAACCATTGTGATGCCGCAAACAAAGGGCAAAACAATACCTGTAGCTCAGATAGCTTCCCTCGGCGCCACGTGTCACAGCCCCCACCCAGTGAACGGCGCCGAGGAACTTCCCTTTGATTTGACTGGACAACCCCGGACCGCGCGATACCTTCGGCGCGTTCAATCGGGGAAAAATGTCATGCGGGATTTTCACTCACCGGGCCGATCCGAAGTTCTGGCAACCGAAGGGATGTGCGCCACGTCGCATCCCTTGGCCGCAAAAGTAGCTGTGGACATTCTTACCCAGGGCGGCAACGCAATGGATGCCGCCATTGCCGGGGCGGTGCTGCTGGGAATTTGCGAACCTCAGATGACCGGGCTGGGCGGTGATTGTTTCGTGCTGTTCAATCGGGCGGGTGAGGATCAGATACGCGCCCTGAATGGGTCGGGCCGTGCGCCTGCAGCAGCTAACGCAGAAAAACTGCGAGCCCAAGGGCTGACAAGAGTGCCTTTGAACACAGCAGACGCTGTAACCATCCCCGGCGCCGTCGATGCGTTCTGTCATCTGGCGCAAACCGAAGGCAAGCTGGGGCTTGAGGCCATTCTGCAACCCGCGATTCACTATGCCGAAACCGGGGTGCCGGTTGCCCCAAGGGTGGCGTTTGACTGGGAAACGGGGGCCGCCACCCTACAGGGGGCCGCGCGGACGCAATACCTGATCAATGACAGCGCTCCTAAAGCTGGGCAGGTGTTTCGCTCTCGGGGGCAAGCAGAAGTCTTGCGCCAAATTGCTCGTACCGGGCGGGACGCGTTTTACTCTGGTGACATTGCCGAGGACATGGTCGCTGCACTCACCCAACTGGGCGGCGTTCATACGATGGAGGATTTTCTGGCCACCGCTTGCACTGAAACACAGCCGGTCAGCGGTGATTACAATGGGTTGGAATTGGTTGAACATCCGCCGAACGGCCAAGGTGCCACGGCCATTCTTCTGCTGAATATCCTCAAGAACTTCGACCTAGCCAGCATGGACCCGTTCGGGGCGCAGCGTCTGCATATTGAGGCGGAGGCTTCGAAACTCGCCTATGACGCCCGCAACCGCTTTATCGCCGATCCCGATCATACAACACATGCGGATCGGTTCACGAATCAGGATGTGGCCGACAGGCTGGCCGCGCTGATCGACCCAAAACGCGCCATGCCCGCCGCCGCCCCGCTGACCGAGGCGATTCACAAGGACACCGTCTATATCACCGTTGTGGATCGGGACAGAATGGCGGTTTCGCTGATCTATTCCATCTTTCACAGCTTCGGCTCGGGGATCGCTTCCGAAAAATACGGCATTTTGCTTCAGAACCGAGGCGCGGGCTTTACCTTACAATCGGGTCATCCAAATGAACTGGGCAGCGCCAAACGACCCATGCACACAATCATTCCGGGGCTGTTGAAGCAAAATGGTCGTGTACTGATGCCTTTCGGCGTGATGGGTGGCGCCTATCAACCCACCGGCCACGCCCGGTTTGTGTCAAATTTGACGGACCACGGGTTGGGCCTTCAAGCCAACATCGAGGCACCACGCGCCTTTGCTGACAATGACGTATTGAAGCTGGAACGCGGAATTTCGCCCAGCACTGCCCAACAATTACGTGATTTGGGCCACACTGTAGAGATACCAGAAACGCCATTGGGTGGTGCACAAGCAATTCGAATCTGTGAGGATGGCGTTCTACAAGGCGCAAGCGACCCGCGAAAAGACGGGTGCGCCCTTGGGTACTGACGGGCCGACACCCGGCCAAGCACCCTTAGTTCAGATGGAAGTGGAGCGGATAGGCGCCGTTTTCGAACGGACCGAACATATCGGGAATATCGGGGTGTTCAACCGGCTCACCCGATTGGTCGGCGACCAGATTTTGTTCAGAAACATAAGCCACATAGAAGGATTGATCGTTTTCCGCCAACAAGTGGTAAAACGGTTGGTCCTTGATCGGGCGGCTGTCTTCGGGGATGGCCTGATACCATTCTTCCGTGTTCGCAAACTCGGGGTCCACGTCAAAAATCACCCCTCGGAAGGGATGTTTTTTATGACGGACGACCTGTCCCAGGCCGTACTTGGCGTGTGTCTTCAGCATAGTTTATGCCCCCATTGAACTTACTACCTCTTTCCGGGCCGAAATGCCAATCATTGATCCGTAAATAAGGGAAACAGTCTGTGAACCTCTTGCTGACAGTATTCGAAATCGTGGCCCCGGTCTTTATTCTGGCGGCGATCGGTTTTGCCTGGGTCAAGCTGGGATTCGAGTATCGCCTGCAGTTCGTCACCCGCTTTGCCATGACCCTTGCTGTGCCCAGCCTGATCTTTGTGGCGCTGATGCAAACCGACATTCCGGGCGGCGATCTTTCCCGTTTTACCGTTGCGACAATCGTTGCCAATCTGGTGATGGCAGCGGTCTTCTGGCTGATCGTCCGGGGGCTGAAACTTGAACAGCGCACCTATCTTTCGCCGCTGATATTCGGAAATACCGGAAATTTGGGTCTTCCTTTGTGCATTTTCGCCTTTGGCCAGGCCGGGTTGGGCTATGCGGTCATTTTCCTGTCAGTAACAGCATTGTTTTCGTTTACTTACGGCATCTACCTTGTGGCCGGAAAAGGCGCGTTCGGCAAAGTCGTGCGCGAACCGATGGTCTGGGCCACCCTATTGGGGGCGCTGTTTTTGTGGCGCGGATGGCAGACGCCCCTATTTCTGACTAACACATTGGAATTGTTGGGCCAGATGGCAGTGCCCCTGATGCTGATAACGCTGGGCGTGGCGGTCGCGCGGCTGACAACGCACCGGCTGGGTCAGGCGGTCTGGCTTTCATTTCTTAAACTGGCTGTGTGTTTCGCACTGGGATGGTCTGTTGCGCTGATCTTCAAACTCGAAGCCGTGGCCTTTGGCGTTCTAGTGCTGCAGATGTGTACTCCGGTGGCAGTAACTTCATACCTACTGGCCGAGCGGTTCGATGCCGATTCCGACGCGGTTGCCGGGATGGTCATGGTCTCAACAGCGTTGTCCGTGGGCGCATTACCTATAATTCTCGCGATTATTCTGTAGCGATTGTGATTCCCTAAACGCTCAATCTGCGCTAGAATAAAGAAAAAAGGCACGAGGCACATGAGCAGAATTCTTATCGTACTCTTCGGGGTGCTGCTTTTGGCATCCTGTGGGGGTGGTTCCAAACAGCCGCCCAGCAAACTGAATGACGCGTGCAGCATTGCGCGCGAACGGCCCGATTATATGAAGGCCTTCAAAAGCACCGAGCGGAAATGGGGCGTCCCGGTTCACGTTCAAATGGCGACGATCTATCAGGAAAGCCGCTATAAGCATGATGCGCGCACACCGCATAAATACGTTCTGGGTGTAATCCCGATGGGCCGGCAGAGCAGCGCCTATGGCTTCAGCCAGGCGTTGGATGGCACCTGGGATGAATACCAGCGCGAGACCGGCAAGCGCCGGGCCAAGCGCGACCGTATCCGCGATGCGTCGGATTTTATCGGCTGGTACATGAACAAAAGTCATCAGCGGAACGGCATTCACCCCAGTGACACCCGCAACCAGTATCTTGCCTATCATGAGGGCCACACCGGCTATGCCCGGGGCAGCCACTATAGCAAGACCTGGTTGCTGAATGTCGCCAATGATGTGGATGCGCGCGCCAAACTGTATCAGGCGCAGCTGTCAGGCTGCCGCCACTGAATCGAACGCGGGTCAGCGATTGCCTGACCCGCTTCTTTTCGCTTTGGTAAACAGATCCCGGCTTAGGCTGCTACCTGTATCCAGCTGACCAAGCAGCACGGTTGTTTTCGTGCCCGCATTGTCATGGATCACCCATTTGCGCAGCTCA
Source organism: Ruegeria sp. ANG10 (assembly GCF_040705255.1). Taxonomy (NCBI): domain Bacteria; kingdom Pseudomonadati; phylum Pseudomonadota; class Alphaproteobacteria; order Rhodobacterales; family Roseobacteraceae; genus Ruegeria; species Ruegeria sp. ANG10. Next base: position 100,031 of record NZ_JBFCVU010000009.1, read on the forward strand.
ACCGGGTTGTCGGTGAACATCAGCTCGATCCGTCCGCTATCGGGGTTTTTTGGGTCCTGAGCGGTGACAACTGTGGCGGTGCCGTCGAAGTCATGCGCCACGACCATATTTGCCTGCCCCAGATTCACATTGCGCGCCAGCACCAGTGACAGCGGTGTCCGATTCAGCGGGTATTGCTCGGGCGGCTGGTTCGACTTGGGGTCAAAGATTTGCACCGTGCCCGTGTTGGCCAGAACAACGGCACTGTTGGGCGGATCATATTCGAACCGCATCTTGCCCGGCCGCTGCATCCACAGCTTACCAGTGCTCAACGAGCCGTCATCATTGACCTGAGTGAATGTCGTCTCAACGGTATTCAAACCGTTCAGATAATTGGATATCTGCGACAATGGCAGTTTGTCGGCCGCCCAGGCGGCAGGTGCGGCCAGGGTCAGAGCAAGGGCAAAAGCAATCTGTTTCATGAAACCCAGATAAGCGCTTTGCCCTTGTTATTAAATATCCTACTGCTCGGGGACGAGGATTTCCCGCTTACCGACGTGATTCGCCGAAGAAACAACGCCTTCGTCTTCCATTTGCTCAACAAGTCGCGCGGCCTTGTTATAGCCAATGGCAAGTTTCCGCTGGATGTACGAAGTCGAACATTTGCGATCCTTGATCACAATCGCCACGGCCTGATCATAGAGGGCATCTTCACCGTTGGTGTTGCCACCTGTATTCAGGCCCAGAACGGCGTCGATATTGTCAGCCTTCTCTTCTGCCGGTCCATCGACAACACCGCTCATGTAATCCGGTGGGCCGAACTGTTTCAGGTGGTTGACGATTTCTTCGACTTCTTCGTCCGAGACAAAGGGACCGTGGCAGCGTGTGATCTTGGCACCGCCTGCCATATACAGCATGTCACCCTGCCCCAGCAGCTGTTCAGCCCCCATTTCGCCCAGAATGGTGCGGCTGTCGACTTTCGAAGTCACCTGGAACGAAATTCGGGTCGGGAAGTTCGCCTTGATCGTCCCGGTGATCACATCGACCGAGGGGCGCTGCGTGGCCATGATCAGGTGAATGCCCGAGGCCCGCGCCATCTGCGCCAGACGCTGAATGCAGGCTTCGATTTCCTTGCCCGCGACCATCATCAGGTCGGCCATCTCGTCGACGATGACAACGATGTAAGGCATCGATTCGGGGGCGAATTCTTCGGTCTCGAACATCGGTTCACCGGTTTCGTCATCGAACCCGGTCTGGACCGTGCGGCTGAACAACTCGCCCTTGGCCATCGCGTCCTTCACACGGCCGTTGTAGCCCGCGATATTACGCACGCCCATCTTGGACATCTTGCGATAGCGGTCCTCCATCTCACCCACGACCCATTTCAGGGCCACAACCGCCTTTTTCGGGTCGGTTACAACGGGCGACAGCAGATGCGGGATCCCGTCATAGACCGACAGTTCCAACATCTTCGGATCGATCATGATCAAGCGGCATTCGTCCGGTGACAGCTTGTACAGCAGCGACAGGATCATGGTGTTGATCGCCACAGACTTACCGGACCCGGTGGTCCCCGCGATCAGCAAGTGGGGCATCTTGGCCAGGTTTGCGACCATGGATTCGCCGCCGATATCCTTGCCCAATGCCAGAGGCAGCGCATGATTACCGTCGCCAAAATCTCGGCTGGCCAGAATTTCGCGCAGAACCACCATCTCACGGTTTTCATTCGGCAGTTCGATCCCGATTACCGAGCGACCCGGCAGAGTCGAAACCCGTGCCGACAACGCCGACATCGAACGTGCGATGTCGTCGGCCAGACCGATCACACGGCTGGCTTTCAGGCCCGGCGCCGGTTCCAGTTCGTACATGGTGACAACCGGGCCGGGGCGGACGCTGGTGATCTCACCCTTGACGCCATAGTCATCCAGCACGTTTTCCAGCATCCGCGCGTTTTCTTCCAACGCCTCGTCGCTAAGGTGATGGCGCTGAATGCTAGCGGGGTTGGACAACAGGCTCAGCGGCGGCAATTCGAAATCGGAATGCCGTTCCTCGAAGGACAAGGTCGGCTGTGCCTCAGCCTGAGCGCGGCGCGAGGGCGGCGGGGTCCGGCGCACAGGCTGCGCAACAACCGGTTTGCGCGGCTCGGCCACCGGAATCTTCATCGCGGGGTGCTGCTGCGGTACGGGTTCGGGCGCGGGTGCGTCCTCGAACACGGCTTCGTCTTCGAAATCCGGCTCGGACGCAAAATCCTGATGCAGCGGTTCTTGCTGCCATTCGGGCGCAGGTTCCGCTGTCAGCATCGGTTCCGGCGGCAGGCCAGCCGAGGTCATCGGTGGCTCAGGCGGTAGCTCGTCACCACTTCTGGGGTTCAGGATCAGCGGATCGGGCCCCCGGCCACGTCCTTTGGTCAGCGGTAGGTTCGGATCAGGCTCGGGGGTCATTTCGCCGATCGCGACCTTGCGATTGCGCACGGCGGCAGAGATCTTGGACCGGATACGGTCCTCACCCGGCATTTCGTCAAACCCCGCAACGGGTTCGGGCTCGACCAACTCAGGCTCGATCATCGGCTCGGGACGGCGGATCAGGCTGGGCATCCGGGCCAACAGGCCCGGTTTGGCGGGCACGGGGTCATCAAACTCCGGCTCTTCGAACACCGGATCGGCATAGGCCAGATCATCCTCAAACACGGCGTCCGCCGCTTCTGTACGGGCGGCTTTGCGTTCCTCCCACTGCGTGCGGCGCTCGCGCGCGGCCTGCGCGGTCGCAGTGGCCCCGCGACCCAGCATGTTCATCAACATGTCATAGGCCATGACCAGACCAAGCAGGAAGGCGCGGAAACCTTTGCGCACATCCGCCTTGGTAAAGCCCAGCACAAAGACACCCAACGCCAGCATCCCGGCAGCCATCGCCAGTGACATCAGCTTGACCATGAAATGCGAGGAAATCGGCAGCAGCGTCAGAAGCGCACCCATTACGGTATCACCGAACAGACCACCCAAACCAAAGCTGTGGGTCGCGCGCCAGGCTTCACCCGGCACCAGCGTTGCAGCATAGACCGAGACAATGGCGATCCAGATCGGCGCAAAGATCAGGCGGCCAACCGCACGTTCTTCGCCGAAATGCCCGGCAAAGCGAACGCCCCAGCCGATCAACACCAGCGCGATGCTCCAGCTGCCCCAGCCCACGATCATGAACAACGGTGCGGCGATCGAGGCCCCGATCCGCCCCATCCAGTTCTGCACCGGCGCGTCCGTAGACACCATCCAGTTCGGGTCATCCGGCGTGTAGGACCAGATCATTGCCGCAGCGGCCAGCCCCAGCAGGATCAGGGCGATCCCGATCAGCTCTTTGCTGCGCCGCTCAATCGCGGCCTGAGTCGTGCTGTCCAGCAATGGATCGCGGTTACGCGCGTTATATGATGCCATTTTGCCCTCGTACCTCACGAATAGATGCAGTCGCGGAGCGTGATCAGCCCGCGCTTCATCTCTGTTTTTGGGGCCACCATCGCGACCCGGATAAATTGTTCGCCCGGGTTTTGCCCCGGATCACCTTGAGAAAGATATGCGCCCGGCAGCACCCGTACCCCGGTCTGCTGCCACAGCCTCAATGCGGTTTCTTCGCCGTTTTCGACCGGAAGCCACAGGAAAAACCCGGCCTCGGGCGGCATATAGCCCTGAACATTGGCGAAAACCTCGTCGGCGATCGCGTATTTTTCCTGATACAGCGCGCGGTTCTCGGCCACATGCGCCTCATCCGCCCAAACCCGTGCCGCTGCGGCCTGCAAGGGGGCTGGCAATGGCGCGCCCGCGTAACTGCGCAACTGCTTGACCCGTTTGATCGTTTCAGGCCCGCCCGCAATCAGGCCGGACCGCAGCCCCGCCAGGTTCGACCGTTTCGACAGTGAGTTGAACAAGGTGACCCGTTCAGGATCGGCGCCCAGTTCCTGCGCTACGGTCAAGGCCCCGGCTGGGGCATTATTGCGGTAAATCTCGGAATAACATTCATCCGCGAAGATGCGGAAATCGTATTTTTCGGCCAATTGGATCAGCTCGGCCCAGTAATCGCGCGAGGCAACGGCCCCCTGCGGGTTGGCGGGTGAGCAGATATAGGCCACGGCGGTGCGGTTCAGCACATCCTCGGGCAGCCCTGCGTAATCCGGCAGATGACCCGTTGCGGCGGTCGCAGGCACAAAGACCGGCTCGGCCGCAACCGAGATCGAGGCGACCATATAAACCTGATAAAACGGGTTCGGGCACAAGACGACCGGCTTCTGGCCGTTCTTCTGTTCCGGGCACAGCGCCATGGCTGCGTTATACAACCCCTCGCGCGTGCCGTTCAGGGCCATCACGTTGGTTTCGGGGTCCATCGCCACGCCATAGCGGCGCTTGATCCAGTCGGTGATCGCGCCGCGCAGCTCGGGCGAACCTTCATTTGGCGGATAGCCCTGAAAACCCGCGGCATTTTCCATGATCACATCCGTCACCCAAGCCGGGAAGTCATGCATCGGCGCGCCGATGGTCATGTGAATCACGTCTCCACCCGGCTGATGGTGGTCCAACAGGGTGCGTAAACGCGGAAATGCGTATTCCGGTAGGTTCGAAAACCGCTCGGGGAAATTCATAACTGCTTCCTCAATATCGGGATCATTTTCGCCCCGTTTTTTTGGCAGATTACAGGCCGCACCCCGCTTCGTCCAGACAAAGAGGTGCCGAATCAGGGGATTGTGGCATTCAGGCCAATGCTGCTTCGGCTGCTGATCCAAGTCGCAAAAGCACTTCTTCCGAGCCCGGATAACCCAACATCATCAGCCCGCAACCGGGGGTGCCGGTGGGCAGGGTCAGGGCCGCAAGCCCCATCAGGTTGCCAATCCGCGTATTACGCAACGCCAGCAGGTTTTCGGTGACGTAATAATCATGATCGTTCATCAACCGGTCCAGATTCGGTGGCAGAATCGGGGCTGTAGGGGCCAGAACGGCGTCAAAGCCAGACGTGGCCGCATCCCACGCGGCACGGCAGGCTTTCAGCTTGGACCATGCGGCGACGTAATCGGGACCAGAGGTATCCTTGCCTGCACGGAACCGAGCCAAAATCTCAGGATACATCGCGTCAGGGTTGGCCTCGATCACGTCGCGCCACAATCCATATGCTTCGGTGGTGTAGAGAAGGCCCGAAAGCCCCATCGCCTCATCCAGTTCGGGCACTTCCAATGGCACGATTTCCGCGCCAGCATCGCGCAACCGGTCAACAGCGTCGTCAAAAGCTTTGCGGGGCGCATCGCGCAGGTCATCCTTGGCCACGTTTTGCAAATCAGCAAAGCGCCGACCTTTCAGGCTGGCCCCCCGCTGGTCCGCCGGGGGGCCCCCTTCCAACAGCGCCAGCATATGCGCGGCATCCTCAACTGAGCGGGTCAGCGGACCGGCGGTATCGAAGCGCAGGCACAAGGGCACTACCCCTTCCAGGCTGATCCGCCCGGCGGTGGTTTTCAGCCCCACCAGATTGTTCCAGGCCGCCGGTATACGCACCGATCCGCCGGTGTCTGAGCCGATCCCCCCAGCCGCCAACCCCCAAGCTACCGATGCCCCGGCACCAGACGAGGATCCGCCCGGCACCGCATCTACATCATCGACGCAGGGCGGCGTTCCGGTGATCGGATTCAGGCCAAGGCCGGAAAAGGCCAGCTCGCTCATATGAGTTTTACCCAAACAGACCGCCCCCAATGCGGTGGCGTTGCGGACCACGACCGCGTCACTTTCCGGCACCCGACCTTTTAGCAGGGCAGACCCGGACTCGGTTCCGATACCAGCGGTGTCGAACAGGTCTTTCCAGCTTATCGGCACCCCGTCCAAAAGCGACAGGCGCTGCCCCAGCTTGGCGCGGGCTTGCGCCGCTGCGGCCTCAGATCGGGCGCGGTCATGGGTGACACGGGCATAGATTCGGTCGCTGTGGGGATGGTCGTCGATGGCCGACAGGTAGGTTTCGGTCAATTCAACCGGGTCAATCCGCCCCATACCGATGCCCCGACCCAGATCACACGCCGTCATGGTCAGCCAATCCTGCATCATCGCCCCCTCGAAAAAATTGCGCTTTGACGGACGGTAGCGACAGGACCGCACATGGACAATCCCGAATGGGCGCGCATATTGCGGGGCATGGAACAAACCTCGGATATCCTGATCGTGGGCGGCGGCCTGAACGGCCCGGCATTGGCTTTGGCACTGACGCAGACCGGCCACTCGGTCACCGTGATTGACGCGCTGGCGGAAAAAGTGCGCAAGAACGCAGCCTTTGATGGGCGTGCCTATGCGCTGGCGCTAGCCTCGCAAAGGTTGCTGGATGCGATCGGGGTCTGGGATCGCGTGGCCGAACACGCCCAGCCGATGTTGGAAATCAAGGTGACCGATGGGCATGCAGGCGTTGGGCCATCCCCGTTCTTCATGCATTTCGACCACGCCGAGATCGAAGAAGGCCCGATGGGCTATATGGTCGAAGATCGCCACCTGCGCCGCGCCTTTATGGACGCCATTGCCGAGGAAAAAGGCATCACCGAAATCAGTGGCAGAACCGTTGTTGCACAGGAGTCTGATGCGAACGGCGTGACGCTGTCCTTGGATGACGGCACCACCCTGACCGGTTCAATGCTGGTCGGTTGCGACGGTCGCCGCAGCGGCACCGCCACGCGGGCAGGCATCAAGCGTACTGGCTGGGATTACGGCCAGACCGCACTGGTCTGCGCCATCGAACATGACCTGCCCCACGACGGCGTGGCCCATCAGTTTTTCATGCCACCCGGCCCGCTTGCCATTCTTCCCCTGACCGGCAATCGCAGCTCGATCGTCTGGAGTGAGCGGACCGAGACGGCCCGGCACGTCAACGCCCTGCCCGAGGACGAATACCTGCAGGTCCTGCGGCCCCGGTTCGGCGATTTTCTGGGTGATATCCGCCTGCAAGGCGACCGGTTCACCTATCCGCTGAACCTGACCATCGCCAATTCTTTCATCGGCGATCGCATGGCCCTGGTCGGAGACGCCGCCCACGGCATGCACCCCATCGCCGGGCAAGGCCTGAACGCAGGTCTGCGCGACGTCGGAGCCTTGGCCGAGGTGCTGACGCTTGCCGGACGGCGCGGCGAGGATATCGGATCGGTTCTGGTACTGGAACGCTATCAGGAATGGCGGCGGTTCGACACGGCGGCGCTGGCCATGGCGACAGATGTGTTCAACAAACTGTTTTCCAACGACAACCCGCTGCTGCGGATCGGACGCGACATTGGGATGGGAATTGTGGGCTCGTTGCCCGGCCTGCGCCGTGGCTTTGTGCGTGAGGCCGCCGGGCTGACCGGAGACCTGCCAAAACTGCTGCAGGGTCGCGCGATCTAGTCCAGTTCGCGCGCTTCATCGACCAACATCACCGGAATCCCATTTCGGATCGGAAAGGCCAGATTGGCCGCCTTGGACACCAGTTCCTGCTTTTCGGCATCATAATGCAAGGTCGTGTGTGTCTGCGGACAAATCAGTGCCTCAAGCATATGCCGGTCGAAAGGGTGTTGGGGCTCAGTCATTGCAGTTTTTCCTCATTCGTGCCGCCGCGCATGGCGAATTCTATCAGTGTCGTTAGGGTCTCGCGCCGGGTGCGCAGACAGGGGGCCTCAAGCAGCGCCTGTTTTTCCTCGGGATCAAAATCCAGCAGCATCGACAGTGAATTCACCAGCAACTCATCATCTGCGTCTTTCAACGTATCCCAATCGGTCGAAAGCTGGCGCGAGGCAAAAAACCGCTCCAGCAATCCCAAAAACGAGCGGCGGTCAAACCCATCGTCGATCTCAGCCCTGCCCAGATCGCGATCAAAGCCACCCCACGACACGGCACAGCGCCGGTACGGGGTAAAGGCGTCCAACTCGGACTGGACTCGAAACCGGGAAATTCCGGTCAGAGTAATCAGATACCGGCCATCTTCGGTTTCCGAAAACTGTGTGACCCGCCCGGCGCAACCGATTTGGTGCAGATTGTCTTCGTTGGTCTGACACGGGTTCGGCTGCACCATACCGATCAGCCGCTCCTGTGTTTTCAGGGCGTCGTCCAGCATCTGCAGATAGCGCGGCTCGAAAATATGCAGCGGCAGGCGCGAACGGGGCAACAACAGCGCCCCCGGCAATGGAAAAACGGATACCGTTTCCGGCAGATCAGCGGGATGCATCATGTATCCGAGTGTAGCTCTGATCCCGAATTAGGCAAATATCATCGAGCTGAGCTTGCGCCGCCCGTTCAGAACAATCGGATCATTGGGCTTGAGCGCGTCGAAGATGGTGAACAGCTGCGTCTTGGCGGCACCGTCATTCCATTCGCGATCACGGCGGAACAGGTCCAGCAACTGCGCCACGGCCTCCTCGACATTGCCGTTGGCGTGTAGTGCCTGTGCCAGATCGAAACGGGCCTGAAGATTGTCGGGATCAGCCTCGACCGCAGCGGTCAATTCGGCCACCGGACCGGCATCAGCGGCCTGCTTGGCCAGTTCCAACTGCGCATGCGCCGCCTCCACCTCGGCCGAGGTGGAAATCTCGGCAGGTGCGCCGTTCAGAATGGCTTCGGCCTGTTCCAGATCACCGGATGCAATATGCGCACGAACCAGCCCGCCGTAAGCCCCGGCATGGTTCGGATCTTCGCCCAAAATCGCAGCAAAGGTTTGGGCCGCATCAACAGCGGCGCCATCGGCCAGCATATCTTCGGCAGCTTCGACCGCGTCATCCAACTGCCCACCGGGGCTTTCGCCGCCCGCGGCTTCGATCACGCGATCAACAAAAGCCTTGATTTCCGAACCCGGCTGAGCGCCCTGAAACCCGTCGATGGGCTGACCTTTGAAAAAGGCATAAACGGTCGGGATCGACTGAATACGCATTTGCGACGCGATCATCTGCGCCTCATCCACGTTGATCTTGACCATCTTCACCGCACCCTTGGCAGCGGTTACAGCTTCTTCCAGGGCGGGCCCCAGCGTCTTGCATGGCCCGCACCAAGGCGCCCAGAAATCAACGATGACAGGCGTTTCCTGAGACGCCTCGACCACGTCGGCCATAAAGGTCGCCTCGGACCCGTCCTTGATCAGATCGGTGGCCTCGGGGCTGGCTGCGGCGTTCAGAAGATCCATGGTTTTCACTCTCCGGTTCGAACTTGCGCCCTATATGCAACCGCTGGCAGCGGAAACCAAGGGCAGAGTTGCGCAATTACAGGTCGAAACTGGCAAAAACGGGTGCGTGGTCGCTGGGTTTTTCCCATCCGCGTGCATCACGCAAGACGCGGCTGGAATGGCCCGCGTTCGAGATATCGGGCGTGGCCCAGACGTGATCCAGCCGCCGCCCCTTATCGGCCGCATCCCAATCGCGCGCGCGATAGGACCACCAACTGTACAATTGCCCCTCGGGAATATCCTGGCGGGTGATATCGACCCAAGCGCCCGCATCCTGGGTTTCAGCCAGTGCTTCGACCTCGATCGGAGTGTGTGAGACGACCTTGAGCAATTGTTTGTGCGACCAGACGTCATCCTCGCGCGGGGCGATGTTCAGATCCCCCACCAGAATGGATTTTTCCGGCTTTTCCGCATGGAACCAATCGCGCATTTCGCTGAGGTAGTCGAGCTTCTGCCCGAACTTCTCGTTCTTTTCACGATCCGGCACGTCGCCACCTGCGGGGACATAGAAGTTGTGGATGGTGACCCCATTCTCCAACCGTCCGGCAATGTGTCGCGCATGACCGAGACCCGCGAAATCCTTATCACCTACTTCTTCAATTGGCAGCCGAGACAGGATGGCAACGCCGTTATAGCCCTTTTGTCCACGTGCAACCATGTGGGTATAGCCCAGTTCCGCAAACCCTTCGGTCGGGATCTTTTCGACCGGCGACTTGCACTCCTGTAGACACAGTACATCCGGCGCTTCCTCCTGCAGCAATTTCAGCACGATAGGCTCGCGCAGGCGGACCGAGTTGATGTTCCAGGTGGCAAGGGTAAAGGGCATGGGGGATTCCTCTGTCGCAATTGGCGCAGGTTAGCGTGGCGTTTCCGCCGGTGCCACGAGAAAAAATTGTCCTGAGCCAGTTTTTGGTTTTGAGGGCAAACGGGCTCAATCCACCACACCGTTCGCAACATAAAGCGCAGGTTAAATCCAGTTTATGTTTCGTCGCCAACATGGAAATCAGATCATCTGTTTCCAACATTTATGACTAGAAAACGGAGGAAACCATGACCAAATTCAAGACACTTGGCGCCGCCGCGCTGGCCAGCACCCTTGCCTTTGCCACCCATGCAGTTGCGGAAAACACACCTGATTTGCGCGGCGTCTGGAGCGGCACCCACACCGTTGCGGCCCTGCCCAACGAACACAGCGACGGAGCCCCGCGTTTTAATCAATCCGAATGGGTTCTTGAGATCAAAGAACAGCAGGACAATGCATTCTGGGGAACCAGCAAATGGAGCCGGACCGGCTCGGACCGGTGGAACGAAGGTCAGGTTACCGGAACAATCAGCCGCGATGGCACTGGTTCAATCGCCATGGTTGAAACCCGGGTCGGAGAAGACCGCCAGATCAACGGGTTGATCGATGCCACCTTTGAAGATGGCAAGATTTATGCTGATTTCCGCAGCCTGCGCAGCGGCATTACCTACGGTACCGTTCTGGAAAACGACGGCACCAGCTAAACTGTGATCGAGAAAACAAATCTGGCAATCGGATTTGTATCTTCGACCCAGCTTATTTAAAAAAAGGCCGGGCCATCAGGCCCGGCAGTCCAACAGGGAGGTGCATGTCATAACCCGGACATGCGCGGGTTGGGAGTAATCTAATTACGTATCCAGAGTATCACTTTGATCCACGTCAATCCACAACGAGTTAAGAGACCAAGCGATATCCACCCGATTCTGTGACCAAAAGGCGCGCATTTGACGGATCAGGCTCGATTTTCTGGCGCAGGCGATAGATATGCGTCTCCAACGTGTGGGTGGTGACACCGGCGTTATAGCCCCAGACCTCATGCAGCAGAACGTCGCGGGCAACCACGCCGTCGGTCGAACGGTACAAGAACTTGAGAATATTGGTTTCTTTCTCGGTCAGCCGGATTTTGCGATCTTCTTCGGTGATCAGCATCTTCATCGCCGGCTTGAACGTGTACGGTCCCAGAACGAACACCGCATCCTCGGATTGTTCATGCTGGCGCAACTGGGCACGAATACGGGCCAGCAGCACCGGAAACTTGAACGGTTTCGAGACATAGTCGTTCGCACCGGCATCCAGACCCAGGATTGTATCTGCGTCGCTGTCATGGCCGGTCAGCATCAGAATCGGGCTTTTTACACCTTGCTTGCGCATCAGGCGGCACAGCTCGCGCCCGTCAGTATCCGGCAGGCCAACGTCCAGAATGACCAGATCGTAAATCGCTTCGCGCGCCCGCTCCATCGCGGACTGACCGTCATGAGCTTCGAACACGTCGAAATCCTCGGTCATTACGAGTTGCTCGCTAAGCGCCTCGCGCAGGTCTTCATCGTCATCCACCAGCAGGATTTTCTTGAGCTGAGCCATGTCCGGTCCTCCTAAGCCTTTTCCACCACTTGCGCGCGGAAGATGCAATCAACAAGGTTTGCTGCAATCGTTTCACGCCCTCGTGTCCGAAGCAGAGGAAATGTTTCACATTTCCGTCTTATCAGGCTACAGGAAGGCCAGAACGTTACAGGGTAACATAGATGAGTCTGATCCCGGATATTTCAGAATTGCTGGCGCGGGCCCGCGCCGATCTGCGCATGGGGGTTCCCGTCGCATTGATCGACGACAGCGGATTCAGCATACTGGCCATCGCGGCTGAGACCCTGAGCGCGCAACGGCTCGCGGATCTGCGCGGGCTTGGTGGCGACCCGGTGGTTGCCGTCACAGTGCGGCGGGCCGAAACGCTGAAGGCCCGGTCATATGATGGTGATCTGGCGCGTGTGATTATCCCTGCCGATGCGGATATAACCTGGGTGCAAGCGGTTGCGGATCCGTCAGACGACCTGAACGCTCCGATGAAAGGGCCCCTGATGACTGAACGTCAGGGCAACGCCAACCTGCACCGCATCGCAATCGCCCTCACCAAGTCGGCGCGATTGCTGCCTGCAGCCGTCGTAATGCCCATTGAGGATGGGCGCGGCTTTGCATCCGCACATGGCCTGACATGCATTGACCACACCCGTGCCGCGCCACATCTGGCCGATCGCAGCGAGTTACATGCGGTGGTTGCCGCCCGCCTGCCGATGGAAGTATCCGAAGCCGGTCGATTGCACGTATTCCGCCCCGAAGATGGTGGCGAGGAACATTACGCGGTCGAGATCGGCCGCCCGGATCGGGATAAACCGGTTTTAGCCCGTTTGCATTCGGCCTGTTTTACCGGAGACCTTATGGGCAGTCTGAAATGCGACTGCGGTCCGCAATTGCGGGGTGCGCTGGCGCAGATGGGCTCGGAAGGGGCTGGGGTGCTGCTGTATCTGAACCAGGAAGGGCGCGGCATTGGCCTAGCCAACAAGATGCGCGCCTATTTCCTGCAGGATCAGGGGTTCGATACGGTCGAAGCCAATCATCGTCTGGGCTTCGAAGATGATGAGCGGGATTTTCGGCTAGGTTCGGACATTTTGAAGTCTCTGGGGTTCAACTCGGTCCGATTGCTGACCAACAACCCGGCGAAAATCGCGATGATGGAGAAAACCGGGATAGCCGTGACCGAGCGTGTGCCGTTGAAGGTTGGCGAAACCGCCCATAACCGCGGATATCTTGCAACCAAGGCGGCCAAGTCCGGGCACTTGCTGTGATGCCGAATGATCTGGTCCTGACACCGCGCGGGGTACGATTTGCCGGGCGTGTCTTTCCCTGCACAATCGGCAAAGGCGGGCTGAGCGACGTAAAACGCGAAGGGGATGGCGCCACGCCCACGGGCGTACATCACATCGTGGGGATGCTGTACCGGCCAGATCGCATGGCCAAACCGGCCCCTTGGGCGATTCCCATCGGTCCGCGCGATCTTTGGTCGGATGACGGGCGGGACGACCAGTACAATAATCTGGTCAGCGCGCCCTATGCCTTTAGCCATGAAAAGCTGCGCCGCGCTGATCCACTGTATGATCTGGTGTTGATCACCGACTGGAACTGGCCCAATGCGATACCGGGTCTCGGATCGGCGATCTTTGTTCACCAATGGCGCCGCCCCGGATACCCGACCGAGGGCTGCGTAGCCTTCCGCCGGGACCACCTGCATTGGATTGCGCGCCAGATATCGCCGGGCACGCGCCTTATTATTCCTGCGGCCTGACCCGCGCACCAAAAATGGCCGAGCCCACGCGCACATGGGTTGCCCCCAGCGCAATGGCTTGTTCGAAATCCCCGCTCATACCCATCGACAGTCCAGTCAGCCCGTTGCGCTCGGCGATTTTCGCCAGCAGTGCGAAATGCAGTGAGGGTTCCTCATTGACGGGTGGGATACACATCAATCCCTGGATCGGCAGGTCCAGCCCCCGGCATTCTGCAATGAACGCATCCGCCTCGGCAGGCAGGATACCGGCCTTTTGATCCTCTTCCCCGGTATTGACCTGAATGAACAAATCCGGGCAAGTGCCGACCTCTTGTGCCAGCCGCGCCAGCGTTTTGGCCAGCTTGGGCCGGTCGACCGAGTGGATAGAGTTGACCAGTTCAATCGCTTGACGGGCCTTGTTGGTTTGCAGCGGGCCGATCAGATGCAGATCAATGTCGGCGAACTGCTCCATGAAACCCGGCCATTTTCCTGCAGCTTCCTGAACCCGATTTTCACCAAAACACCGATGGCCCTGCTCAAGAACAGCTTGCACACGTTCGTTCGGCTGCACTTTTGATACGGCGATCAGTTTGACAGTACCGGCAGGCCGCCCGGCGGCAGTTTCGGCTTTGGCAATACGGGCGGTGATATCTTGCAGCGACATAAGATTCCTCAATCTGCTATCAGCGCAGAAAAACACCATGTCGGCAAAAAAGAAAAGGGCAGGTCCGAAGACCTGCCCTCAAACCTTGCGGTTCAACCCAACTTAGAAGTTGAAGATCGCACCGAAGTCAGCCTGGATGGCATCTTCGCAAACCGAACAGTCGTTGCGACCGATACCACCGACCAGCGACGCACCGCCGCCCAGGTCGTAGCTTGCGCCGATAGCAATCTGCTGAAGGTCGGCGTCCGCGCTACCGTCACCGTAGGTGAACAGCAGGGTGGTTGCTGCGCCCAGGTTATAGGCAGCCGACAGACCCCAAGCGGTGCCATCGGTTTCATAGAAACGAGTACCGATCAGCGCAGGAGCTGTATTGTCTTCGTCAGCCAGGAACAGGGTACCCGAGAAGTCGCCGAATTCGGCGCCCAGGGTCAGAACCAGCAGTTCTGGGTCGGAAACACCGGAAACACCAGCGTCAGTTTGACCATAGGCAATAGCTGCGGTGATGTTGTTGAAGGTGTAGGTCGCGCTCACGTCCCAACGGTCGGCGTCGATGGTGCCGCCCAGGCCGTCGTTCAGGAAGATGGTGCGCTGGTCATACGACGCGCCAAAGGCGAAGTCGCCAACTGCGTACTGGAAGAACACAGCGTTCGAGCCAGGGTTGCTGCCCGAAACATAGCTCAGGAAGCTATAGTCAACACCCGAGTACTGACCTGCGAACAGTTCCAGACCAACTTCGTTACCGTAGTAGTTTGCCAGGTTGTCGAACGAACCGGCAACGTTGCCGGCGTCAACACGCAGACCACCGTAGATAACCGAGAAACGCGCGCCGTTCAGCTGAGCGTTGTTTGCTTCGCCGGTCGACGAGTTTTCGTCGGCTTGCAGACGAACACGAGCTTCAAAGCGAACGCCACCGTCGGTTTCAGTGAAACCGTCGATGTTCAGACGGAAGCGCGATACCAGGATCGCGTCGTCGGAATCAGCAAAGGTCGGGATGACACCTGCTATGGTTCCGCCGTTCACGGTGGTCAGAGTGGCAGAAGTTACGCCGGTCGCATTGGCGCGATCTTCAACGTAGCCAATACCAAAACGGCCGTAACCGCTCAAGTTTACACCGGAATCAGCCGCTGCAACACCTGCGGTTGCAATCAGAGCTGTCGATGCGAAGAGAACTTTTTTCATCTTGTTTCCCTCGGTTTCAAAAGTTTTTCTACTCGACACATGCCTCAGCACATGTCTCAGCACGGGAACCGTTTCGCTCTTTTTGCCCCCAACACGCAAGCTTGGCATAAATGACTCGGCTGCATTGAGGGAAAATTGGTGCAAGGATGCCACAGTCTGTTTTTGGGCATCGGGAAGCCCCACGTCCACTGATATGTGACAATAATAGGGTTGTTGCTGAACGGGTCCTTGTCTAGGAGTAACAACTGACAACGTAGATCAGAGTAAACAGGACCAGTTGATAATGCGCCTGCAGACGATAATCGGTTTGATCATAGTGACTGCTGCCGCGTCCGCCTGCGGACAGAATCGGGCTGCACCAACCGAGTACACGCCGAATCTTGATGCGGGCAAAACCGATGAGCGCCAGCTTAACGATCCAAATCGTTCGACAATCTGGGATGTGTTCAACACGGCCAATGCCGAACAGATCACGAATGTGAATCGCTATCTTTGGACGGCATCGCTGGATGTGTTGAATTTCCTGCCGGTTCAGGAAGTTGATCCTTTCACCGGGGTAATCGTGACCGGGTACGGCACACCTCCGGGTGGGGGGCGGCAATATCGCGCGACGGTTCACATCAGCGATCCGGCCCTGGCGGCCCGGTCTCTGTCGGTCTCGCTGCAGACCAGCGGTGGCGCCCCGGTCAGTGCGGCCACGACCCGTGCGGTCGAAGATGCAATCCTGTCCCGCGCCCGTCAGTTGCGCATTGCGGACAACAAGTTCTAGCAACTCGTCGAAAATCACACTAATACCACGCCGGGTTCCTACCCGGCGTTTTCATTCACGAAGGACCGTACGATGTCTCGCTACTCGGCCAACGAAATCGAAGCAAAATGGCAAGAGGCCTGGGACAAGGCCGGAATCTTCACCGCCAACCACAAGGCGGACAAGCCGAAATACTATGTGCTTGAGATGTTCCCCTACCCGTCGGGCCGAATCCATATGGGACATGTGCGCAATTATACGATGGGTGACGTGATCGCGCGCCACAAGCTGGCGACCGGCCACAATGTATTGCATCCAATGGGTTGGGATGCCTTTGGAATGCCTGCGGAAAATGCCGCGATGGCCATTGGGGGCCACCCCAAAGACTGGACCTATGGCAATATCGCCGACATGCGCGGGCAAATGAAGCCTCTGGGTCTGTCGATCGACTGGTCGCGTGAGTTTGCCACCTGTGATCCGGAATATTACGGCCAACAACAGGCGCTGTTCCTGGATATGCTCGACGCCGGGTTGGTCTACCGCAAGAACGCCGTTGTGAATTGGGACCCGGTCGACATGACCGTTCTGGCCAATGAACAGGTGGAACAAGGGCGCGGCTGGCGCTCGGGCGCGTTGGTTGAACGCCGCGAGTTGACCCAATGGTTCTTCAAGATCTCGGACTATTCCGAAGAATTGCTCGATGCGCTCGACACGCTGGACAATTGGCCCGCAAAGGTCCGCTTGATGCAGGAAAACTGGATCGGCAAGTCGCGCGGTCTGCAATTCGGGTTCGAGCGCACGGACGGAGGCGAACCGATCACCGTCTATACGACCCGCCCCGATACACTGCTGGGTGCGTCTTTCGTGGGCATCTCGCCGGACCACCCGATTGCCAAGCAGTTGGAGGCCGAAAACCCCGAAGTTACTGAATTCGTGGCGGAATGCCGTAAGGGCGGCACCACGGAAGAGGCTATCGAAACCGCCGAAAAGCTGGGTTATGATACCGGTATCCGCGTCAAACACCCGCTGGACCCCAATTGGGAACTGCCGGTCTGGATCGCCAACTTCATCCTGATGGATTATGGCACGGGCGCGATCTTTGCTTGCCCCGCGCATGACCAGCGCGACTTGGATTTCTGCCGCAAATACGGCCTGCCTGTGGTCGATACGTTCTTTGCGCTGGATGACGATACTCCGGTCGACAAGATCGCGTTCGTTCCGCCCAAGACCGAGAAAGTCCGTTGGGTGAACCATTTCGCGGGCCTCACCGAGGCCACGGGTGATGAGGCCATCAACGCCACCGTCGACTTCGCTGAAAAGGCCGGCTGGGGCGAAGGCGTCACCAAATACCGCTTGCGCGATTGGGGCCTGTCACGTCAACGCTATTGGGGTTGTCCAATTCCCGTGGTGCATTGCGAATCCTGCGGCGTCGTGCCAGAGAAGAAAGAAAACTTGCCGGTCCGCCTGCCTGACGATGTAACCTTCGACAAACCCGGCAACCCGCTGGACCGCCATCCGACCTGGCGCGATTGCGCGTGCCCGTCCTGCGGTGCACCAGCCAAGCGCGAAACCGACACGATGGATACGTTTGTCGATTCGTCGTGGTATTTCGCCCGTTTCACCGCCCCACGCTCCGAAACACCCACCGATCTGGCCGAGGCCGAATACTGGATGAATGTCGACCAGTATATCGGCGGTATCGAGCATGCGATTCTTCACCTGCTTTATTCCCGCTTCTTTGCGCGGGCGATGAACATCACCGGCCACCTGCCGAAAAAGGCCATCGAACCGTTCGATGCCTTGTTCACCCAAGGCATGGTGACACACGAAATCTATCAGACCCGAGACGCCAATGGCCGCCCGGTCTATCACTTGCCCGAGGACGTGACCGACGGCAAACTAGCTGACGGCACTGTGGTCGAGATCATCCCCTCGGCCAAGATGTCAAAATCCAAGAAGAACGTGGTCGACCCGGTCAGCATCATCTCGGCCTTTGGTGCCGATACAGCGCGTTGGTTCGTTTTGTCCGATTCGCCGCCCGAGCGCGACGTGGAATGGACCGCATCGGGGGCCGAGGCCGCGTTTAAGCACCTCAGCCGTGTACACCGGATCGCTTCGGAGATCGCGGACTCTGACAATCCGGCAAATGGCGACGACGAAACCCTGCTGCGCGAGATGCACAAAGCCATCCATGATGTAACCGGCGGTGTGGAATCTTTCGGCTTCAATGCTTCAATCGCCAAGCTTTATGCTTTCACCAACACGCTGGCCAAATCCAAGGCTGGCACATCCGCCAAGCGCGAAGCGGCCAAAACGCTGGCACAACTGATGTCACCCATGACCCCGCACCTGTCGGAAGAGATGTGGCAACTGTTGGGTGGTGAAGGGCTGGTTGCCACCGCCCCCTGGCCCGTCGCCGATCAGACAATGCTTGTCGACGACACGGTGACCCTGCCGATTCAGATCAACGGCAAGCGTCGCGCGGAAATCAGCGTGGCCAAGGATATGGCAAAGGACGAGGTTGAAAAAATCGCGCTCAGCACCGAAGCTGTGCAAAAGGCGCTGGATGGCAATGCGCCGAAGAAGGTAATCGTTGTTCCGGGCCGGATCGTAAATGTCGTTGTTTAGTCGTAGAACTCTGTTGATGATACCGCTGGCGCTGGCTGCCTGCGGCTTTGAACCGGTCTATGCACCCGGTGGATCAGGCGCGGCCCTGAATGGCAAGGTCGCCGTTTCCGCGCCGAATTCGGTCGACACCTACATGCTGGTTCAAAATCTGGAGCAGCGGCTGGGGCGCAGTGCCACTTCTGGCAACGAATACGAATTGAATGTGAACGTCTCGACCGCTTTCCGGTCATCGGCGATCACCACGACAAACGAAACCAACCGATATACCATCGAAGGCAAGTCGAACTACGCGCTCAGGTCAAACCAGACCGGTCAGGTCATTGCGTCCGGAACGGTCGAGAACTTCGTCAGTTATTCAGCCGCCGGATCGACGGTATCCACGCTGGCAGATGAACGCGACGCCCGAAAGCGGCTGATGGCGATCCTATCGGACCAGATCGTAAGCGAACTCTATGCTGCGCCGGGCCTTGGTTCATGAAGCTCAGCCCGCGCGAGGCTGAGGGGTATTTCGCACGGCCCGACGCCGACAAGGCCGGGCTTTTGATTTACGGTGCGGATGCCATGAGGGTGACACTGAAACGCCAGCAGGTTCTGGCGGCACTTCTGGGCGCCAATGCCGAAGAGGAAATGCGCCTGACCCGCATTCCCGGCACTGATTTGCGCGGCGACCCTGCTCTGCTATTGGATGCGGTCAAGGCCGTGGGGTTCTTCCCCGGCCCCCGCGCCGTATTCGTCGAAGACACCACCGACACTGCTGCCTCCGCGATCATTACCGCGTTCGAGGATTGGGCCCCCGGTGATGCCCAGATCATCGTCACCGCCGGGCAGCTGAAACCCAGCTCAAAAATCCGCAAAGCGTTCGAGGCGCATCCGTCTGCATATGCGGTAGGCATCTATGACGATCCACCCTCGCGCGCCGAGATCGAACGAATTCTGACCCAGGCCGGATTGCAGAACATCCCCCGCGATTCGATGTCGGCCCTTGCTGAACTGGCCACCGGCATCAGCCCCGGTGATTTCACACAAACTATTGAAAAACTGTCGCTCTATAAACGCGGCGACAGCTCCGAACTGGCCATCGAAGATATCGAAGCATGCGCACCCCGCTCGACCGAGGCCGCGTTGGATGACGTTCTGAATGTGGTCGCTGAAGGCCGCGCCGGAGAGATCGGCCCGCTGATCCGACGGCTGCAATCACAGGGCACCAATGCGGTCAGCCTGTGTATCGGCGCAACCCGGCATTTTCGCACATTGTATACCTGTGCCTCGGACCCCGGCGGGGCGGCACAAGGGATCGGCAAGCTGCGGCCACCGGTCTATGGCAAGCGCCGCGACCGGATTTTGCGACAAGCCCAGGGCTGGGGGGCAACGAAGTTGCAAACAGCCCTGACAGTGCTGACTGACACTGACCTGTCGCTGCGCTCAGCTGGGCAGACTGCACCTGCCATGGCACTGGTGGAACGCGCAATGATCCGTTTGGCGATGCTGGCCCGATCCCGCTAACCGGTGCGCAGCCAATCCACAGCCGAACGCCCGGCCCATCGCCCAGTCGCCATGCAAGCGGTCAGCAGATAGCCCCCGGTCGGAGCTTCCCAATCCAACATCTCTCCGGCGCAGAACACGCCGGGCAAAGCAGTCAGCATAAGCCCATCATCCAGTGCGGTGCGATTGACCCCTCCGGCCGTTGAAATGGCTTCATCCATCGGGCGCAGGGCAGCCCTGAAAACAGGAAGTTGTTTGAGTGCCATGGCCCCAGAGGATTGCGGCAATCCACAATGTTTCGACATCTCATGGAACAACGCAATTTTTTGCGGCGGCAGCTTTAATGACTTCTTCAGCCATTGTGACAGTGTGGTCTTGGATTTCTTTGCAGCCAACCGCGACTGTAGCGCCGCTGCGTCTAGATCGGGCACTAGATCGACGAACAGGTCCGCACCGGCGCGCAAAGCCGAGGTCAAAGAATACAACCCGCCGCCCTCAAGCCCCGTTGCCGATATCGTGGCTTCTCCGCGGCTGTCCATCTCTCCGACCATCCAACGCACCGATTTCAGCGCCGCGCCGAAATGCGGGGTCATGTGGGGGCTCCAGTCAATGGACAAGGCGGAATTCGCCGGGGCGAAGGGCGCAAGCGCGACGCCTTTCTGTTGCAAGATATCCGCCCATTGACCGTCTGACCCCAACCGCGCCCAACTGGCCCCGCCCAGCGCCAGAATGGTCACATCCGGCTTCAAGCTCTGCGTGCCCTCAGACGTGTCGAAAATCAGCGCATCGCTGTCCCATCCCAACCAACGCCAGCGGGTTCTGATCTGAACACCCGCACCCTCAAGCCGCCGCAGCCATGCGCGCAACAGCGGCGAGGCTTTCATTGCGGTCGGAAACACCCGCCCGGTCGAGCCGGTGAAAAGCTCCTGCCCCAAACCCCGCGCCCAATCCTGCACCCCGGCGGCATCAAATTCCGCAATCATCGGACGCAGCCACTCCGCCGCCTCTCCGTAGGATTGCAGCAGGGTTTCAAAAGGTTCGTCCTTGGTAAGGTTCAAACCCGACTTGCCCGCCATCAGGAATTTACGCGCGACCGAGGGTTTGGCTTCGGCCACCAGCACATCATGGCCCGCTGCAGCCAACTCCTCTGCCGTCATCAGGCCTGCGGGTCCGGCCCCGATCACCACTGCCTGCGCCATGTCTGTCCCCTTGTCTTTCACGCCATCCAGCGCAAATCTGTACCTGCCATGTCAGACAGCGATCCGATCTGCCCGCTCTGTGACCGCCCCATCCCGGAGGGGGGCGGCAGCCTGCACCATCTGATCCCAAAACTCAAAGGGGGCAAGGGCGGACCCACGGTTTTGCTGCACGTGATTTGTCACAAAGAGATTCACGCCACCCTGACCGAGGGCGAATTGGCCCGCGCGTTTAATACAATCGAGGCCCTGCGCACCCACCCGCGTCTTGAGAAATTCCTGAGATGGGTACGCAAACGCCCACCCGGATTTCGGTCGAAAGTTCCGGGAAAGCGACGTGGGCGCTGATCAGCCAGGCCGCACCGGGTCACCAAAAGCATCCCTCAGGGACGTCGACAGCCCCTGAACCTCTAACCCCCTGTAATCCGGCGCCGGCGCAAACTGCGCCCCGGCGACGTGCTGGAATTCCAGCGTGGTATAAGGACGTTTCCAAAGCCATTCGCGGTTCTCAACGGACCAAAGGTCCGGATTAGGCGGCACATCATCGGTGAAGGCATAAAAATGCAGGTCGAACCCGTATTGGGCCACATCCTGCACTGAAAGCAGTTGCATGCCTTGCGCCCGACAGAACGCATCCTCGGCGGCTATGTCCCCTGTCCGCAAGGTGATCTGGCCGATGCAGGCTTTGGCGAATGGTGCGGCGGGGTTGGCTGCGTTGTCAGGACGGTTGCCCTGAAAGTCGTGTTGCAGCAGCTCGATCACAAACCCTTCGGGGTCTTTCAGGTGGCACATATAGCCGATGTCGAGGAACTGTTTCGGCTCCGAAACCTCGACGTCTTTTTCACGCAGATGAGAAACGGCTAGGTCAACATCGGGCACGGTAATACCGATCTTCCAATACCGCTGACCACCATCATGGGCATATCCGCCCCCACCCGGCATCAGCAGCAGGTCCGCGTCCTGCCCACCATAGCCAAGACGATAATTCGCCCCCTGCGCACGCGCCGTCATGCCCAGAACATCCGTATAGAAATCAGTCAGTTGCTTGGGGTCGGCAACACGCAGCAGCACGGCGGACAATTTCATTGGCACATCCTTGCGATTGCAGCGGCAATTCGAGGATCGGCAGCCAGGCTGTCTGCCACCAGCTCATGCGCCGTTGGCAACAGTTGATCAGGGTCGACAACCCGGTCGACCAGACCGAAACCGTACGCTTCCTCTGCCGTGATTTTTTGACCGGCCATCAGAATCATCTTGGTGCGTGAGGGCCCGATCAGGGCGGCCATGCGCACCGGGTCCGAGGGTTGCGGCAGAAACCCCAACTTCATCACCGGATAAAAGAACTTGGCCTGCGGCACCGCGATACGAAGGTCACAGGCCAGCACCATCCCGTTGGCACCGCCCGCCAGCGTCCCGTTCAAAGCAGCCACCGTCAGACACGGCAAGGCAGCGATGGCGCCTGACAACCTCTCCCACATATCCGAGGTCGCCAGTCCCGCACGGACCTCATCCAGATCGGCCCCAGCGCTGAACACCTTGCCCGCGCCAGTCAGGATCAGGGCTCGCGCCTCATTAGCAGCTTCGGCGATCTCAACCAGCTCACTCAGCATCGCCTTGGTCAGCGCATTGGCCTTTTGCGGGTTGTTGAGCGTGACAGTCCACAACCCGTCCGCCTTGGTCAGTTTGATCACGTCAACCCTACCCTTTGCCGGATATCTTCGCGTCGCAGCGAGATTTCAGTGCCTAGAAACTCATCCGCATCCGTCGAACACATCCACAACATTGCCCGCGCGGGCCAGTCGGCGGGAATGTGATCATCCCAATCCAGCTGGCTAACGGCATTAATGCCGCTGGCCTTTATAACCCGCTGCATATCCGTGGCCACGGTGCCCGGTGACAGGCCCATGGCGCGAATGCCGTGCATCGAATTTTCAAGATGCAGGCATTCGGTCAGCATCTTGGCCCCGGCTTTCGAGGCGCAATAGTGGCTCCACGCCTCGATCGGATTTGTCGCCGCGCCCGAAGAGACCGTGATCACCGTGCCCCCGCCCGCCGCGCGCATAACCGGCAACGCGGCGCGCATTCCGTAGAAGACACCTTTGAGGTTGATGTCGATTGCCTGACTCCATGCGGCGACATCGGCGTTGGACAAGTGAAAGATCGGATCAATGACACCCGCGTTGCCGATCAAAACGTCCAGCCCGCCAAATCGGTCGACACAATCCGCGACGGCCTGTTCGACCTGCGCAAAATCGCTGACATCGCATTGCAGCGCGATGGCATTGTCGCCCAATGCAGCAGCCAGCGCATCAATCTGGTCGTGGTTACGGGCCACCAGCGCGACATTTACCCCCGCTGCGGCAAATACGCGCCCCGCCTCGGCCCCGATGCCACGACTGGCCCCTGTTATCAGTACGGTTTTACCCTGCATATGGACCCTGTACCTCCGTTGTTTTTAGATTGTGTGAATCTTTACCGTGCCAACGGGGAAAGGGTCCAGCCCTTGCCCCTTGACGCCCGGGGCCTCAGGCACGACGATGCCGCCAAATTTGATCAAGAAGGGTTCTCAAATGTCCGCTTTCCTCCGCCGCTGCAGCGGCGCAGTTCTGGCCTATGCCGTTGTCACTCAGGGCGCGTTCGCAGATGTCACCGCCCAGCAGGTCTGGGATGATTGGCAGGCCTACCTGTCCCAGATGGGCTATACGGTTTCGGCGGAACAATCCATCTCGGGCGGGGTGACCACGATCACCGATATGAATGTTGCGTTGTCCGCGCCGGACACGGACGGATCGTTCAAGATGACCGTTCCGCAGATGACCCTGACCGAAAACGGCGATGGCACCGTCAGCATCGGCTTGCCCGAAAGCTTTCCCATGACCCTATCCGGCGAGGAAGAGGGCGAGGCGTTTTCTGTCGATATTGAATATTACCACACCGGGCTTGATATGGTTGTCTCGGGCCAGCCGGACGACATGACCTATGACTATTCCGCACCCACGCTTGGCATGAAACTGGGTGGCGTTCAGGTCGAGGATGAGACCCTGCCCAAAGACATGCTGGCCATGGATTTCAAACTGACCGACTTGTCCGGAGATTCGCGGATGAAAATCGGCGAAACCCGCACTGTGGACCAGAAAATGACCGCAGCCGGGCTGACCTATGATCTGGCATTCACCGATCCCGAAGGATCAGATGATGGCAAGATCAACGGGTCGATGAACCAATTGACCTTCGAAGGCACCAACGTGATCCCCGAAGATTTCGACGGCACCGACCCGCAATCCTTCTTCAACGGCGGGGTCTCATTCTCGGGTCTGTTCACCTATGCCTCGGGTCAGGCCGCGATTGAAGGGACGAGCGAAGGTCAGGCATTTTCGATGGCCACCCAATCCGAAGGTGGCCGGTTCGGCGCCAGCCTGGATGATCAGCGCCTGGCTTATGATGTTGAACAGAACAGCGCAAACCTTGCCGTGACAACGGCCGAGCTGCCATTCCCAATCGAGATGGCAATGGCCAAGACAGGGTTGGGGTTCGAGTTCCCGGTGCAGCAATCCGAAGAAGAGCAACCCTTTGGGCTGTCGGTCAACGTAACCGATTTCACCATGTCTGACGTGTTGTGGAGCATCTTCGACCCCGCAGGCGCGCTGCCGCGCGACCCGGCGACCATCGCGCTGGACGCCACCGGAACCGCAAAAATCCTGACGAACTTCTTCGATCCGGCCGCCATCGAGGCTCTGGAAACATCTGGCGAAGCACCAGGTGAGCTGAACTCGCTGAAGATCAACGAATTGCTGGTCTCAATGGTCGGAGCGAAACTGACGGGTGACGCGGACTTTACTTTCGACAATTCCAGCACCGAAGAGTTCGACGGGCTGCCAGCCCCTGCGGGTGTGGCGAACCTTCAGCTGGCGGGCGCCAATGCATTGATCGACACGCTGATCACCATGGGCGTGATCGGGGAAAGCGACGCGATGGGTGCGCGTATGATGATGGGCCTGATGGCCGTACCCGGTGACGAGCCGGATACGCTGAATTCGAAAATCGAGTTCACAAAAGATGGCCAGATCCTGGCCAATGGTCAGCGCATCAAGTGATGTTGGTCGGGCGAAGCTTAGTACTACCAGAGCTTCGCCCGCTAACTGACTCAGGTCTGCAAATCCAACTCGCGGACTAGAGCTCGTGCGATACGCCGCCCGGCGGCTCGACCATTAAAATACGCGGGCGTCGGCAGATCCTTAGCAATGCTCTGCATGTGGAACCGGTACATCCCCTCATAAAATTTGAAGTTGGTCTCACACAGGAAAAATTGCCCGGTTTGTACGCATGGAAGAATGTCATGCGCGTAAAGCCCGACGCCCACAGCATTCTTGACGCTTTTCGCGATGTCGCGGATTTGGTCAACATTGGGTTTGATCAGTAGGTCGTGAAAATGTGTTAGCATTTCAGCATCAACCGGCGTCCCCCGAGTTCGGACATTGAGTCCTTCTCCGGCTCTTATCCACGAAAACAGGACCTGTTCGCCTACCGCCATGGCACGAATGGATATGTGCCAGGGCTTACCTTTGTACTCATGGCGGCAATTGACATAGTCGGTATTGTACCGTGTGGAATCCAGATCCTTGTTGTCACGGACAAGTTGGACCGGAACATGCGCGTTTGACACTTCGTTTGAAAAAACAGTGTCGAAACTGTCACCCGCTTCAATCAATCTGGGCATGGGTACGCCCGCGGCCGTCAGAACCTTGTTCTGGCGGACTTTGTGGCCAATGACACGCCCATGTTCAACGGAATGCAGGACTTTGTGACCCAGAGCCACAAGCTCTGCCTCACGCGCGCGCAGCCAGTCTACTTTTTGATGCTGAACGACGAAAAGCTCGTTGTAATGCAGCAAAACATAGCTTTTCGGATCTGTTGTCGGGCCGCGCTCAATCAGTTCCCGGAAAGGCAAAACTTCAGCAGGGACTTGCAGCTTGGTAAGAACCCTTGTGAAATGGCTGATGATATTGCTCGACCCTTTGCCCGCGGCAACGACATGCGGCTCGTCAAAATCGACAACAAAAAACTGAGCCAAACCAAGCTCTCCTATTTGCCTTCACTTGCCCGGGTGAAAGTTTCAATCTGTTGTGATCGTCACCCTGAAATCTGTAATGCGTCCCAACTAATGAAAGTTTATACGGAAATGTAAACCCTTCGGCTGCCCCATCTGAATTTGGGCCAAACTAAGGGGTCTGACCTGTGATCTATCTGCCCAGAGGTCTTGCGGGACGGGCGGTCCAAGGCTAGGTCCAATGCAATACAACCGGAGGCCGCATGACCCTTACACCAGAAGACATCAGCCAATCCTTGCTGGACGCGGCCCGCAATGCCGGGGCCGACGCGGCGGATGCTATTGTGATCGATGGCTCTTCGGTTTCAGTCGAAGTGCGGAGCGGGGCGCTGGAACATGCCGAAAGGTCCGAAGGTACCGATCTTGGCCTGCGGGTGTTCCTGGGGCAGCGGCAGGCGATTGTGTCCAGCTCTGACAGCCGCCCGGAAACCTTGACCGCGATGGCCGAGCGCGCCGTGGCCATGGCCCGCGAAGCTCCTGAGGATCCGTTCACCGGGCTGGCCGATGCGGCCCAGTTGGCTACGGATTGGGATCTGCCCGCATTGGAATTGTTCGACCCCTCCCCGGAACCAGCGGCCGAAGATCTGCTGCGTGACGCGCTGGCCGCCGAGGCTGCGGCGCTGGCGGTTCACGGCGTATCGCAAGTTTCCGACGCGGCGGCGGCTTATGGCACTCACCGCGTACATCTGGCGGCAACCAACGGTTTTTCCGGTGGTTATGCCCGCAGCAGTCGCTCAACCTCATGCGTGGCGATCTCGGGCGCAGGCACCGGGATGGAGCGCGACTATGACGGCGATAGCCGCACCTTTCAAAGCGACCTGCGCAGCCCCGAGGAAATCGGTCGCACCGCAGGTGAACGTGCCGTGGAGCTGGTCGGGGCTCAGAAGCCCGCCACCGGTACATTTCCTGTGCTGTTTGACGAACGCATCTCATCCTCGCTGATCGGTCATCTGCTGGGGGCCAGCAATGGTGCGGCCATCGCGCGGGGCGCATCCTGGCTTAAGGACTGTCTGGGCGAACAGGTGTTACCTGACCACCTGTCGCTGATCGAAGACCCGCACCGCCCGCGCATCGCGGGCTCGCGCCCCTTCGATGCCGAAGGACTGGCAACGAGGCGGCGCGCCATTGTCGAAAACGGCATTCTGATGGGCTGGACACTTGACCTGTCCAGTGCGCGTAAACTGGACATGACCTCGACCGGGAACGCCACGCGCGGCGTGTCGGGGCCACCCTCGCCCAGCAACTGGAACCTGAGCCTGACTCAAGGCACACACAGCCGCGAAGACCTGCTGCGTGACATGGGCACCGGGCTGTTAGTGACATCGATGATCGGCTCGACCATCAACCCAAACACGGGTGACTATTCACGCGGTGCTTCTGGGTTCTGGGTCGAGAACGGAGAGATCACGCATCCGGTCAACGAATGCACCATCGCAGGCAACCTGCGCGATATGCTGCAACGGATCATCCCGGCAAACGATGCGCGCCCCTACCTGTCGCGCGTGGTACCATCGGTGCTGATCGAAGGAATGACTCTTGCCGGCAGCTGACCTGCAACTTCTGATCGACGCCGCATTAGAGGCCGGAAAGATCGCCACCCGATACTCGGGCACAACGGCGCAGCGCTGGGACAAACCCGACGGCGCCGGACCGGTGACCGAGGCCGATCTGGCCGTCAACGCCATGCTGGAACAGCGCCTGCCTGCCGCCCGGCCAGGCTATGGCTGGCTGAGCGAAGAAACCGAGGATTCCACCGACCGGCTGATGAAGGACTGGGTGTTCATCATCGACCCGATCGACGGCACCCGCAGCTTTGCCGAAGGGTCGCGCACCTGGGCACACTCCCTGGCCATTGCAGAACAGGGCGAAGTGATTGCGGCCGTGATTTACCTGCCTCTGCGCGATCTGCTGTATACTGCGGCCAAAGGACAAGGCGCGTTTCTAAACGGGGCCGCGATCCATGTCTCGGGCGTCACGGCGCTGGACACGGCGCAGATACTGGCGGCCAAACCCAATATGAAGCCACACCATTGGCGGCAGGGTCAGGTGCCTATCTTTGAACGGGTCTATCGCCCGTCACTGGCCTATCGTATGGCGCTGGTCGGGCAAGGGCGTTTCGATGGGATGCTGACGCTGCGGCCCAGTTGGGAATGGGATATCGCCGCGGGCGACCTACTTATTCGCGAGGCTGGCGGCAGCTGTTCTGACCGGTTGGCGCAACCCCTGCGGTTCAACAACGCCCATCCGCGCCTAAACGGCGTGATCGCGGCCGGCACGCCCATTCATGACACCCTGCACGCGCAGCTTGACCCGGGCAGCACCGGAATCCGCCCATGAGCCGACCGCGATCCCTCAGCCTGGCAGCCTATCGGGTTCTGTCCTGGGGCGTGTCCAACCCGACCAGCCAGCCCGAGATCCAGCGCCCTGAGGGCGAGTTGCTATGGGTCCATATCAACACGCAGGATCGTCAGCGCGCGGTCGTAGATTTCTGTCACAGGCTGCAGCAGGTCCGACCCACTTTGCATGTGCTGCTGACAGTGCCCGCCGAAGCCGACCTGAGCCTTTGGGAGCCAGGAGACTACCCGCTGGTGAACCTGCCCTCGGAACAAGCTGGGGCAGCACGCGCGTTTCTGGACCATTGGCACCCCGAAATCGGCCTGTGGGTCGGGGGCGGGCTGATGCCCAATGTTATCACGCGCGCCGAAGAACGCGGTATTCCCCTGATCCTGATCGAAGCGCAGGTCGATATAAAGATCGCGCGCGGTGCCCGGTGGCTGCCGGACATCACTCGTTTTACGTTGGACTGTTTCAAAACCATCCTAACTACGAATTCGGAAACCACACGGACAATCCGTCGCCTTGGCATCACCTCGGGCAAAGTCACCGACTCTCCACCATTGTATGTCAGCCCGAACCCGCGGCCCTGGCCCGAGGATGAACTGATCGAAACCAATCACGCACTGGCGGGGCGTCCGGTCTGGTTGGCAGCAAGCGTGCGGGACAAAGAATTCATCTCGATTCTCAGCGCCCATCGCCAGGCATTGCGGATGCTGCCCCGGCTGACACTGGTGCTGCATGTGGCAGACACCGCCGAGGCCGAACCGCTGCAAAACCGCCTTGAAACCATGGATCTGCGTTGTACCAATTGGGACACCAGCGGTCAGATCGAAGACAACACGCAGGTTATCCTGTCCGCCCACTCCGAAGATCTGGGCCTGTGGCACCGGGTCTCGCCAGTCACATTCATGGGCAGTTCGCTAGAGCGCGACGCGGGTGGGCGCGATCCGCTTGTTGCCGTTGCCCTTGGGTCGTCCGTCATCCATGGCCCGTTTGTGCGTCGTCATCAGCAGATGTACGATCAACTGGATCGGGCCGGGGCTGCCCGCATGGTCAGATCCGCAACCGAACTGGGCGACGCTGTGGTCGAGCTGCTATCGCCAGACCGGGCTGCCGATATGGCGCTGGCCGGGTGGCAGATCGTATCCGAGGGTGCACCACAAGCGGATCAACTGATCGATATGGTGCAGGATTGCCTGGATCAGCGGAGTGCGGATTGATGCGAGCACCTGATTTCTGGAACACCGCCCCCGACCGGCTGGATTTTCGTGCCAAATTGCTGGCACCGCTTGGCCGTATTTATGCCGCCGCAACCGCCCGGCGGGTTGCGTCCGAACCGGGGGTTAAAACTGGCGTCCCGGTCATCTGCATCGGCAACCTGAACGCGGGTGGCACCGGCAAGACCCCAACCGTGATCTGGATGATCGAGCAATTGCGCGACGCCTGGCACGAAACGCATGTGGTGACGCGCGGCCATGGAGGCTCGTTAGAAGGGCCCGTGCAGGTTGATCCATCCAAACACACCGCCGCGCAGGTCGGAGATGAACCCTTGTTGTTGGCCGCCTTTGCCGAGGTCTGGGTGGCCAAGGACCGCGCCGCCGGTGCACGCGCGGCGGCCGAAGCCGGGGCCAGTGTCATCCTACTGGATGACGGGTTTCAGAACCCCTCGGTCGTCAAGGATTTCTCGGTCATCGTGGTCGATGCGGCGCGCGGGTTCGGAAATGGGCTGTGTCTGCCCGCTGGGCCTTTGCGGGAGCCCGTCACAACCGGATTGCAACGCGCCGATCTGGTACTTTCGCTGGGTGACGCCGACGCACAATCCCAATTTGCCGATCTCTGGGGGGCAAAACTGACCGCGCCCCATGCCACCGGCGCGGTTGAGCCGCTGCAAACCGGTATGGACTGGGCAGACACGCCGGTTCTGGCCTTTGCAGGGATCGGCCATCCTGAAAAGTTCTTTGCCACCTTGCGCCAACAGGGCGCGACACTCTTGCGGTCAGAGGCACTGGACGATCACCAACCGCTGACCCCTGCCCTTATGACCCGGCTGGAAAACGAGGCCCGCCTGCTGGGCGCGCAAATGGTGACAACGGAAAAAGACGCCGTGCGCCTGCCACCTGCGTTTCGCAGCAAGGTCATCACCCTACCTGTGCGTCTGAAAGTGAATGAGGCCGACAAGGTCCGGCAGATGCTGATGCAAATCGCACCTTCGCCGTAAGGTGCGACCGGCCCTTTCAGAACCGGTCGCAACAGGCAATCAGCTGCCCAATTCTTCTTCGATTAGTTTCTTGAAATCAGCATAAGACTGGTTGTCGACCTTCTTGCCGTTCACAACGAACGAAGGCGTGGACTGAACGCCGTCGCGCTCGGCGTTTTCCTGATACCAGGCCACCAGTGTCTGCGCGCGGGTGCCATCCTGCAGGCAGGCTTCAAGCTGGTCATTGTCAATACCAGCCAGACGCCCGATCTTGCGCAGCTCGTCCACGATTTCAGCTGGACCACCTGCGCGGGTCCATTCGGACTGACCTTCATAGATCAGGTCGGAAATGCCAAAGAACTTATCGGGGCCGTCACAGCGCGCGACCATCGAAGCCCACAGGCCATATTTGTCAAAATACACCTCGCGATAGATGAACTTGACCTTGCCGGTATCGATGAAATCCTTCTTCAGCTGCTTGTAAGCACCCGTATGGAAGTTCGCACAATGCGGGCATGTATAAGACGCATATTCGATGATCTCGACTGGCGCATCTTCGGCCCCTTGTACCATCTCGACGATGGTCGAGGTGTCAATATCGGCCTCTTGCGCCTCGGCACTGCCAATCATCGGATACGAAGTAGAGGAATTCGACAGCCAATAGCCGCCAGCGGCGATAGCGACGGCCGCGCAGATTCCGGTTGCAATACGGCTCATTTCTCAGCCCTTTCTCAGCGTTTTTGCTTGGATAATACGTTGCGGCCCAGACGTTCAAGGGCCGCGCGCAGATCACCGTCATTGACGTCGCGCGCGGTCCGGTCCGCCTCGGCTACGATTTCGGGATCGATTTTGGGTTTCGCCGCTTTCGGTTTGTGGTCGAAGCTAGCCTGCCCCTCGGCAAATCCTGTCGGCGCGGTCTGGGTAATGCGCACCCGGCTGATGGCATTATAGCCGTAGACCGCGTTCACCTTGCCGCGCAGTTGTTCCTTTTGCATTTCAAGCATCGGGGCCTGCGGGCCTGTGGTCAGCACCGTCAGCGTCGCGCCGATCCCGCCCTTGCCATAGCCCACATTCACCGGTCGCGCGATGGCGGCCATATCCTGGCCCACGATCTCGGCCCAATGAGTCAGCAGGCGTGAAACGGCAAAGCCCCGGCTTTCACCGGCGCGCCTGATCTGGCCGTTCAGCAATGTCGCGGTGCGTTTGAACCCGCGGGTCGAAGAACGTCTGCGCTGCATCTGGTTTCCAACTCCTGCGCCGCTATTGTAAAGGGCATGATATCGGACGCCAGCGAAACCCGACAGAGAGATAGATAAAACTTGCGTGACACTATTCAACATGACCTGAGCGGTGCGTTACTGGCCTGGTACGACCGCCACGCGCGCACGATGCCCTGGCGTGTAGGCCCGGCCGACCGAGCGGCGGGCGTGATACCTGACCCCTATCGAGTTTGGTTGTCCGAAGTGATGCTGCAACAGACCACTGTCGCCGCTGTCCGAGACTATTTCACGCGATTCACTACACGCTGGCCAACGGTTCAGGCGCTGGCCGCTGCACCGGATGATCAGGTCATGGGCGAATGGGCCGGGCTGGGCTATTACGCCCGTGCCCGCAACCTGCTGAAATGCGCGCGCGTGGTTGCCGAGGAACATGGCGGCGTTTTTCCTAATACCTATGAGGCCCTGCTGAAACTGCCCGGCATCGGCCCCTATACGGCCGCCGCCATCTCGGCCATCGCTTTTGACCGGCCCGAGGCTGTTCTGGATGGTAATGTCGAGCGGGTCATGGCTCGTCTGTATGACGTTCACGACCCTCTGCCGGGTTCCAAACCCCTGTTGAAAGACAAAGCCGCTGCGCTGACGCCCGGCCTCCGACCCGGAGATTATGCGCAGGCCGTGATGGATCTGGGGGCCACGATCTGTACCCCGAAATCTCCGGCCTGTGGCATCTGCCCCTTGCGCGACCCTTGTCAGGCCCGTGCGGCCGGAACCCATATCGACCTGCCGCGCAAGACACCGAAAAAGCCAAAACCCACACGGTATGGCCATATCTATATCGCCCAACGCACTGACGGCGCCCTGCTGCTTGAGCGGCGCCCTGAAAAAGGATTGCTTGGCGGAATGCTGGGCTGGCCGGGGTCAGATTGGTCAGACGCGCCAACAGACTCACCCCCCTTTTCCGCTGACTGGCAAGCTTTAGCAGGAGAGGTGCGCCACACCTTCACCCATTTTTACCTGATCCTTTGCATCTGGACAGCCCCATTACCGACGGAAACGACCTTCGACGACCTGATTGTGATGGAAAAACACGCATTCCGACCCAGCGATCTGCCGACCGTGATGCGCAAAGCGCATGACCTTTGGCGCAACCGGTAACCCATTGTCTGTTCTGCCGGACTGTGGCTAATGTGCGCGCAGTCATCCGGAGCCACCCAATGACCGCAACAGATATCTTGCCCCGTTGGCAATCGGCCCTGCCGTTCTGGATCTCATTCCTGCTGATCCCGCTGATCTGGTTCACCGCAATGGCCGGCGGCTGGTGGGTCCTGCTAGTGCCACTTTCCACATGGTGGGCCTTTGCGTTGCTCGACCGCCTCACCGGGCTGGATCTGGCCAATGCCAACCCCGATACCCCCGACTCGGTGTTGCACTGGTATATCCTGCTGACAAAAGCTTGGGTTCCGGTACAATTCCTGACCCTTTACGGGCTGATCTGGCACGCCACGCATACCGACCACCTGTCAACCTTGGCTAAGGTTGGGCTGTTCTTCGGCATGGGAGTAATCTCGGGCACGATCGGCATCAACTACAGCCACGAGTTGATGCACCAAAAAGGCCGGTTTGAACGCTGGCTAGGCGATATCCTTCTGGCGATGGTGCTTTATTCGCATTTCCGCTCCGAACATCTGCTGGTGCATCACCGCTATGTCGGCACGCCCCGCGACCCGGTGACCGCTCGTTATAACGAAGGGTTTCACCGCTTCTACCCGCGCGTGCTGAAGCAATGCCTGTTCTCGGCCTTCCGTGCTGAACGCGAAAAACTGGCCCGCAAGGACCGCCCCTGGACTGATTACGCCAACCCGTTCTGGCGCTACTGGGCATTACAAGGCGCAATGCTGGTATTGGCCTTCGTGATCGGGGGTCTCTCGGGACTCGCCCTGCTCCTGATCCAGGCGGGCGTCGCCATCTGGCAGCTAGAATTGGTCAACTATGTCGAACATTACGGCCTGACGCGCAAACATCTGGGCGCAGGCAAGTATGAGCATGTCCAACCGCGTCATTCATGGAATGCGTCACAAAAAGCGTCGAACTGGCTGCTCATCAACCTGCAACGCCACTCGGACCACCACTACAAACCCAACCGCCGCTTTCCACTGTTGCAACACCACCCCGAGGACGCGGCCCCGCAATTGCCCTATGGTTATCCAGTGATGACAGTCGCAGCGATGATCCCCCCGCTGTGGCGTCGCATCATGAACCCACGCGTCCGTGCCTGGCGACGCCAATACTATCCCGAAGTTACAGACTGGACACCCTACAACAAATCGCAAAACCCGCTGCCACGTGCCTGACCGCAGCACGCGTCAGCGTGCTGCCCGGCCCAACGATCCGCCTTGCATCTTCGATGCATGGTTGATCGGCGGGAGCCCTCACCCGGTCATCACCCATACATCCATCGGGACCTCTACCCCCCGGACCGCGTGGTTTTCATATTTCGCAAACCCGGCCATCAATTCGGATGCGTTGCGACCTTCTTCCTCCAAACGGCTCCGAACTGCGTCGCTAAGGATGACATTTGCCTGAAACTCGCGGGTCTGCGCCTCAAGCTTGGCGGCCACATTCACCGCATCTCCTATCACCGCAAATTCCAACCGGTTGGCGCCGATATCCCCCAGAACGACCGCCCCGAAATGGACCCCGATCCCCACCCGTATCTCAGGCTCGCCCGTACGGTGGCGTTCCACGTTCCAACGGTCAATCACCTCGATCATCCCGCGCGCGCAGGCCACCGCATTACTCGCATCCTGCGGTGTCGGCACCGGCGTCCCAAACGTAGCCATCAACCCATCGCCCAGATACTTATCCAACGTCCCTTGATGGCGGAACACCTCAGCCTCCATCCGGGCGTGAAAGCCGCGCAGAACCTCGATCACTTCGTAAGGATCGCGCCCGGCAGCATATCTGGTGAACCCAACGATATCGATGAACAGAACGGCTATATCCTCTTTGCGCACCTGCTTCAGCGGCTCATCATTCTGGCTCAGCTCATCCACCACGTTCGGTGAGAAATACCGCGACAGGTTTGCCCTTTCGCGCTCTAGCCCCGCATTTGTCATCAGCAACCGATTGAGCCGCCGCATCGACACACCCAACGTCACTGCCACCATCATGAACACGATCACCTGTTGAATACGCTGCGCAGGCATAAAGCTGTTGGCGTCCAGCAATTCTGCCACATCGGGATAGCCAGCCAATGCCTCAGCCACGCGCTCACTGAGACCAGGCATCGGGGTTGCGACCCACCAGGCGATGATCCATCCAGCCGTCCAAACCCCGGCCGTCCATGACCCGATCGCAATCACCGTACGCCAGGAATAGGCCAACGTACCAGCTGCCAGGATGATGAAGAAATACTGGAAATTATCGAACCGATACTGCATCGCCAACGGTCGGACATCGTCGCTGAACGGGTTGGGCACGATCATCCCCAGCGTCATGATCAGCAGGTCCACAAAGATCAAAAGCAGCTCGGTCCGCGATTGGCCCACGCGCCCAGCGCGCCGGATAAACCAGCCATTGGCGCAGATCAGCAGCAGGATGAAGTGATACCACATCACCTCCCATTGCGGGTTCAGATAAATCAGCAGCACACCGGTCAACGCCATCGCGATCCAGCGGGCACGAACAGCAAGCTCCAGTCCCTCGCGCTTATGCCGCTCCATCGCGGCTTCTGTGTATTTGTTGTCCAAATCGAAATTGTCCGGGCGGGTTACAAAGAACCGGTCAAAGCGGGACTCGCTGGCTGTGGTATCCGACATTGCACAAGCTCCTTCACTGCACCGCAGGATACAGAAGGCCCGTTTCGAAACCAGATGTTGAAAAACAAAAGACCCCGCCGAAATCGGCGGGGCAAGGCGTAGTGCCTAGTGTCAGGCCACAGGCACCGGCGGTGTTGGTAAAATCAGTTCATCTCGGCCCGGATCTGCTGACGCAATACGTCAATCGGCACGGTCTTGCCGTCACGCTTAAAGCACCAGTAAGTCCAGCCGTTACAGGACGGTGCATTCTCCAGATGCGCGCCCACCTGATGGATCGAGCCCTTGACGTTGTCACCCACCAGCGTGCCATCGGCGCGGACCTTGGCCTTGTGACGCTGGTTCATGGAATACAGTTCTTCACCCGGGCGCAGCATCCCACGTTCGACCAGTTGGCCGAAGGGCACGCGCGGCTCGGCACGTTTGCTGGCGCTGACCTCCAGCGCCTCACGGTCGAACTTACGGACCTTGGAGATGCGCTTTTCAGCCACCTTGCGATAGCTTTCCTCGCGCTCGATGCCGATGAATTCGCGACCCAGCATCTTGGCAACGGCGCCGGTTGTGCCTGTACCAAAGAACGGATCAAGGATCACGTCGCCCGGATTGGTCGAGCCGATCAGAACACGGTGCAACAGCGATTCCGGTTTTTGCGTCGGATGCGCCTTGTCGCCGTTTTCATCCTTCAAGCGTTCATGCCCGGTGCAGATCGGCAGCACCCAGTCACTGCGCATCTGAACGCCCTCGTTAAGCGCCTTTAGGGCCTCGTAGTTGAACGTGTATTTCGCCCCTTCGCGTTTTGACGCCCAGATCATCGTCTCATGCGCGTTGGTAAAGCGTTTGCCGCGGAAGTTTGGCATCGGATTGGATTTACGCCACACAACATCGTTCAAAATCCAATAGCCCGCGTCCTGCAGGGCTGAGCCCACACGGAAGATGTTGTGGTAAGAACCGATCACCCAAATCGCGCCATTTGGCTTAAGCAGGCGATGCGCCGCCTTCAGCCATTCGCGGGTGAATTGGTCATAAACGGCAAAGCTGGAGAACTGATCCCAGTGATCGTCAACCGCATCTACCTGGCTGTTATCGGGGCGGTGCAACTGGCCTTTCAGTTGCAGGTTATAGGGCGGATCCGCGAAAATCAGGTCAACCGACGCCTCGGGCAGACTGTTCATCACGTCGATGCAGTCCCCGGATAGAATCGTGTTTAAAGGGAGCGCTTTTGCGCCCTTTTTAGTGGTTGTTGTCATTTGTACTGCCTCAAGTATCCACGGCGCTTTTGCGCTCATTTGGTTGAGACAAGGATGAGTCAAAGTCGATTCGCCGTCAATTTCTTTTTTGAATCAGCGACTTACGATTTACTCTTGATACAAGATATTGTGTACCGGCTTGAACGAACGTCTATGGTGTGGGGTCACACCAAGATTTTGCAGCGCGTTCTTGTGTTGTTTCGACGGATAACCGGCGTTTGTCTCCCATCCATAGCCCGGATGCTGTTGCGCCAAATCCACCATCAGTTGATCGCGCCAGTTTTTGGCGACGATCGAAGCCGCCGCAATCGACACCGAATGGGCATCGCCTTTGATCACCGCCTGCGATGGGATGGTAAGGCCACGAGGAATCATGTTCCCGTCGATCAGCAGATAGTCGGGCGGCGGGTCTAACGCCGCCACCGCGCGCTCCATCGCCAGATGTGAGGCCCGCAAGATGTTGTGTTCGTCAATCTCGGCCACCGATGCCTCGGCAATTGCGATCTCGGCCCGCTCGCGCAGCGCCGACTCTAACCCGGCACGCCGTTTCGCTGTCAGCTTTTTGGAATCGTTCAGCCCGTCGGGAATATCATCGGGGTTCAGAATCACGGCCGCAGCAACCACCGGTCCGGCCAGCGGTCCGCGCCCTACTTCGTCGACACCCGCAATCCGCAGATATCCGCGCACCGTTGCTGCTTTCTCAATTTCATAATCCGGAGTCGTCATACCCCCGGAAAATCGCGTTTTGCCACCCACCGCAAGAAAAAAAGGAGAGAGCAGCTTGCGCCACCCTCTCCCGCACGGTGCTTCTGTGGCCCCGCTCCTGCTCGAAAACCGTTACTTGTAACCTACGCGGTATCCTTTCTGGTGCAGGCAACCGGGGTGATAGGCCCGCTTGACCTTTTTGCCATTCCAGAACCTGACCTTGCACTGGTTGGGCAGGCTATTGCTGTATTTGTAATGCTTGCCCAGACAGGTCTGGCCCAACAGTCGTTGATTGGGCGAATACCCTTTGAACGTGCGCAAGCATCGTTGCGGCAGGCTGTAACGCGCAACACGCGGAGGCAGCGGGCGTACGTGATGCGGCCTGTGCTTTGGCCGGGTGTGTACGTGTTTCTGGGGCGCCTTATATATGTGATTGTAGTTGTGCGTCACGTTGTTCTTTTTGCTCTTGTCGTCGAAATGCTTCACAGCGGCGCCAATCAGCGCAATGGCTGCAAGCCCGCCAAGAATATCCTGAACATCCGCAGCCCGCGCCTGAGACGCCGAAATGCCAGTGATGGCAACTGCCGAGGCCACGATCAGGGCAATAAATTTCTTATGCATGGTGCTTGTCCTTCAGTAGTCTTGAGGTGACCCGATGGCGGGCCGTGTGCTGATGACCCGACACTGGACGCGCCTCGTTCAGACAGGCAATAACGGGCCGGCGTTATCCGATATCAGGCCCGCGAAACCCCTTAGGTTATTGAATATCGTGCCAACACATGCGCAGGATGCGGCCTATGAAACAGATCCTCTCTTCTCTGGTCCTGTTGGCCCTGATATCGCTTGGCACCACCGCTTCAGCGGCCGATTGCTATGCCGACTACAAGGCCAAGCGGGACAATCCGCTGCGCTTACACTATGGCGTCATGCAGGTTTCGGCCTGCGGCAAGGGGCAGGCTAAAAAAGAAGTCGCCCAACGCCTCAAGGGGTCGGGCTGGACCCTGCTGAACGTCATGTCCGTGTTCGGGCCCGAAGGGTTGGATAAAAGGAAGGCCAATGCCGGAAAATTCTATCTCCGTTACTGAGGCCCGCCGATCCGGTGTCAGACTGGTCGGCGCGGGCATCGCGGCGATCGTGGTGATTCTGGTAACAGCGGCCATCTTTTTATTCTGGACCCTGCCCGATGCGAATGCCTTCAACGCCCGGGTCGAACGGTTGTTCATCGAAAGCGATCTGACCTCGCAAACCGAGATTCGCCTGCTTGAGGTATTGGCGCAATCAGGCACCGCCTTTGCCGATACCCTATCCAGCTATCGCATGGTGATTTTCGTGTTGTTGGTTTTCGCCACCGCCATGTTGATCACGGCGCTGGTGTTTCTGGTGATGCTGGTGCTGTTAAACCGGCGGATGGCACAGATCGAACGCACCGGCATTCAGGTCACTTCGCTGCTGATCAGCCGCGAGGAAAACACCGTCTATCTGAACAATATGGATTTCAAACTGACTCCGGCGGCGATGGAAACCTTGTCAGTTCTGGCCGAATCCCGGCTGGACGATGAGGTCCTGTCCGGCGTCCAGATCGAATCGATGATCTCGGGCAAAGACACCGCCGATTGTGACGAGGCCGCTGGCGCCACACGGATCAAACGGCTGCGTGATGCGCTGGGCAATCAGATGGTCAGCGAGTTGTTAGTCAAGAATATCGCCAAAAAAGGCTATATGCTGTCGATCGAAAAAGATGTGATTCAGATGGTCTGACCTCGCATAGTCGCGCATAATGTGTGTGATAAATGCCCGTCACACCCCTTGGAATGCTTCGATCAAAGACCCATCCTATTACCTAGCGAGTCACGGAGGCTGATGATGAACGTCCACACCACACCGTCGACCAATGGCTATGGGATATCGGTCGAACCATTGAAGGGTCGGATCGCGATCTATAGGGATGACACGCTGCTGGCCGAAAGCACCGACGCAAAAGTCATGTATGAAACGCGGCTGCCGGCCACAATTTACGTCCCGCGCGCGGATGTCTGTGTGGATCTTGGCGCCGAAACCGAATTGCAGACGTTTTGCCCCTTCAAAGGGACCGCGACCTATCACGACGTCATTCTGGATGGGCAACGGCTGACCAACTCTGTCTGGGCCTATGAAGAAGCCCTACCTGAAAGTGCTGCCATTCAGGGCTATGTCGGCTTTATGCCCTCGGCTTACACACAGGTCGAGTTGGGCGAAAACCACCTGCGCGAAACTGAGGATGGCAGCATCAGCGGCCCTCTGATTGATTGGCTGATGCGTGGTGCATCCAACCTCAGCACGCCGGAAGCCTTCACCAAGGCATTGGCCGAAAAGATGCTGGAACACGGCATCGCCATTCAACGGCTCAGCATTCTGGCCTGGTCTTTGCATCCGCTGATCGCGGGCAAGCATTATATCTGGGAAAAGGGCGAGGCCGAGATTTCGACCAACGTGCCGACGTATGAAATCCACGATCACCCGGCCTATATCAACAGCCCCCTGCGTCACGTTTCGAACGGTCTGGGCGGCGTGCGCCAGCGGTTGAACGATGAAAACCCTCAAAACAGCTTCCCGATTATGGAGGACCTGCGGGCGAAGGGCGCTACCGACTATGTCGCCATGCCATTGCCGTTTTCGGACGGGCGGACAAATGTCCTGACCCTGACCTGTGATCATCCTGACGGGTTCACCACGGAAAACCTTGGGCTTGTGTTCGAGTGTTCGTCAGTCATTGCCCGCTTTTACGAAGTTTTCATGCAGCGCGAGAACGCGCAGGTCTTGCTTGAGACTTATGTCGGCAAACGCTCGGGCGCGCGGGTGCTGGGCGGTGAAATCCGGCGAGGCGACGGGGATGAGATTGATGCGGCGATCATGTTCTGCGACCTGCGCAATTCGACCAGCCTGGAAGAGCAGCTTGGCCGTACCGCCTATATCAACGTGCTGAACGACTTTTTTGAAACCGTGTCCGATATCGTGCATGACAATGGCGGCGAAGTATTGAAGTTCATCGGCGACGCTGTGCTGGCAGTCTTTCCCGAGGGGGAAGATTCTATGGTCGCGCGTAGAAACGCGCAGCACTCGGCCGTTAGAATCGTCGAAAAACTGGGTGAGCTGCGCCAGTCTGGTTCTGACATCCATTGTGACTGTTCGATCGGTGTTGCCTACGGTCGCGTCACATATGGCAATGTTGGATCACGCGAACGGTTGGATTTCACCGTCATCGGACAGGCCGCAAATATCGCGGCCCGGCTTGGGGAATACAGCAAAACGATCGGGCAGCGGATTGTCGTCTCGGCCGATATTCAACCTGCATGCGCGGATGCTTTGTCATTGGGCGAGGTCAAACTGCACAATGTGTCCCAGCCAGTGACGTCTTTTGCACTTAGAACATCGGCGGATGCCGTGTTGAACGCCTGAGCATTCACCTTGTTACCTGTGCCGGGTCTGGGCTACGCCCCCAGCAATATCAGCGCCGTTTGAGCAGGAGAAATCGTGTTTTGCAGCTGGGCGATCTGGCTGCGTGCAAGATATTGGTCCGTCAGCCGGGCTACCGACGCCTCGTTGGTGAACTGGGCCAGATCGTCTGATCCAGTGAGACCCGACAACCTGTCCTTGAAAACCTCCAGTTGCCTGTCGATATCCAACTGCGCGAAACTTGATGGCAGCCCTAACGCTGTCTCCATCATGCTGCGCAACGGCGGTTGCCCCATCAGGTCGAACCACTTTGTGTCCGAACTGCTGTCCTGCGCGGCCAGATCCGCCAAGGTATGTTGTGTATAAAGCGATATGCGCATCGTCTCATCGCTCTCACCGACCGCGATTTCGAACCGAGACAAGACGTTGTCCTGCGCGATTGCTTCCATAAAGGTGGTCAAACCCGTTTTGCGCACCTCGCCCGGACCCAGGCCGAAGGCTTCGGAAAATTCCCGATACCGCTTGTCGGCCAAACGGTTGGACAATGCATCATCGGCGCTTGTTCCATCGGACAGGATTTTCTGGATGAAATAGCGATTGTTGATGTCATCCTCTAGCCGGAAGGCGCCCAGCGCCACTTGCAGCAATCGCCGGTCCGAAACCAAATCCTCGGCCGTCTGCACCTTGCCGATATTGTCCAGAAAGTACTCCGTCTCTCGTTCATTGACTGGCGAGGCCGAAAAGCTCTCGAGCTGCGTATCATAGGTACGCTGCAAAAACCGCCAGCCGACAATACCGTCAGAGGGGATGACAGGCCGGAATGTCATTGCTGATACGCCATCAACCGTTCTTCACGCGGCAGCAGTGCCCGCAGGGATTTCAGGCATTTGTAATACTGTTCGGCCAGCAAAGCCTCAGTAGCTTCGGACAGTACACGACGACTGTCGGCGTCTGTGAAGACCTGGCTCAGCTCCTCAACCCGCCGCAAAAGCTGTTGCCGCGCTCGCTCGGGTTCCATATCGCCGGACAATACAAGCTGGGCGGCATAACACACTCGCCGCACCGGGGTAGTCACCTCATCCGGGTGAATGGCATCGCGCAATCGCAGAACATTTGCATCAGGCGTCATGATTGAAAAGCGGCTGCGGCGATCTCCGTTTTCGACAACCACGCCATTGATCAGCACCCTCTCTTTCGGTGCCAATTTTAGAACCAGCCCCCCCATCAGGTAGCACCCATCTGACGCAGGCCACGCAGGACGGCCATATTGATCTCAAGCAGCGGCTCAACGGTCGCCTTGTTGCCCAGAACCTGACTGCTGTGTTGCTCGGTAAATTCTGCCAGGTAGAAGATCCGCGCACGCAGTTCATTGGGCAGCGCGTTGTCGGAGTCTGACACCCCGGTTGCCAGAACGGTCCACAAGCGACGATTTTCGTGCAGCGCGTGAACGAAGCCCCCGAAATCGGTTTTGCGTCGGGCTGCGGCGGCCTTGAGCCGATGCGTGATCTTCGAAATCGCCTCGTACTCGGTATCGCGCGGGGTGCGTGTCGGGGCGGCGGTCTGCGCGTAGGCACGTTGTGCAAGAGTTTGCGGTGTCACTTGAAATCCTTCCAATGGGCCGTCTTTTGGCGGTCAGAAACGGGGCGCGTCTGGGCGCCCCGACCAGGTTCTGGAAATTAACGGAACAGCGACAGGATCGACTGCGGTGCCTGGTTGGCGATCGACAGCGATTGGGTGGCCAGCTGCTGCTGTACCTGCAGGGCCTGCAGGCGGGCCGAGGTCTCTTCCATATCGGCGTCAACCATCGACCCGATGCCGGATTTGAACGAGTCGGTCAGCTTGGACACGAAATCCTGCTGTGTTTCGATACGACCCTGCGCCGAACCAAAGGCCGCCGCCGCGTCAATCGACGTGTCGATCAGCGTCTCAATGGTGCCCAACGCAGCCGATGCACCGCCAGCAGTCGAAACGTCAATCGAGCTCAATGCACCGAGCCCGCCGGAACCTGCGTTTGTGAACTGCGCCGAAACGGACACGTCCCGATCTGCAGCATCAGCGCCCGTACCAGTCACAAAAGACAGAGTGCCTTCTGCGCTTGGGTCATAGTCGATCGACAACCCTTGGACACCCAAAGCGTCGATTTGGTTTTTCAGGCCAATTGCGACGTTGGCATCGGTGTTCGCAGCGTCATAGGTTCCAGATGGATCAAGGTCAGAATCCTGAACCGTGTAAGAGACAGATTGATCACCCACGTTGATTGAGATTTTGTCACCCACAGCAAAGTTGTCAGTGGAGCTATCAATTACAATCGTTCCAGTGCCACTGTCCTTGTCCATAGTGAAACCGGCAGCGTCGTTGTCGGTGGCTGTGTTGTCAGAACCGGCAAGTACGGCTTTGGCAGTGTAGCCGCCAGT
The DNA here is from genome assembly GCF_040705255.1 of Ruegeria sp. ANG10. Taxonomy (NCBI): domain Bacteria; kingdom Pseudomonadati; phylum Pseudomonadota; class Alphaproteobacteria; order Rhodobacterales; family Roseobacteraceae; genus Ruegeria; species Ruegeria sp. ANG10. The sequence goes on from NZ_JBFCVU010000009.1 coordinate 143,676, forward strand.
TGACAGGTCCTGGCTGGCAACCGAAATCGACGACGACGTGACGGCACCAGTGCTATCGCGATCCAGCGAAGACAGGATTGAAGCCGTTCCTGCCGAACCATCCACAAGGTTAAGCCCGTTAAACTGGGCCGCACCAACCACCGAAGCGATCTGGTCTCGCAAAGCGGACACATCCGTATTGATTTTGTCGCGGTCAACGTTGTCTTCCTGCGCGGCGACGATCTTCTCTTTCATCTGGGTCAGCAGATCAGTCACCGTTTCCGATGCGTTCCGCGCGACCGCAACCGTCGATTCACCCAGCGCCAGGCTGTCTTTGATCGCGTTGAAGCCCTGTACGTCCGACTCCATGACTTTGGAGATTGCCCAGACGGCCGAGTTGTCCTTGGCGGTCGCGACGTCCTTACCGGTCGAGATCGCGTTCTGGGTCATTTCCAGGTTCTTGTTGACCGATTTCAGGGTTTGCAGCGCCACCATTGCGCCATTGTTTGTCAGAATGCTGGACATAGCTTTCTTCCTTTTCCGTTCGGGCCCTTTGCGCCCATGCTTACCCCGCACCACGTACGGGCTTTGACGTCTTTCTGATCAGTGCGATCCGCCGTCGGGCTGTTCGCGCCACCTGTTTTTCAGATGCCCGGCCACCTTTGCCCCTGATCCCCTAACGGAATGCTAAAGCCCCTCACTCAGAAAATTCGGATTTGAATCAAACCCGCTCCTATGCCCGTTTTTCCAGTTTCGCATTGCGACGCACGGCGTATCCGCTGCGCTGCCCGTCCGCTCCGTAAGTGCTGAACTCCTGCCGAACGCGCCGCAATTCGGCCATGCGGCTGGCAACGGCCCGAATCCCTTCGGCGGCACTGTTCAACAGCGCCTGGTTCCGCTCGACTTTCTGCTGCAGGCGAATCAATTCGGCGCTGTCAAAAACCTGCAGTTCATTGATCGCGCCGATCAGCTTTTCCTTTTCCGGTGCCATATGGCTCAGCCGGTCCAGATCCCCGTCGACAAGCGCGGTTCGCTCAAGATCCAGCACTTCCTCAAGGGATCGGATCAGGTCGGTTTCAGATTTGGTCGGCATCGGTTTTCTCCATCATGGACTGGAACAAAATTTCGGACAGGCCAATGCCGCCGGATGCGGCCAACGCACGCGCCTGATGTTGCACGAGGAAGGACGAAAACTGATCTTCGCCCGCACCGCCTCCAAAAGATTCGCTGGCCTTGCCCAACCCAGAAGATTTGAGCATTTCAGCCAGAAACGCGGCCTCCAACTCGACCGCCGCAGCCTGCAATTTCTCGGCCGTGGTGGACGGTTGCGCGGTGGGAAGCGTTGTGGAAATCTTCATCACTTTCTCCGAAATTTGCATCGAACTTTCTTGATCAAAGGCGAAAGCGGTTAAAATAAACGTAACCTCCTGCGGGCAGATTTCCGTTCACACAAACGGAGTCGGAGCAAAATGCCCAACCCACTTTCAGCACTGTTGTCTTCGTCGGGCACCGCTGCGAAACCCGATGCAACACCGCAAGAACCTCTTGCGTCCAAAGGGGCCGCGTCCTTTCAAATAGTCATGGATCAAGAGGCCGATCCCCAGTCAGCCGAGCCCGATCTCACCGACCTTTTGGTTCAGGACCCAGACACGGCGTCAGAGGTGGACGACATCGCTGCAGACGTTGAAATCAAGGATTTCACCGTTGCGCCCGAGGATCAGCCGCCTGCCGAACTGCGCGCGGCTGTGCCGGAAGCTGTTCAGGCTCTGGTCGCCAAGACCTTGGTTGAAAATCCGACCGTGACGTCATCGACTGTTGAGGCGGAGACTGAAACGGTAGACGAGACGCACCTGCCCCCTCAAAAAGCCGACAGGTTGGAACCCGCGACGGGCCCTGCTGAGCGCGCGGTATCCCCAGCCGTTCAAGCCATGCTTTTCGGAACAGTTTCGCCAAGAAGAACGCCCCAGGCCACCACCAGTTCGCCAAGCTTTCCCGCCGGGTTGGTAACACCGAACATGCTCCCGAAAGAGATGTTAGATCATTCACCCATCATCCGACCCGACCTGGGCGGGCCAAGTGGCCCCGCGACGCCACAGGTGGCGCAATCGCAACCGGTGGTGCCTGATCGGGCGCCAACACTTGTACAAATGCAGCTTTTGGCCACGGATCAAACCAACACGCAGACCGAGGTTCAGACCTTTCCCGAAATCGAAGAGATATCGACCATTAGAGAAACCCCGACGTTGTCCTCTGCCCGCGATTCGGCACCTATAACACAGACCATGACAACAACGGCGCGCGCTGAAACGGCACGCGCGGTTGCCAATCAAATGGCAACCGTTGTTTCCGCGCGTGGACAGCCCGGCACAATTGAGGTCGCGCTAAACCCCGAAGAACTGGGACGCGTTTCGATTGTCTTGAATGGCCGCGAGGATGGCCTGCACATGACAATCTCGGCGGAACGCCCGGAAACTCTGGATATGATGCGCCGTCATCTTTCGGTGCTGGAGGCCGAATTCCAGAACTTTGGGCTGGGCGACCTGTCCATTGATCTGGGCACGTCAGCAGACGCACAGCAGGATGGGCCTGACTCGGGCGACGGCACCCGGTTTGCGGAAACGCAGGACGAGCCTGTCACCGAGGCGGGCCCCACCGTTCCGAAACTAGGCCCCGACGGCCGGATCGACATGAGGCTTTGAGCATGATCACCCCAACCCAATCGACGACACAAGCCAACACCCAGGCCCAATCTGCGTCACAATCACAGGCAACCTCGATTGCGTCGGATTTCGACACTTTCCTGTTGCTGATGACGACCCAGGCACAAAATCAGGACCCGCTTGAACCGATGGATTCGACCGAGTACGCCTCGCAATTGGCGCAATTTTCGATGGTCGAACAACAGGTTCAGAGCAATGAGCTGTTGTCCGAACTGGCACTGTCTCTGGGAGGTATAAAGTTAGAGGATCTTGCGAATTGGGTCGGTATGGATGTCCAGACCACCGCGGCGTTCCACTTTGATGGCGAACCTGTGACCCTGTCCGCGCAGGCTGAACCGGCGGCAGACAGTGCGGTGATGGTGATCCGGGACAGCGACGGCACCGAGATCGAAAGAATTTCCGTACCGGTGACCCAGACCGAGTTTGACTGGGCCGGGACAGCAAGCGATGGCAGCCCTTTGCCAACGGGCAGCTATTCAGCCACGCTGGAAAGCTATGACGGGGAAGAGTTGCTTTCGGTCCAGCCGGTCTCAACCTACAGTCAGGTGGTCGAGGCACAGGTTGGCGAGGATGCGGTCGTGCTGACGCTGGAAAGCGGGCAGGTGGTTCCCGCAGGGATGGTGACCGGGGTCCGAACCGGAACTTGATCTGCAGGGCGGGACAGGCCAAACCAGTGCAACCTGCGACTCGTTTTTATCGGTGATCCCACTGCCTGCCTCGACACTCCCCCCTTTGGATCTTGTTGATGACCTGCGTCACCGGGGGCTGATCGCACCTGATGCACAGTTTCAGACCCTGTATGGCGGACGGACCAATCAGGTCTGGAAAGTGCTAGAAGAGAACGGCGGCAAGGTTTTGAAACTGTACCGGACGGGGTTGCGCAACCCGTTGTTTCGCAACGATGCCGAGTTGGAAGCGCAATGCCTGACCGCGTTGGAGCCGACCGGATTTGTCCCCCGCCTGCGCGCGGCGGGTCAGCATCAATACGGTCGATGGGTGTTTTACGATCACGCGCCAGGTACGCCCTGGCGTGAGGACACGACCGACGTTGCTCTATTGCTCGGCCAACTACATGGGCTGGATGTGTCGGTTCCTGCGCCTCGCGGATGCAATGGCAGTGCGGATCTGGCGCGACACGGGCAGAGCATCCTTGACGGGTGCACCTCGGCCATGCGGCACCAATTGGAACAGCTAAAACCTGACGAACAGGTACAACCGACCCAACAGACTTGCCTGATTCACGGCGACCCGGTCGCGGGGAACATTCTGGTTGCGCCATCCGGGCTGACCCTGATCGACTGGCAATGCCCGGCGCAGGGCGATCCGTGCGAAGACATTGCACTGTTTGTGTCGCCCGCCATGCAGCACCTGTACCGGGGGTCAGCTTTGACACCTGTGGAAGAATATCAGTTTCTGTCCTCGTACAGACGCGCAGACATCGTGACCCGGTTCAAATCGCTGCGTCGTTGGTATGCCTGGCGAATGGCCGCTTATTGCTTGTGGCGGATCGAAAACGGGTCACCGGATTATGCCACGGGGTTGGAGCTGGAACGCGCGGTGCTAGAGCGGTCATAAGTCCAATAGCCCCATCATGGCATAGGCCGGCGGCATCAATGCGCGCCGCCAGCGTCCCAGCGGAAACCGCGCCGGGACACGTGTTATGGGTTCAGGTAGCCCGGTCTCTTGCTGCAAAACCATCCGGGCCAGCGCCCGTCCGCAATAGGTACCCATCGCCACCCCGTTACCGTGATAGGCAAACCCAGCGAACATGCCCGGTTGATCCGTCACGGGACCCACAAACGGCGTTAACCCTCGCGACAGGCAGACCATACCGGACCACATATGAGTGACATCGACCGACGCCCATTGCGGGAACATCTGCCTGAAATCGTTCACGGCCTTCCGGCGAATGGAAGCCTCAGCCTGCGGAGACGCGCGCAACCCGCCGCGCATTCCGAACAAAAACCGTCGGTCGGGCATCAGGCGAAAGTAATGCAGCAAATGGCGGGTATCGTAAGACATCTGGTCAGAAGTCCAACCCTGAGCTTGCAAGTCAGCGTCGGACAAGGGGCGCGTCACCAGAACCGTGGATTGGACGGGCATATACCGGCCTGCCAGCCAGGGCGGCACGTCCTCGCTTGAGTAACCATTGGTGCAGATCAGCACATTTTCGGCGCTGATCCGACCCGAGGCTGCCTCAAAGTCAAAGCCAGATTGCGTCTTCCGAATTGTCCGCACCGTACTACTGTGAAACAGCTTGGCACCCAACGTCTGGGCCTTACGCGCTAAACCGAACAGGTATTTTCTGGGGTTCAACGCAAACCCGACCGGGTTGGTGTACCCGCCATAAAACCGACCGCCAAACCCAAGCCCGGGCAGATCATCAGGGGTGTGCAATGTTCCCCCCTCATCGGCCCATTTGCGCAGTTTTTCCATCGCCCGGGGGGTGTGGGCAAGTTGGGTTTCCCCCCGTGAATGCACATCCGCATCGATAGCGTGGGTTTTCAACAGATCCGCAACAAGGTGAACCGCGTCTATTTCAGCTTGATCATAACTGCGCGCGGCGGCCTCACCGAATTGGCGGGCCATTGCACTGTGGCTCAGCTTTGATCCACCCAGACAGCAAAAGCCGCCATTGCGCCCCGAGGCGCCCCAACCGGGTGTCCGGGCCTCAAGCACCGCAACCGAAACACCCGCGCTTGCCAGATGCAGCGCCGCTGACAGCCCGGTGAACCCGCCACCAACAATGGCAACGTCCACCTTCCGTTCACCGCTAAGGACCGGCCAATCGGGGCTGGCAATCGTTTCGTCCCACCAGCAGTTGGTCCGAGGGCCGGGCCCATAGGTGTAATCCGGAAACAGCCGCTTCATTCGGTCCGCGCAGCAGCCATTTCATCCCGCTTTTGCCGCACCATCGCACGTTTTGTGACCAGCGATGCGGTGATAACACCCACCGTCACTATCGCGATCATGATTGTCGACAAGGCGTTGATCTCGGGGCTGACGCCCAATCGAACGGCTGAGAATATCCGCATCGGTAAGGTCGTCGCTGACGGTCCTGAGGTAAATGAGGCGATCACCAGATCATCCAGCGACAGGGTGAAGGCCAACAACCAACCTGAAATCACCGCAGGTGCAATAATCGGCAGAGTCACCAAACGAAACGCTTGCGCCGGTGAACAGCCCAAATCCAGCGCAGCTTCTTCCAGCGACTGATCGAAAGTCACAAGGCGCGAGGAGACTACAACCGAAACGAAGCACATCGAAAAAGTCGTATGAGCCAGAACGATGGTCAGGATGCCTCGATCCAATCCGATACCGATGAACAGCAACAACAGTGACAGGCCTGTGATGACCTCAGGCATGACCAGCGGCGCATAGATCATGCCAGAGAATAGGGTGCGGCCAAAGAACCGCCCACCCCGCACCAGAACATAGGCCGCGGCAGTGCCCAGAATGGTTGCAATTGTCGACGAGAATACGGCAACGCGCACTGTCACCCAGGCGGCATCCAGAAGCTGCTGGTTCTGGAAAACCTCGCCATACCATTTGGTCGAGAACCCGGCCCACACCGTCACCAGCTTGCTTTCATTGAAGCTGAAGATGATCAGGATGATCATCGGGATATAGAGGAACGCAAATCCCAGCGTCAGGGACACCGCGTTGAACCAGCTTAGCCTGTTCATTGCTCGGCCTCCGTCTGTTTTTGCTGGTTGCGCTGGAACAGCACAATCGGGATCACAAGGATCAGCAGCAGAACCACCGCCACGGCGCTGGCCACCGGCCAGTCGCGGTTCGAGAAGAACTCTTCCCATAGCACCTTGCCGATCATCAATGTGCCCGAGCCGCCTAGCAGTGACGGGATGACGAACTCACCAATCACCGGGATCATCACCAGGAAACACCCCGCGATGATGCCCGGCCGGGACAGCGGAACAGTCACCAGCCAAAAGGCCTGTAGACGCGAGCAGCCCAGATCCTCGGCCGCTTCGATCAGGGACCCGTCCATACGCTCCAGTGACGAATAAACCGGCAAGATCATGAACGGCAGATACGTGTAGACGATGCCGATATAGACCGCCCATTGCGTGTTCAGAATGGTCAGCGGGGTCGAGATGATACCCAACCACAATAGCAGTTGGTTGAGATAGCCTTCGTTCGACAAAATCCCCATCCACGCATAAACGCGGATCAGGAAAGAGGTCCAGAACGGCAAGATCACCAGCATCATCAGCGTCGGCCGCCATTCGACCGGCGCACGAGCCATGCCATAAGCAATCGGGTAGCCCACCAAAAGCGTCAGAAAGGTCGAGATCACCGCGATCTTGACGCTGGAAAGGTAGGCTTTCCAATACAGGTCATCCTCGGTCAGCCAGACGAAGTTTTCGAAATCCAGTTGGCTGAAGAACTCTTTGATCCCGGCCCAGCCCTGCGACAGGTCCAGCGTTGGCGTGTAGGGCGGAATGGCCAGTTCGGTGTCCGACAACGAGATCTTCAGAACGATGAAGAACGGCACCAGAAACAGCGCCAGCAACCAGACATAGGGAACGGCAATCAGAAAGGCGCGACGCATCAGCTGGCCAGCAAAACCGCGGCCGTTGCTGTCCAGGACAGCCAGACCGGGTCTTCCCAAGTGAAGGACCGACGCGAGATACGGCGGGTATTGGCCGTCTGCGCCTTGATGATCGTGCCGTTTGCAAGCTCGACATAATAGGTGGACAGGTTGCCCAGATAGGCGATGTCATGAACCTTGCCCTGCACTGCGTTGATCGCATCTGCCGGGCGATCCGCCGAGATCGTCACTTTTTCGGGCCGGATCGCCAGATGGCAGGCCTGGCCGCTTGAAAACCCATTGGCCGAAGTTGCCGTCAACGGCCCCTGCCCGTCGGCCCAATCGATCTGATAAGTGTCTTCGCCGTTGGCCGACGCCCGGCCCTCGATGATGTTCACATCCCCAATAAAATCCGCAACATAGACCGAGTTCGGGTTTTCATAGATGCGGTCCGGTGTTTCCACCTGCATCAGCCTGCCCTGATCCATCACGGCGACACGGCTGGCGACGGTCATCGCCTCTTCTTGGTCATGGGTCACGATCACAAAGGTGGTGCCGGTCTTTTCCTGAATATCCATCAGTTCAAACTGCGTGTCCTGCCGCAGTTTCTTGTCCAGCGCGCCCAGCGGTTCGTCCAACAACAACAGCTTTGGCGCCTTGGCCAGCGACCGCGCCAGCGCCACGCGCTGTCGTTGCCCGCCCGAGATCTGATGCGGCTTGCGGCGGGCGAATTGTTCCAACCGGGTCAGGCGCAGCATCTCCTCGACGCGCTCTTCCAGGTCATGCTTGGGCATGTTGTCCCGGCGCAGGCCGAAGGCAATATTTTCCCAGATACTGAGATGCGGGAACAGGGCATAGGACTGGAACATCATGTTCACCGCCCGCTTGTTCGGTGGGATCGGGTCGATGTCCTGCCCGCCCAGCATGATGTGCCCTTCGGTCGGGGTTTCGAATCCCGCCAGCATCCGCATCATGGTGGTCTTGCCGCAGCCCGAAGGCCCCAGCAAGGCAAAGAATTCTTTCTCGAAGATATCCAGAGACAGGTTGTCGATGGCCGTGAATTCACCAAACCGTTTGGTGACATTCCGGAACTGGATCAAAGGTTTCGCCTGTGGATCATTCCACGGCTCAAAGACGTCAGAGTTCAAAACGGCCCCCGTGCATCAATCTGGGAAATGGCACAGGGCGGACCAATCCGCCCTGTACAGATAAACGGTCAGGTGCCCGATTTGATCTTGGTCCACAGACGGGTCACCACCCGTTGTGTTTTCGAAGGGTATGGCGTCGTGATGTAGAGATTCTGCATGGTAGCATCATCAGGATAGATCGCCGGATCACCAATCACGTCTTCAGCAAGAAACTCCTGAGACGCCTTGTTGCCGTTGGCATAGTAAACGTAGTTCGATGCAGCGGCCATGTTATTTGCATCCAGAATGAAATCCAGGAACTTGTGTGCACCTTCCGGGTTCGGAGCATCCGCCGGAATTGCCATCTGGTCGAACCACATCAGTGAGCCTTCGGCGAATGGGTGGTATTCAATGTTGACACCATTGTCCGCCTCTGCTGCGCGATCGCGTGCCTGAAGAATATCGCCCGACCAGCCGACGGCTACGCATATATCCCCATTGGCCAATGCGTTGATGTATTCCGAACTATGGAACTTTTGGATGTGAGGGCGGACGCTAGTCAGAACCTCTTCGACTTTCTTGATAACGTCAGGATCGTGGCTATCAGGATCTTCGCCTATGTACTGCAAAGTCATTGGTATCATCTCGGCCGGCGCGTCCAGAAAGTGCACACCACATGAGGCCAGCTTTTCCATGTTCTCAGGCTTCAGCACCAGATCCATGCTATTGAGGGCAACGTCATCACCCAGCGCTTCTTTGACTTTGTCGACATTTACGCCGATCCCAGTGGTGCCCCACATGTAGTTTATCGAATACGCATTTTTGGGATCATAACCCGCAGTGCGTTCCTGAATCACGTCCCACAGATTTCCAGTGTTAGACAGTTTGGACGAATCCAACTCCTGAAATGCACCAGCCTGAATCTGGCGTTGAAGGAATGTTCCGGACGGCACCACAACGTCATACCCCGACCCCCCGGCCAGCATCTTGGTTTCCAGAACCTCATTGCTGTCGAACACATCATAGATCAGCGTCAGGCCGGTTTCTTCTTCGAATTTCTTCAGCAGTTCCTCGTCGATATAGTCGGACCAGTTGTATACGCGCACTTCTTCGGCAAAGGCCGCCGAAGTCCCCAGCGCGATGACCGCTGTCATGGTCAGCGTTTTGATTGTCATTTTCTTCTCCCTGAAAGTGTACGGGTATAATCCCGTTTTTTTGGATTTGATCAAGTTTTGCGTTTTCCCCCGATCCCGCGTATGGTTTCACGAGGCATGAAACCTGGCAAGACATCATCACTGGAAACGGGGCAAACCAATTGGATTTGATCAAAAATAAGGCATCCAGCGCGAAGGTAGAGACCGAAAAACGACCCGCGCACGAACAGGTCTATCAAACCCTCAAAGCGCAGATCATGTTCGGTGACTTGGTGCCGGGACAGCCCGTCACGATACAGGGGCTGACTGATTCGCTGGGGGTGGGAATGACCCCCGTGCGTGAGGCGATTCGCCGCTTGATCTCGGATGGCGCGCTGGTGTTTCAGGGCAACCGCAGGGTCAGCGTACCGCTGTTGTCGGCGGGAGATGTTGAACAGATGATATTTGCCAGAATTTCAATAGAATCAGAGCTTTCAAGCCGCGCAGCTGCGAATATGAACAGCGCGGATATCGATAATCTTGAACGGATCGATCAGCGGCTTGACCGCACAATCGCGGATGGCGACGTCAGCGGTTATCTGCATCTGAACCACACGTTTCACGAAACCCTCTATTCCTACGCTGACGCCCCAATTCTGCTTGATCTGACCGAGCGGCTCTGGCTGAGATTCGGGCCATCTCTGCGTGTGGTCTGTGGCCGTTTCGGCACGCAGAGCCTGCCGGACCGGCATAAGGACATTATCACCGCGCTGCGCTCAAAAGATGCGAAAATGGCAGCAAAAGCCACGGCTCAGGATATCGAACAGGGGATGGAACTGATGGCCGACGCCCTGACCGACGGCTAGAAATCGGCGATTCGATTGACAGGAAAAAATTTGATCATATTGTAAATGCCAACCGCTTTTGCAGGAGATGTCCGGATGTCCACCATCACCAATCACATGCCCACCGCTGAATTGCAGGCGCTGGATGCTGCCCACCACATGCACCCGTTCTCGGCCAATGGTTCGCTAGGTCAGGAAGGTGCGCGCGTTATTACCCGTGCCAATGGGGTCTATCTGACCGACAGTGAAGGCGAAGAGATTCTGGACGCCATGGCCGGTCTGTGGTGCGTCAATATCGGCTATGGCCGCGATGAGCTGGCCGATGCCGCCGCCCGCCAGATGCGTGAGCTGCCGTATTACAACACGTTCTTCAAGACGACCCATGTGCCTGTCATCGCGCTTGCCGCGAAGCTGGCAGAACTGGCGCCGGGCGATCTGAATCACGTCTTCTTTGCCGGTGGCGGATCCGAGGCGAATGACACCAACATCCGCCTGGTGCGCACCTATTGGGCCGAGAAAGGCCAACCCGATAAAAATATCATCATCAGCCGCCACAATGCCTATCACGGGTCATCCGTAGGGTCCGCATCGCTGGGTGGCATGGCAGGGATGCACGCGCAAGGCGGCATCCCGATCCCCAACATCCATCACATCAACCAACCGAATTGGTGGGCCGAAGGTGGCACCATGGCTCCCGAGGAATTCGGGCTTGCCCGTGCGCGCGAGCTTGAAGACGCCATTCTGGAGCTGGGCGAAGATCGCGTCGCCGCCTTTATCGCCGAACCCGTGCAGGGTGCGGGCGGCGTAATCGTGGCGCCCGACAGCTACTGGCCCGAGGTTCAGCGGATCTGCGACAAATACGATATCCTGCTGATCGCGGATGAGGTGATTTGCGGGTTCGGCCGCACCGGAAACTGGTTCGGCTCGGAAACTGTGGGCATTCGGCCAGATATCATGACCATCGCCAAGGGGCTCAGTTCGGGCTATGCGCCTATCGGCGGGTCGATCGTCAGTGATGAGATCGCCAAAGTCATCGGCGGCACCGAGTTCAACCACGGGTACACCTATTCCGGTCACCCGGTCGCGGCGGCCGTTGCGCTGGAAAACCTGCGCATCCTCGAAGAGGAGAAGATCGTCGAACACGTCCGCGACGTGGCCGCGCCCTATCTGAAAAAGAAATGGGAGGCGCTGGCCGATCACCCGCTGGTCGGTGAGGCCAAAATCGTCGGCATGATGGCCTCGATCGCGCTGACACCGGACAAGGCCAGCCGCGCCAAGTTTGCTTCGGACCCCGGCACGGTCGGCTATATTTGCCGCGACTGCTGCTTTGCCAACAACCTGATCATGCGCCATGTGGGCGACCGGATGATCATCTCACCGCCGCTGATCCTGACCCCTGCGGATATCGACGAGATGTTCGTGCGGATTTACAAGTCGCTGGATGAGGCACATGCCGAAATCATCGCGCAGGGACTGATGAAGGTGGCGGCATAGGTCGGCGTTCAGAGTAACTACGAAACGCAAGGGGCGGTTGGCTTAACAACCGCCCTTAGTTTTGAAGATCCGAGTGTTGCTCTGCCTCATGAGGTTAAATGTGACAGAGCTAAATTTCGTCCGGAGAAAAGCCACTCCGGCTCCAGCTATCATCGTACTCTCCCAAAACTCGGGACAACCCCAATAGTGACACAAAAAGTCGTGCGTAAAAATCCCGCGACATGAGTGGCTCGTTTTCATCCAGCAACTGAACAAGTTTGGCGACTTCTGCAGCAAAGACATCATGGACCTCTTTGTCCGTGGACGTTGGATCCAACGTCCAGATGTCGTGTTTGTCATAGTACTGCGCTGGTTGTGGTGTGTCTTCGGTCATAGTGCGGCCTCATCATTTGAGGCACACTTGGGATTGATGAAGCTACCGGCAATATACGTGGCGGGTAGTCACAACAAACTGGCGGCCGAGACCATAAGATTCAGACTAAGGCACCTCATCGACGTTAGTGTTTGAAGCCGCGCTTGCATATTCAAGCTGGTGAAACCATCCGGCAAAAACTTCGGCACAGTTGGTACGTTCGCACGACGCCGGTCGTGTTTGGCTCGGTTCGCCTGTGTCTGTACCCTGTGTATCAGTCCCAGCCTCTGTCAGGCTTGCTAGCAGTTTTCAGCGCTAAGCAAAGCTCAGCACAGGAGCATTGCAACCGCATCGCGCGGGAATATAAAAATTGTCTCGCGATAAAAAACTTGATTTTATACATCTTGGATTCAAATATATGAATGCGATCCGGTTTTTTATTACCTCTACTGGCGTCGCGACCCGCTAAACTGCTGGGTCCACCTCCCGTCTATCGTAGTGAGTGCCGGTAGTCGGGAGGTTGCTCATGCCATAAAGCCGAAAACTGAGAGAATGTCCGCACCACGCACATAAACACTATACAGGACCCGTTCAGTATCACCGCAACCGTTCTAATAGCTTCAAACTCGCATATCCATCCGGGAGCAGCCCCTGCGCCAACTGATACGCGCGGACAGCGTCGGTCGTGTTTGGTCCGGTGCGCCCGTCGATGCCCTGCGTATCAAAGCCAGCTTCGGTCAGGCGGGATTGCAGTTCCTTTTTTTCGGTGAAACTCAGCACCCGATCTCCGCGCGGCCAGTTGGCTTGAAACGGTGCGTGACCGGCCAGACGGTCTGACAGGTGGCCTATCCCGATCACATAGGCGTCGGCACCGTTGTATTTCTCGATCACTCCGAAATTATCGAAGATCATCAGCGCCACGCCCTGCCCTCCGGCCGGCAATAGAATGGCGGCCTCTCCGTGGTCCGGCACCGGTTTACCATCGCGCCCAACCACCCCGCGCGCGGCCCAGTCAGAGGGCATCAATGTGTGGTCGCGCTTGGCCAAGGCATAGTCGAACCCTCCGGGTAAGCGCACTTCGACACCCCAAGGCTGACCCTTTGTCCAGCCATGCCGCGCCAGATAGGCGGCGGCAGAGGCCAGCGCATCGGTCGGGTCTTCGGACCAGATATCGCGCCGCCCGTCCCCGTCGAAATCCACCGCGTGATCCAAGTATGAGGTCGGCATGAACTGCGTATGACCCATCGCGCCCGCCCAACTGCCGACCATATTCCCGGCACTGACATCCCCGGCCTGAACAATCCGTAAGGCCGCAATCAATTGAGTTTCAAAGAACTGCGCCCGCCGCGCATCAAAAGCCAGAGTTGCCAGAGAGCGGATGGTCTGATCACTGCCCCTAAACGTCCCGAACGAGGTCTCGAGCCCCCAGATCGCCGTCACAACCTCTTTCTCGACGCCAAATTGCGCCTCGATCCGGGTCAGGGTCGCGTGATGGCGTTCCAGCCCGGCGCGGCCGTTGCTGATCCGCGTGTCCGAGACGGCTGCATCCAGATACTCCCAGATCGGTTTTGAAAACTCGGCCTGATTGCGATCCCGTTCGATGATCTTCTTGTCATAGCTCAGGCCCGCCAGCGCCCGGTTCAGTGTCGCGGCTGAGATGCCCTGTTGTTCTGCCCGTTCGCGGAACGCCCCCAGCCACGCCTGGAACCGCGCGTTTCCTTCGGTTGACACCCGATACTCCTTAGCTGAAGGCCGCACGACCGGTCGGAGAGACACGGTCATATCAGCCGAGGCCAGCTGAAAGGTCTGTGACCCATCCGCTGAATTGTTGGATTCCGCCTGCACAATGGATGCCCATAATGCAGCGGCTATGATGCCACTTACGCATTTACGCATTCCGAAATTCCTGATTACTGCTCGCCCTCAGAATAGCGCAAAGTGAGGAATTCACAAAGCGCTCAGATCAAAATGCCTGACGCGCTCGGCCAAACCGAATAAGCTGCTGGGATGACACCATTTGACGATCCCAAAATCGCCGCCGCGTTTGACGCGCTGCCAAGTGATGCTCGTGCCGGAGCGCTTGCCCTGCGTGACCTGATCTTTGACACCGCCGCGTCCTTGCCCGGCGCGCAGCCTTTGCAGGAATCGCTGCGCTGGGGTCAGCCCGCCTATCTGGCACCGAAGGGTTCAACAATCCGGATCGGCACGCATAAGGCCGCGCGATTTGCGCTGTTTGTGCATTGCCAAAGCCGGTTGATGGGCGATTTTACCTCAGCCTTTCCCAGCGAGGATCGGCTGGATGGCAACAGGGCCGTGTTATTTGACGATCCCGCGCAGATCGACCCGACGCGCCATGGCTGGCTGATTGCGCGGGCGCTGACCTATCACCTCTGACGGCGTTTGCGCTCGACCTTGCGTTTAATCTTGTCTTTCTTGCGCTTGGCGCTGACCGCTTTGCGTCGGGTTGGCCGCCCTTTCGGACCACGGCCACGAGGCAGGGCCTGATCGTCGATGGACAGCAATTCCAGTTCCAGACCACCGGTCACAGGCGTCGCTGCTGCAAGGCGTACCGTGACACGCTGCCCGATGGCGATGATCAGCCCGGTGTCTGATCCCATCAACGTCCCGGCCTCACGATCAAAGTGGAAAAACTCGCGCCCCAGCGATCGGACAGGCACCAGACCATCCGCGCCGGTTTCGTCCATCTTCACAAAAGCCCCGAACCGGGCAATACCGCTGATGCGACCGGTGAATTCATTGCCCACCCGTTCGCTGAGATAAGCCGCCAGGTAGCGGTCTGTCGTGTCGCGCTCGGCCATCATCGAACGTCGCTCGGTGTCCGAGATATGCGTGGCGGTCTCGTCCAGCCGGGCAATTTCATCCTCGGTCAGCCCGTCGTCACCCCAGCCATGGGCCGTGATCAGTGCCCGATGCACGATCAGGTCGGCATAGCGCCGGATGGGCGAGGTGAAATGCGCATAGTTCCGCAGCGCCAGACCAAAATGACCGAAGTTTTCGGGGTTGTAATACGCCTGCGCCATAGACCGCAGCGTGCTGAGGTTGATCAACTCGGCATCCTCGGTCCCAGCGGCGGCGTTCAAAAGCGCATTCAGGTGTCGGGTCTGCAACACCTGCCCCTTGGCCAAGTTGAGGCCGGCCGCTTGTGCCGTTTCCCGTAGGCTTTCCAGTTTCTCCGGTGCCGGCTCTTCATGCACGCGGAACAGCAGCGGGCGGCGCTTTGCAATCAGGGTCTCGGCGGCGGCGACATTGGCGAGGATCATGAACTCCTCGATCAACTTATGCGCATCCAACCGGTCGCGAAACGCCACGCTGGTCACTTCTCCCTCATCGCTGAGGACGATCTTGCGTTCCGGCAAGTCCAGCTCCAGCGGTTGCCGTTCGGCGCGCGCCTTCTTCAGGGCCGCATATGCCGCGTAGAGCGGTTTCAGAACAGGTTCCAGCAAAGGCCCCGTGCGGTCATTCGGGTTGCCGTCGATGGCCTCCTGCACCTCGGCATAATGCAGCGAGGCGGCAGAGCGCATCAGGCCCCGCACAAACTGGTGTCCGATCTTGTTGCCGTCAGCGTCGATCTGCATCCGCACGGCGATGCAGGCGCGCGGAACGCCTTCGTGCAAGGAACACAGATCACCAGACAACCGATCCGGCAACATCGGCACCACACGATCCGGGAAATAGCTGGAATTGCCGCGCTTGCGCGCTTCGCGATCCAGCGCGGTGCCTGGCTGCACATAGGTAGCGACATCCGCGATGGCGACCCAGATCACGTGGCCGCCGGGGTTTTTCGGGTCGTCGTCGGCATGCGCATAGCAGGCGTCGTCATGGTCCCGCGCATCCGAGGGGTCGATGGTCAGCAGCGGCATGTCCCGCAGGTCTTCACGCCCTTTTAGGCCGACGGGTTTGGCCTTGTCAGCCTCGGCTATTACCTTATCGGGGAAATCGTCGGGGATACCGTGCTGGTGGATCGCGATCAGCGAGACGGCCTTGGGCGCCGACGGGTCACCCAGCCGTTCGACGATACGCGCGCGGGGCAAGCCCATGCGGTTCTTCGGGCCTGCCTGTTCGGCCTCGACCAGTTCGCCATCCTTGGCGCCCAGCACCGCACCGTCATGCACCAGCCATTCGGTCGAGCCGGCCTTGTCGATGGGCACGATCCGTCCACCTTCGGCGCTTTTGCGGAAGATACCGACGATCCTGCGCGGATTGGTTCCGATACGCCGGATCAGGCGGGCTTCGTAATTGTGGTCTTCTTCATGCACCACCGTCAGGCGAGCCAGAATGCGGTCACCCTCGCCCAGCGCCGGATCACTGGCACGCGCAACGATCAGAACGATGGGTTCAACGCCTTCACCATGCCATTCCAGCGGGCGCGCGAACAGGTCGCCATCGGCATTCGGAGCCTTTACCTGCAACACGCTGACCGGCGGCAACCGGTCCGGGTCACGATAGCTGCGCTTGCGCTTTTCCAGATGCCCTTCGGCCTCAAGCTCTTTGAGGATACGCTTCAGATCAATCCGATCTGCACCCTTGATGCCAAAGGCTTTGGCGATATCGCGTTTCGAAGTGAGGGTGGGGTTCGCCGAGATCCAGTCGAGGACCTCTTGCTTGGTAGGTATGCGAGTCATAAGTCCGGCGTATCACGTGGATGCGACGGCGTCATGACTAAAAAGATCAGGGTTTCAGATCGGCAACGGTGTCCACGTCACGCAGATGATCCAGAAAGGCCACCCGCGTTCCGGGGATTGAAGCAAGCGTGTCGGCCAGCGCGTGTTCCGTCGACCAGCGGACATCGCGAAACAGGGTCGTGGGCAAAGCCCCATAGCGTTGCGCACCGACCAGCCAATACCCCCCATCCGGTGCAGGTCCGAACACCATTTGCGCCGAGCCCAGCGCCTTGAACGCCCGCGCAATATGCCCCCGCGTGATGCCGGGAATATCCGCGCCGATCAGACAGACAGCTCCTTTCGGCATTCCCCGCAGCATCCGCCCCATGCGGCGACCAAGATCACCTCCTGCTTGCGGTGCGCGGGCCAGATCAACCGGCCAGATACGGCTGGTCAGCCCCTCGCGGTCTGGGGAGACCGCCAACACGATCTGCCAGCGCGGATCGCGCAGTCGCCGGATTAGCGACCGGGTCTGGTGCCGAAACCACCAGGCCGCGCCGACCATTCCGATATCGCGCCCCAGACGGGTCTTGACCCGCCCCGGGTGTGGTTCCTTGACCATGATAACCAAAGTACGCTGCATGGATCAGGCGAAATAATCCCGCAGGATGCGCGTGTAGATAGCCTTGAGTTGGTCGATCTGCGCCACCTCGACACATTCATCCACCTGATGCATCGTACGGCCGACCAAACCGAATTCGACCACCGGACAGTGGTTTTTCACAAAACGCGCATCCGAAGTGCCACCCGTTGTCGACATCTGAGGCCGCACGCCCGTTTCCGCCTCGACCGCTTGCGCAACCAGATCCGAGAGCGGGCCGGGCGGGGTCAGAAAGCTTTCGCCTGAGATTTTGATCTTGATATCGACCTCGACGTCATTGGCCTTAGCCACACGCTGCGCCTCGGCCTGCAACCAGTCGCTTAGGCTTGTACCCGAATGCAGATCGTTGAACCGGATATTCACTGCCCCACGGCATTGCGCCGGGATCACGTTTGTCGCTGTGTTCCCGGTGTCGATATTCACAACCGCCAGTGTCGATGCATCAAAATGGTCTGTACCCTGATCCAGCTCATGACTGGCCAAATCGTGCATCAGCCGCGCCATCGCAGGCAGCGGGTTCTTGGCGCGATGCGGATAGGCGGAATGTCCCTGCACGCCGGTCACCGTGAACCACGCCGTCATCGAACCGCGACGCCCGATCTTCATCATCTCACCCATCGTGTTCGGGCAGGTCGGCTCGCCGACCAGACAGACCGACATCCATTCATCGGCGCGGTCCATATGATCCAACAACGCGGTCGTGCCGTCCACGGCGTCACCTTCTTCATCCCCGGTGATGGCCAGAATGACGGCTCCGTCCGGTGGCGTGTCCTGCACGAAATCCACCGCCGCTGCCGCAAAGGCCGCCACGCCGGATTTCATGTCGGTTGTCCCCCGCCCGTACATCACCCCATCGCGAATTTCCGCGCCGAAAGGTGGCATGGTCCAGGCGGCCTCGTCCCCGACCGGAACAACATCGGTATGACCGTTGAATCCAAAAGTGCGCGCATGGCCCTTTTCACCCCAGCGGGCAAACAGGTTGCTGACGCCACCACGATCAACCCGTGTGCAATCGAATCCCGCATCCGACAAAAGCTTTTCCAATAACACTAGCGCGCCGCCTTCTTCGGGTGTGACCGATGGGCAACGGATTAGGTCCGCCGTCAATTCTACCGGATCTGTCATGGTGGGACCTCTTTGCTTCATTCGTGCGCTGGTTCGCGCACAGATTCAACGAATTGGGCCAATTGCCAACCCCCGCACGCCCGTTTCCACGGGCTTTTTTCTGTTTGTATCGCGCCGATACCCCAATAAAACACGGGCCTTGACCCCGCGACCACCTTGCTGCGCCCTTCAAAATTGCGTTAGAGCCGCGCCAAACAGGTAAACTGACAATGATACGCGCCCTATTCGCACTGATCTGCCTGACCTTCGCCACGCTTGCACAACAAGCCCAGGCGCAGACTCTGGACGTCACCACCGTGACCCGCCCTCCGTTTTCCTATGTCGAAGACGGGGCACAGACCGGTTTTTCCATGGATCTGCTGGCGGCGCTGGCCCAGTCGCTGGATTGGGACTATTCGGTCAACCGGGTCGAGGCGTTCAGCGACATGCTGGGCGCGGTGCAGGACGGCACCGCCGATTTGGCCATCGCCAATATCTCGATCACTGCGGCGCGCGAAACACAGATGGATTTCAGTCAGCCGATCTTTGAGGCCGGTTTGCAGATCATGGTCCCGTCCGAGGCCGCGCGCCGGCCATCGCTGCTGCATGCTTTGCTGTCGACCGAATTGTTCATCGCCATTGGCCTGGCCTTTGCCATCCTGTTGGGCGGCGGCATGCTGATGTGGGGGTTCGAGCGCCGCTCGCAGCCCTATTTCGACCGCAAATTGAATGAGGCTTGGTTCCCATCCTTCTGGTGGGCACTGAACCTGGTGGTCAATGGCGGTTTCGAAGAACGCATGCCGCGCACCCCGTTTGGCCGTGTGCTGGGCGTCGTTCTCGTGGTGTCATCCCTGTTCATCGTGTCGGTTTTTACCGCGCGCATCACCTCGGTCATGACGGTGGATGCGATCAGCGGCAACGTGAATTCGGTCAACGATCTGTATGGCAAACAGGTGGGCACGATTTCGAACTCAACCGCCGCCAATTTCCTGAACCGGCGCGAGATCGAGTTTACCGGATATTCCGGTCTGGATGAGATGCTGACCGCCTTCCAAGACAAAGAGCTGGACGCGGTTGTATTTGATGCGCCGATCCTGTCTTACTATGCCTCGCACGAAGGGCGACGGATCGCATCGGTGACCGGCGGGGTGTTCTTGCGAGAGAATTATGGGATTGCCTTCCCGACGGGATCACCCCTGGTCGAGGACGTCAATCAGGCGCTGCTGTCGCTGCGTGAAGACGGCACCTATGACGAGATTTACCGGAAATGGTTCGGGGTTCGAAACTAACCCTGCTCCTCATCGCCGAAAAACGGCGTCATCTGCGCGACTATGACCGCGTTTTCATCCAATGCCCGCTGCATCAGCGCGCGCTCGTCGGCGTCAATGTCATGGCCCTGTGCTTCTCGCTCGGCCAATGTGCCATAGCCGGTGACGTCCAGCGGCGCGGTGTCTGCCTGTTTCAGGATCGCCACGGTCTCGCGCACGGCTTCGGCCTCATCCACGCCGCTGGCGAAACACATCAGCGCCGCACCGGTCGCGCCTTCGGGCAAGCCATCGCCATCCTTGCGACCGATTTGTACAAGCAAGGTATAGACTTGCTGACGCGAGGGTTTCTTTTGCTTTTCCATAGCGCCTGCCTTACGGGCGGAACAAGACATGGTCAACTCATAGAGCGATCCGGCAGCAGGGCCTGATTCGACTTGCAGGGAAGAGAGGACCTTACATCAAAGCCAACAGGCTTCCGCCTTCATGCAAAATTGACACACAGTGACTGCAAAAATTTCTCCACAGGATTGACAGAAAAATTATTGAGATTCTGCATAGTTGAAATCGGTGCAATTTCGCCGATAAATTAAGTTTATTTGCGCGGAAATTAGCTTACGGCAGCACCGCACCTTTGGGTCGATACGAGGTATGGCACGCGAAATTTAGAATACCCCACACTATTGATCGCAATTTTTTAACAAAGGAAAGTTCAATGAGTACTTTGTCTAAACTCCTAACAACCGCGGCAAGCGTGTCCGTTCTGGCTCTCGCTCCTGCAGCTTTTGTTGTGACAATCGCTTCCACCAACTCTGTGCAAGCTGAAGCCAGTGACGGTGGCGAAGAAGGCGGCGGTTCCGGCGGCGGTGAAGAGGGCGGCGATTCCGGTGGCGGTGAAGAAGGCGGCGACTCCGGTGGTGGCGACGAAGGCGACAGCTCCGGTGGCGGCGACGAAGGCGATAGCTCCGGCGGCGGCGATGAAGGCGACAGCTCCGGCGGCGGCGATGAAGGCGACAGCTCCGGCGGCGGCGATGAAGGCGACAGCTCCGGCGGCGGCGATGAAGGCGACAGCTCCGGCGGCGGCGATGAAGGCGACAGCTCCGGCGGCGGCGATGAAGGCGACAGCTCCGGCGGCGGCGATGAAGGCGACAGCTCCGGCGGCGGCGATGAAGGCGACAGCTCCGGCGGCGGCGATGAAGGCGACAGCTCCGGCGGCGGCGATGAAGGCGACAGCTCCGGCGGCGGCGATGAAGGCGACAGCTCCGGTGGCGATGATGAAGGCGACAGCTCCGGTGGCGGCGAAGACGACGGTGGTTCCGACGGCAGCGAAGACGACGGTGGTTCCGACGGCGGTAGCTACTCTAGCGGCGAAGAAGGCGGCAGCGCAGTCGACCGTCCGGGCGAAGATCGCTAACTGAGCTTATCTGGTGTTGGCCAAGCAACGAGATCACAGCTTGTGCAGCCCAAAACTCAGATCGCTCAATGACCGAACTTAAAACAGTTGAAATGCCCGAACGTTGTTCGGGCATTTCCATTATTCTGACCTATCAGTCCCGCAACAATTCATTGATGCCGGTTTTCGAGCGGGTCTTTTCATCCACTCGTTTCACGATCACCGCGCAGTAAAGGCTGATATTGTTCTTCGACGGCATTGACCCGGCAACAACCACCGAATAGGGCGGCACTTCGCCATATGTGACCTCGCCGGTTTCGCGGTCGACGATTTTAGTCGATTTGCCGATGAACACACCCATGCCCAGAACCGAGCCTTCGCGCACGATGCAGCCCTCGACCACCTCAGAGCGCGCGCCGATAAAGCAGTTGTCTTCGATGATGGTGGGGCCGGCCTGCATCGGTTCCAATACGCCACCGATGCCAACGCCGCCCGACAGGTGTACGTTCTTGCCGATCTGTGCGCAGGACCCCACGGTGGCCCAGGTGTCAACCATGGTGCCCTCGTCGACATAAGCGCCCAGGTTCACGAAAGACGGCATCAGCACCACACCCGGCGCGACATAGGCGGACTTGCGAACCACGCAGTTCGGCACGGCGCGGAATCCGGCGGTGCGCCACTGATCCTCACCCCAACCCGCGAACTTGCTGTCCACCTTATCCCACCAGCCACCGGCCTGCGGACCGCCCGACTGAATCTCCATGTCCTTGATACGGAAGCCCAGCAGAACCGCCTTTTTGGCCCACTGGTTTACGTGCCAGTCGCCGCTGTCCAGCTTTTCGGCAACACGCAGCGAACCGCTGTCCAGCGCGTTCAGCGTATCTTCGATCGCCTCGCGTTGTTCGCCAGAGGTGGCGGGGGTGATGGTATCGCGTGCCTCCCAGGCGGCTTCGATAGCGGCTTCCAGTTGCGCGTTGGACATTTGGCGGCTCCCTGCAGAATCTGTTCACGTTGGTGTTGCCTATACGCAAGCAGGGGACTGGCCGCAATGCGACGCAGAACGCGCGCTTTGCGGCTGATTGCTGCGGGTTCAGCCGTTCAGCGGATCTGGCGAGAGGTTCCCACCGCAAACCAGCACCGCCACACGCTCATTGGGTTCCGGCTGATAGGCACCAGACAGCAGCGCAGCCAATGCGGTCGCGCCCGCTGGTTCCACCAGAATCCGATGCGCGCGCCACAGAATCTGCTGGGCTTCGGCGATGGCCTCGTCATTGACCAGAACCGATGTCAGCCCCTGCGCCAACCCGAAACAGATCGACCCGATCCGCCGCGCGCCCAGCGCGTTGGCGGCAATACCCGAAACGGTAACATCCACAGGCTCTCCGGCCTGAAGGGCCGCGTTCAACGCGCATGAGGTTTCGGGCTCGACCGCCACAACCTTGCGCGCGCCCTGCAACCAGCTCAACGCCCCAGCGATCAAGCCACCGCCGCCGACGGCAATCAAAACCGTATCGGCCTGAAGGCCCTGCGCCGCCCACTCGGCGAAACAGGTGCCCTGCCCGGCTACGGTTGCGGGCGCGTCATAGGCATGGATCTGCATCGCGCCTGTTGCGCCCTCATGCGCCTGTGCCCCGGTCAGCGCGTTGGCATATTCGCCCGGCACCACGCTCAGATCCGCACCGGTTCGTTCGATCAGCGCGATCTTGGACGGCCCCGCCATTTCAGGCACGAAAATCTTTGCCGGATACCCCAATGCGCGCGCTGCAAAGGCCGCCGCCGCACCATGATTGCCGCCAGACGCTGCAACGATACCCGCCTTGGGCACATCCTGGCTCAGCAATGTATTGAACGCCCCGCGCGCCTTGAAACTGCCGGTATGCTGCAGGTGTTCCAGCTTCATCTCAACCGGGTAACCCAACCCCAAGGCCCGGCTTTCCATCACCGGCGTCACCTGCGCATAGCCGTTGATCCGGTCGGCGGCCGCCAATATTTCACTCTTCCAATTCATTCTTGTTCTTCCGTGACTGGCACTCTGCCCGCGAACCCTATAGCTGTTTTATGAACACGCAAGCAGGGAACATTAATCCATGAGAGAAGACCGCCTCAGCCCTTTCCGCGACGCGCAGACCGACCGCTCAACCGCAAGCGAGGTGCCGGACACGCCGCAAACACGCTCACCCGCGTATCGCCTTGCCTTTGCCGATGACGATTTCCTGTGCCGCGATGAACTGCGTCCGGTGCGCCTGCAACTGGAACTGCTGAAGCCCGAGATGCTCATGACCGAGCGCGAGATCACCTCAACCATCGTCATGTTCGGCGGTGCGCGTATTCCCGAGCCGTCGCAGAAACACACCGCCCGGACTCAGACGCTGGCCAACCTGTCAGAGTACTATGACGAGGCCCGCGAATTTGCCCGGCTGATGACCGAGAAATCCAATGAAACCGGCTGCCGCGAGAACGTCATCGTTACCGGCGGTGGCCCCGGCGTGATGGAGGCCGGCAACCGTGGCGCACAGGATGCGGGCGGCTGTTCCATCGGCCTGAACATCGTGCTGCCGCATGAACAGGCACCGAACGAATACGTGACCCCCGAGCTCAGCTTCAACTTCCACTATTTCGCCATCCGCAAGATGCATTTCCTGATGCGCGCCCGCGCCATCACCATCTTTCCCGGTGGGTTTGGAACGATGGATGAGCTGTTTGAATCCCTGACCCTGATCCAGACCGGCCGGATGGAACGCGTGCCCTTCCTGCTGTTTGGCCGCGAATTCTGGGAAAAGGTCATCAACTGGGAGGCGCTGGCCGATGCGGGTACCATCTCGGACGAAGATCTGGACCTGTTCCGTTTCGTCGACACCGCGCAAGAGGCGGTCGAGATCATCGAGAATTGGGAACCCGCCCCGCCCCGTGACGAAATTCCGGGGCGCTGAATCATGGCCCCGAAGACCGGAGAGATGCTGCACCTGCGCGGCAATGCGCTGAACGCGGGTGACCCGGTAACCCTGCCGCTGACCCAAAGCAGTATGTATCACCTGCCGGGCGTGACGGACGGCCTGCCCACCTATGGCCGCGTCGACAACCCCACTTGGGCGCATCTGGAGCATGTGCTGGCCCATCTTGAAGGTGCGCCCTGCTTGACTTTTCCGTCTGGCATGGGGGCAATTTCAGCTGCATTGTTTGCAACCCTGAAGGCCGGGTCGCACCTGCTGATCCCATCCGATGGGTATTACGTCACGCGGGTACTGGCTGACCGGTTCCTGTCCGGGCTGGGTGTAACGGTCACCGAACGCCCGACGACCACCTTTACAGAGGGCGGGTTTGACGCCTTCGATGTGGTCTTTGTCGAGAGCCCCTCGAACCCCGGGCTGGACATGCTGGACCTGCCTGCCATCGCCGCTGCTGTACGTGCAGCGGACGGGATCACGATTGCCGACAACACAACCCTGACCCCGCTGGGCCAGCGCCCGCTGGATATGGGCATCGACGTGGTTGTGGCCTCGGATACGAAAGCCATGGGCGGGCATTCCGACCTGTTGATGGGTCATGTGGCTAGCCGCAAAGCGCAGATTATGGAACGGGTAGGAGAATGGCGCCGCGTTTCTGGTGCGATCCCCGGCCCGCATGAGGCGTGGCTGTTGCATCGAGGGCTGGAAACGCTGGATGTGCGCTTTGACCGTATGTGTTCCTCGGCTCACGTGTTGGCCAAACGGTTGGCCGTCCACCCGGCGGTCCGGCAAATCCGCTATCCCGGCCTGCCGAGCGACCCATCGCATGCGCTGGCCACGGCACAGACGGCACGGTTCGGGTTCCTGTTGTCGATCACTTTGGATTCGGAAGAAAAGGCCGAAACCTTTATCAACGCCTGCCCGATGTTGCGCCCGGCGACATCCTTCGGTGGCGTCCACAGTTCAGCCGAGCGCCGCGCGCGCTGGGGCGACGATGTCGACCCCGCCTTCATTCGGTTATCTGTCGGCTGTGAACCGATCGAGGAACTGTGGCAGGCGATTGAAACCAGCCTGAACGCGCTATGATTTCTTCTTGGGCTCACGCAGTTCGGTGAACACGTAGATCGGCAGCACAATGCTGGCGATCAACGCCCCCAACCAGACCAGAAGCGTGGCCGCCAACAGGTTCGAGATACCCCCAACCGTAAGCCCGGCGGTGACCAGATCGGTTATCAGCAGGCCCACAAAGGTCACAATCAGCGCGATGCCGCCTTTCAGCGCGGGCGCTTTTTTCTCGCCCAGCTTCAGGATCAGCGGCTCGGCCACCACCTGCACCAGGGTAAAGACGATCACCACAACGATGAACGAGATCGGCTTGATGGCAAATCCCGACAGCAGCAGCGTGGCCAGTAGCAAGCCGATGGCATTGCCGGCCAACAGGGCCAAGGCGGATTTGATTCTGCGCGTCATGGGCGTCTCCGTCAGAAAACAATTCGAAACATGCATATGTTAACAGACCTGCGGGGATTTGCGAGCGGTTTCAAAAGCCTCTTCCTTTTGGGTCGTTGAAAACGCATGATAAAACCCATCCTGTTCAGCCCGACCCGCGAGAAGTGAGATGAGCGACGATCCCTATTCCGCCCTTGGTGTCGCCAAAGACGCCAGCGCCGCCGAGATCAAAAAGGCCTATCGGCGTATCGCCAAGGAATGCCACCCGGACCTGAAACCCGGTGACACCGAAGCCGAAGCCAAGTTCAAGGCCGCTGCTGCCGCCTATGATTTGCTGAAAGACCCCGAAAAGCGGGCGCAATTTGATAATGGTGAGATTGACGCCTCGGGTCAGGAACGCCCGCAACAGCAATACTATCGCGACTACGCCGAGGCCGCTGGGAACCCCTATCGCGGACAGGCCGCAGATCCGGATGACATGTCGGACATTTTTGCCGAATTCATGCGCGGACGCGGTGGGTACGGTCAGCGTACGCAAGAATTCCACGCGCCGGGGCGCAATCGCGGCTACAGCCTGCAGATCAGTTTTCTGGATGCCGTGTTCGGGGCCAGCCAGAAACTGACCCTGCCCGATGGCGACCGGATCGAGGTCAAGATACCCGCCGGCATCACCGACGGCCAAACCATCCGTCTGCGTGGCAAGGGCGATCCGGGCTTTGGCGAGGGGCCGCCGGGTGACGCCCTTGTGACCGTTTCGGTGGCCAAACACCCGGTATTCCACCGTCAGGGTGACGATATCCACATCACCCTGCCGATCACAATTGATGAGGCCATTCTGGGCGGCAAGGTCCCCGCACCCACCATCGACGGCGGTGTCAATGTCAGTGTCCCAGCGGGCACCAGCAGTGGCAAGACCCTGCGCCTGCGTGGCAAGGGGGTCAAGAAACGCGGCTCATCCGAGCGTGGCGATCAGTTGATCGAACTGACCGTTTCGATGCCGGATCAGATCGACGACGAGCTAAAACAATTCATGGAGACTTGGCGCGAAAGCCACAGCTATGATCCGCGCAAAGGAATGCCGTCATGACCCGCACCCTGACCGAAGAACAGCTGATCGCAACCGTCACCCGCCTGACCTCGACCCGGTTGACCGAATACTTGGCCGCCGAGATCGTCATCCCCGAACAGACAGATCAGGGGCTGGTTTATCACAGCCTCGACGTCGCCCGTCTGGAACTGGCCTGCGAATTGCACGAACAATACGAGATGGAACCCGACGCGCTGTCGATGATGATTTCGCTGATCGACCAGATGCACGGCCTGCGCGCGGAACTGCGCGAGGTGCTGAACGCGGTTGAGGCGCAGCCCGAACCGGTGCGTCAGACCCTGATCGAGGTGATCGGAGCCGCCCGTTTCAAACACAGTTGATCAGTTGCCGACGATGTATCCTTCGGGCACGAAAAAGGTGTAGTCCCGGTCCGCGACTGCCTCGTGACAATCATGGCAATAGACGACCGCGTTTGCGCGCGCGCCCATGGTGTCCCCGAACAGCGATCCGTCCGGCATTACCATGATATAACGCCAGTCACCTGTGTCCGGGCTTTCGCCTTGGGCCAGCTTTTCCATTACGAACAAAGCGCCGGGATGGATATTGCCTTCATCCGTGACGGTCACGCTGTCCTTGGCCAAAACCGAGCCCTTGGGCAGCTTTTCCCCCTCGGCCAGCGTTCCGTAGTTATGCGCCATACGATTGGCATAGCTGTTCACATACCGCTGGCCATGGGTGGCCGAGATATAGGGCGCATCGTTGAACAAGGGCCAGTTCTGATAGTTCAGCAGCAAATCCAGCTGCGCGGCACCATAACCCCGCGCCATGCGCCGCTGCAGGGATTCATAGATGCGCAATGCTTCGTCCTTGGACAAATCCGCTGGATTCTCGATAGCAATATGCGCGTCTTCACCAGTTGATTGCGCAAACCCGTCGGTTGCGGACAACCCCGAAATTGACAGCACGGTCAGTAATATTGAAAACACACGTGTAAATCGTAAAAACATATGGATGGCCTACCTGTTTTTTAAGGTTCGCCTGAACGCCGCCTATCATGTTTGAAATAAGATAGCGGCCCTGAACAAACGCGCCACGACCAGACCACGGCTTTCACCGCTTTGTGCGCAAGAGTGACATGCGCCGATCCAGCCCCGACGCTTAAAACATACCAAATTTCGCATGCAAAGAACAGCAAGGCGAGAATTTATTTATTGTCGACCACTTGGCGACAATAACACGCCTCAGCTTTTAACCCCGGCTTCGGCCTCGATCTGTTTGCGCGATTTTCGGGCGCGTTCCGTGGCCGATTTCAACTGGCCGCAGGCCGCCATTATATCCTCGCCCCGCGTCTTGCGGATGGGTGAGGCATATCCCGCCTGGTAAATGATATTCGCAAAGGCCCGGATGCGATTGTTCGAGCTGCGCTTGTACGGCGCGCCGGGCCATTCATTGAACGGGATCAGGTTGATCTTGGCCGGGATGTTATGACGTTTGATATGGTCGATCAGGCGATGCGCATCCTCGTCTCTGTCGTTCACGCCATCCAGCATCACATATTCAAAGGTGATCCGTTCGGAATTCGACACGTTCGGATAGCTGGCCAGCGCACCCAGCAGTTCCTCGATATTCCAGCGCTTGTTGATCGGCACCAACACGTCACGGGTTTCATCGGTGGTGGCATGGAACGAGATCGCCAGCAGACAGCCGATTTCCTCAGCCGTGCGCGCGATTTCAGGCACCACACCCGAGGTCGACAGGGTGATCCGACGGCGCGACAGGGAAATCCCCTCGGGGTCCATGGCGATCTTCATCGCGTCGCGTACGTTTTCGAAATTATACAGCGGCTCACCCATGCCCATCAGAACGATGTTCGACAGCAGACGGGTTTCGTCCTTGGGCGCGCCTGGAACCGGCCATTCCTCAAGATCGTCGCGCGCCATCATCACCTGACCAACAATCTCGGCCGCGGTCAAGTTACGCACCAGTTTCTGCGTGCCCGTATGGCAGAAGGAACAGGTCAGCGTGCACCCGACCTGAGACGAAATACACAGCGTGCCACGATCCTCTTCGGGGATGTAGACCACCTCAACCTCATGCCCGCCAGCGATGCGGCACAGGTACTTGCGGGTGCCGTCCTCGGACACCTGACGCGTTACAACCTCAGGGATTTCGATCACGAAGTTTTCGGCCAGTTGTGCGCGATAGGCTTTGGCCAGATTGGTCATCTCGGCAAAGTCGCGCACACCCCATTGATAAATCCACTGCCAGATTTGACCGGTGCGCATCTTGGCCTGCTTTTCCGGCGTGCCGTTTTCGATTAGCACCTCGCGCAACTGGTCGCGGGTCAGGCCGACAAGGTTAATCTTCCCCTCGGGCAATTTGCGGGGGATGGTCATGACGTCTTGAGTTATCGGCGCTTTGGGCGACATGTGGCTATCTCAACGGATTCTGGCTTGGGATGCGCCTCTATATAGGATCGCTGGCAAAGATCAAAAGGAATCGTATCAATCAATTCGCAAAGCGCAGCAGTTCGTCCACACGCGCGCGCCCCAGATCGACCCGGCACGCGGTGATGGCGATGCCAGTACCGGACCCTCCGCCATATGAAGCGCCCACCGCTTCGCACTGCGCATCGCGGTAGCTTGCCCAGGCTGATTGCGAAGCTTCCAAGGCGGGCTGCGCCACAACCCGCCCGGTGACTTCGTCCAACTCTTTGGCGGCTTGCAGGGCAAACCCATAACTCGCTTCGACCGCCATGTTGACCCGCTCCTCCATCTCACCCACACAGGTCCCGATTTCCACCTGAGAGCTGGCGTCGGAACATTCCAGCGTGGGGTCTGCCAGAGCCGCAGAGGAAAACAACAGTGTAATCAATACGTAACGCATGTTCTGTTCCTGTCAGTGACGTCCTGCCGATCGACAGTAGCACGCACAGGACCTCACCCCAAATGCGGTTGGGCCGCACCGCCAATGCCGATGCGACCGAATTCAATGTTATTCATTAACCTCTTCAGATGCCCGCAGGCAGGATATCACAATCTGCCGCATCCAGAGTTTTCACCGGATCCTCTGGCCCGCACTGTTCACCGGATACAGGGTAGGTTTCGGTGTCTTTTTCACACGCGCTCAACAACATGGCGGCTGCCATCATACACGCGACAATGGACCTATTCAGCATTCGCAAGCTCCTTTTATAGCTGAACTAATGAGTTCAGAAAATTCAGAGACTCGCATTGATGCGAATCAAATGTGGAGGCAGACGTGGCGTCAACCAGATGCAAGACGCACCAAAAAGAAAACCCCGCCAAATGACGGGGTTTCGTGTGTCTTCAGATACGTATCAGTTCGTGCAGCGTTTCTCGGCGTCTTCGATCGCTGCCGTGAAACCCAGCAACGAGAATGTGTCCTTGGTCTGCGTCCCACGTTCGGACCGGGCGGTCAGAACAGCCTCGGTGCCGCGTTTCATCGCAGCGACCACCTTTAGGTCTTCGCCTTCGGTAGCGGGCCAGGCCCATTCGCCTTCGGTGATCAGCTCGAACTCGGTTCCGTCGATCTCAAGATTGACTGTCGAGCCTGCCGCGAACGGATAGCCGCCGGTAAAGGTCACCTGCCCCTTCACCTCGGCGTTGGGACGATAGAACACGAAAAGCAGGATATCGCTGCGGCGGACCGAGACCACACGGCCACCGCGTGTGTTGACGGTTTCCTTGGGAGCAGACACGCTCCAGCATTCCGTGGGATCGTCTTCGACGAACACGCTCCAATCGGTTTTGGCTGCCACGCGGTTGGTGCTTGACGCCTGCTGAGCGGTTGCCGTTGTGGCCATCCCTGCCATGCACAGGCCCGCGATTACACGGACGAGTTTCGATCCCATCTGTCCAGCCTCCTAGCTCGACCTATTACCTCATACCCATCGGAAAAGCCTGCGCACCCTGCCGGTTCGTCTGTAAGTTGCGTATTCCGATGATTGTCGACATACACACACTAACGCAGGTTTCGCCACAGGCGAAAGGGCGATTGGCAGAATTTTGCGCATATTACGGAGAAGCCTGATGACGCAGCCGGTACCAATGACAGAACTATGGCGCGGCCCCTTGTTGGAAAGCCTGCATCTGGGCCATGCAGTAATCTGCGATGACAGTGGCCAGATCGTACAAAGCTGGGGTGATCCAAATGCGATTATCTACCCACGATCTTCGGCCAAGATGATCCAAGGTCTGCCGCTGATAACCTCAGGCGCCGCGGCGAAATACGGGCTGAACAGCGAGCATCTGGCACTGGCCTGCGCTTCACACAGCGGCGCACATATCCACACTGACCGCGTGACCGCCTGGTTGGACCATCTGAACCTGTCCGAGCATGATCTGCGCTGCGGCCCGCAAGAGCCGCAGGATATGGCCGCGCGGGATGGGTTGATTCTGGCTGATGACACGCCTTGCCAGATTCACAACAACTGCTCGGGCAAGCATTGCGGGTTCCTGACCGTGGCCCAGCATATGGGGGCCGGGCCGGAGTATCTTGAAATCGACCACCCAGTTCAGCAGGCGTGTCTGTCAGCCATCGAAGAAACAACCGGTGAGGCCAGCCCCGCCTATGGGATAGACGGCTGTTCAGCGCCGAACTTTGCCACCTCGCTGGTGGGGTTGGCGCGGTCGATGGCGTGGTTTGCCTCGGCCGCCGACCGGTCGGACCGGGCCAGCGATGCGGCGCAGCAACTGACCGCTGCGATGATCAAGCATCCCGAACTGGTCGCTGGAGAAAGCCGCGCCTGTACCGAACTGATGCGCGCGATGGAGGGCCGGGCCGCAATCAAGACTGGGGCCGAGGCCGTTTTCATCGCCATCATTCCGGAAAAACGCATGGGCGTGGCACTGAAGATCACAGACGGCACCACGCGTGCCGCTGAATGTGCCATCGCATCCATTCTGGTCCATCTGGGTGTGCTGGAGGCCGAACACCCGGCCACCCGCACATTCATGAACGCCATTCAATACAGCCGCCGCGGGCTGGAATGCGGCATCATCAAGCCTGCGTCGGGTTTCCTCGGCTAAGACATTACATCTCGATCGGATGAATCTCTGCCACTTCGACCGAGCCTGATCCGTTGACGACCATGGGGCAGCCCTTGGCCATCTCGTTGGCGGCGTCGATGCTGTCGGCCCTGACGACTGTGAACCCCGAGGCCGGGTTTGCACCGCCATTGTCGACAACGCCGCTGTTGCTGACGGTATAGGACTGGCCCACCGGGTTGCCGGGAATGTCCAGCGCATCGCCCATATTCTGGAACCATGCGCCCCAGGCGGCCATGGTCGCTTCGATTTCGGCGGGGTCGGACGGGGTGTGACCACCGTGATAGACAAACAAGAACTGAGGCATTTTTCTTCCTCCCTAATGGAATTCTTAAAACTGAGCTTCCAGCTTGCGCAGTGACGAGGTCCAGCCCTGGTTGTGGTTGGCCGCGACCTCGGCATCCGCCAATTCGCGGTGATCAAGAACCAACTTTGCACCATTTTCTGTCGCAGAAACGGTCAGCATCACGTGGCTTTCCGCACCGCGCTGATCTTGGTCGTCATGCCAAGCCCAGGTAAAGCCCACTGAATTCGGTGGGTCGACATGAGTCACCTGCCCGGACACTTTGTATCGCTGCCCTTCGGCATTCACCATGACCGAGTGCCACGGCCCAAGCCGCGAGAAATCCAAATCATGTTCGGGCACATGCATCCCTTCGGGCCCCCACCACTGCAACAGCTTTGCGCCATCGCTGATCCAGGCAAACAGGTTTTCCTGGGATGTGGGAAACGCGCGTTCCAGTTTCAGGTCGGCCATGAATTCTCCCTTTCAATTAAATCGTTCAAACGCTCGAGGCTGCTTTCCCAGAATTGCCGTTTTGAGATGGTCCATTCCGCGATGGCCCGCAGCCCCTCGGGCTGGATGGAATACATGCGTTGACTGCCCTGCACCCGCTGCTGCACCAGCCCGGCGGCGCGCAACACCTTTAGATGGCGCGAGATCGCGGCCCCGGATATGCCGCGCCCTTCGATCAGGTCACCAGCGGGCAGTTCACCGTCCTGCATCAACTGCTCGACGATCGAGAATCGGGTGGCATCGGACAATGCCGAAAATGCGGTCAGAAGCGTGTTCATGACCTCTGTTTAACATTTTTGTTAAATAAAGGGAAGCCCCTTGCGATCAGACCTCGGTAAAGGCGGCACGGGAATAGCCCTGCAGGTACAGCAGCGCGGTCAGATCCCCGTAGTTGATCCGAATATCGCATTTTGCGGCGACGGAAGGTTTGGCATGCAGCGCCACCCCGGTTCCGGCCCGGCTCAGCATACCCAGATCATTGGCGCCATCTCCCACGGCGATCACGTCAAACTCAGACAGGCCCAGCCGCTTGGTAATCTGCGCCAGCGCATCCACCTTGGCCTGTTTGCCCAGAATCGGGCGCTGTACATCGCCGGTCAGCTTGCCGTTTTCGGCCAGCAATGTATTGGCGCGGTTTTCATCAAAGCCAAGCAGATCAGCCACCCTCGCGGTGAAGGCCGTAAACCCGCCCGACACCAGCGCCGCATAGCCCCCGTTCAGACGCATCGTTGCAACCAGTTCCTTACCGCCCGGCATCAATGTAATGCGTTCATTCAGAACCTTGTCGATCACCGCCTCATCCAGGCCCTTCAGCAGGCCGACACGTTCAATCAGCGCACCTTCGAAATCAAGCTCACCATTCATGGCCCGTGCGGTGATGTCTTTGACGCGATCGCCCACGCCCGCCTCATCGGCCAGTTCATCAATGCATTCCTGCTGGATCATGGTGCTGTCCATATCGGCCAGCAGCATCAGCTTGCGGCGGTTCCCGAACGGCTGCACGATCAGGTCGACCTCTAACAACTGCAGTTCTGCCCAAACGTCCCACTGATTGTCAGGCAGCTCGGGAAACGTGAATTGTGCCGCCTCATCTTCGCTGAGCCAAACCAGATCGCCCCCGCCCCACGCGTTGCACAACGACTCGACCAAAGCCTGCTCGAGCTTCGGCATATTCGGGTTCGTCAACAAAGTGGCTACGTACATCATCGGTCTCCTGCAGGCTCCCCCGCGCATAACGCAGGGGCCGCCAATTCACCAGAGACAGTTGATATGTTTACCCCAGAATGCCAGGCAACCGCAGCCCATGGGCGCGGGCGCAGTCCTTTGCAATGTCATACCCCGCATCCGCATGCCGCCACACGCCCGAGGCCGGATCGTTCCACAGCACCCGCTCCAACCGTCTGGCAGCGTCCTCAGTACCATCGGCACAGATCACCACGCCTGCATGCTGAGAGAACCCCATGCCGACCCCGCCGCCGTGATGCAGCGAGACCCAGGTCGCGCCGCTGGCGGTGTTGATCAGAGCATTCAGCAGTGGCCAGTCGCTTACGGCGTCAGACCCGTCCAACATTGCTTCGGTTTCGCGGTTAGGACTGGCGACAGATCCACTGTCCAAGTGATCTCGGCCGATCACGACCGGCGCTTTTAGCTCACCATTGGCGACCATCTCATTGAACGCCAACCCGGCGCGGTGCCGGTCGCCGAGCCCGATCCAGCAAATCCGCGCGGGCAGGCCCTGAAACGCAATCCGTTCTTGCGCCATGTCGAGCCAGCGGTGCAGATGTTCGTTCTCGGGGAACAACTCTTTCATCTTGGCGTCGGTTTTATAGATATCCTCGGGGTCGCCTGACAACGCACACCAGCGGAATGGCCCAATCCCTTTGCAAAACAGCGGGCGGATATAGGCGGGGACGAAACCGGGGAAGGCAAAGGCGTTCTCCAACCCCTCATCCTGCGCCACTTGTCGGATATTGTTGCCGTAATCCAGCGTCGGCACGCCCGCGTTCCAGAAATCAACCATCGCGGCAACGTGTAGTTTCATCGACGCCCGCGCAGCCTTTTCAACTGCTTTAGGGTCTGTTTCACGCATTTCACGCCACTGCGCCATGGACCAACCAATTGGCAAGTAGCCGTTGATCGGATCATGGGCGCTGGTCTGGTCGGTGACGATATCGGGATACGGGCGGACGCCTTCGTTCCCTCTTTTGAAGATTTCTGGGAACACCTCGGCCGCGTTACCCAACAGGCCCACGGATTTTGCCTCGCCCGCTTTGGTCCAGCGATCGATCATCTCCAGCGCTTCGTCCAGAGTGTCGGCTTTTTCATCTAGGTATTTGGTGCGCAGGCGGAAATCGATACTGTCCGGGTTACACTCGACCGCTAGGCAGCAGGCACCGGCAAAAACGGCAGCCAGCGGTTGCGCGCCACCCATACCGCCCAGGCCGCCGGTCAGAATCCACTTGCCGGTCAAATCGCCGCCATAATGTTGACGTCCAGCCTCGGCAAAAGTCTCGTACGTGCCCTGAACGATGCCCTGCGTACCGATATAGATCCACGAACCGGCCGTCATCTGGCCGTACATCATCAGACCCTTCTTATCGAGCTCGTTGAAGTGATCCCAGGTCGCCCAATGGGGCACGAGGTTGGAATTGGCAATCAGCACCCGCGGCGCATCCTTATGCGTGCGGACGATCGCCACGGGCTTGCCGGATTGGACGATCAGAGTCTCATCCTCTTCTAAATCCTTCAAACCGGCAACGATAGTGTCGAAATCCTTCCACGTGCGCGCGGCACGACCGATACCGCCATAGACCACGAGCTCATGCGGGTTTTCAGCCACATCCGGGTGCAGGTTGTTCATCAGCATCCGCAGCGGAGCCTCAGTCAGCCAGCTTTTGGCGTTCAGCTCGGTGCCCGTCGGCGGATAGATATCGCGCGTGTTCTTGCGAGGGTCGGTCATGGGATCGTCTCCAATGCAGTGTCTTGGATGGCTTCCAGAATATCGCGCAGCCAACGACGCAGGCGGTCGGCCTTGGCTGCGTCATAACTCCACGGGGCGGCCTCGGCCGTCAGATAAGTGGATTGCGCCAGTTCCATCTGTATGGCGTGCAGACCGTCGGCCGGACGGCCATAGTGGCGGGTCGTCCAGCCCCCCCGGAACCGCCCGTTCAAAACGGTGCTGTAGGGCGATGATGCGGCAAACTCATAGGCAATAGACTCTACTTCTGGCGCACACGTCACACCCCCATCCGTCCCAATATTCATGTCGGGCAACATGCCATCAAACAGAAATGGAATGCGGCTGCGGATCGAGTGGCAATCGAACAGAACAGCCACGCCGTGCTTTGCCCGCACGCGCTCCAACTCTTCGGCAAGCTCGGTATGATAGGGGGCATGGAAGGTTTCGCGCCTCTGACCGATCTCATCCTCTGATGGTTCCTGCCCGTCGCGCCAGATCGGTTGCCCATCGAAATCAGTCAATGGCACCAGCGTAGTAGTATTCTGTCCCGGATAAAGCGAAACACCTTCTGGGTCGCGATTGGCGTCGATGACATAGCGGTGAACATGCGACTGAACCACCGTCATGCCACTCAAAAGCTTTTCATAGAGCCTGTTTATTTGCCAATCTGTGTCCGCCAACGCGCGTCCGGTGTCATTGAAACGAGTCGCGATATCATCCGGCACATAAGTCCCGCCATGCGGTTGTCCCAATACGATAGGGCCATCCCCGCGATGCACGCTGACCACCTGCATCACACCACCTCCGGCATTGGGGTGCCAACGGCCCGTAGGATCGACGCCCCGGCCACCAATTGTTTCGCGGCCTCCAACTCAGGGGCCAGATAACGATCCTCGGTCAGGGCCGGAATGTCAGCCCTCAGCCGAATGATGACCCGCTGCAAAGGACCGCTGGTGACCAGTGGTGCGCGAAATTCTACCCCTTGAGCCGCGCAGAGCAGTTCGACGCCCAAAATGTAGTTCAAATTCTCGACCATTCGGATCAGACGCCGCGCACCATGGGCCGCCATGGACACGTGATCCTCCTGGTTGGCCGAAGTGGGGGTGCTGTCCGTAACGCACGGATTAGCGAGGTGCTTGTTCTCGCTCATCAATGCGGCGGTGGTGACCTCGGCAATCATCAGGCCAGAATTCAACCCCGGATCAGGGGTCAGGAAAGGCGGCAGATCAAAGCTGAGCGTCGGGTCCACCATCAAGGCAATGCGACGCTGCGCAATGGCACCGATCTCGGACACGGCCAGCGCGATCATATCAGCGGCGAACCCCACAGGTTCAGCATGGAAATTCCCGCCCGAGACGATCCCGTCGGCCAGAACCAGCGGATTGTCGGTGGCTGCATTGGCCTCAACCTCAAGCGTGGCGGCGGCCTGACGCAAAACATCCATCGCCGCGCCCGTGACCTGTGGCTGACAGCGGATGCAATAAGGATCCTGAACGCGGGTGTCGCCCTCACGATGACTTTCCCGAATTTCCGACCCGTCCAGCACGGCGCGCATGGCGCTGGCGGCTTCGGTCTGGCCCCGATGACCGCGCAAAGTGTGAATTTCAGGCCGCAGGGGTGCGGTGGACCCCATGATCGCATCGGTCGACAAGGCCGAAACAACCAACGCGCTTTGCGCCGCGCGCCAAGCCTCGAACAATCCAGCCAAGGCAAAGGCAGTTGAAAACTGCGTGCCGTTGATAAAGGCCAATCCTTCCTTGGGACCCAGTTGAATAGGTTCTAAACCGGCGATTTTCAGTGCTTCAGCCCCCGGCAGAACGGTGCCGTTCACCTCCGCCTCTCCCGCGCCAATGATCACCGCCGTCATGTGGGCCAGCGGCGCCAGGTCGCCTGATGCCCCGACCGAACCCTGTGCCGGGATCACCGGTGTGACCCCTTTGGCGAGCATCTGCTGCAACAGCTCGATCAACTCCCACCGGACGCCTGACGCGCCGCGACCGAAGGACAACAGCTTGAGTGTCATCATCAGCCGGGTCAGCCGCCGCGGTATGGCGGGACCAACACCGCAACAATGGCTGAGGATCAGGTTGCGCTGCAGGGTCGAGGTGTCCTGCGGCGCGATCTTGAGGCTGGCCAGTTTCCCAAAACCGGTATTGACGCCATAGACGGGATCATCGCCCTGAGCCGCCGCCTGAATACGTTGCGCCGCCGCATCGACAGCGGGCTTGCAGTCAGAATCCAGCGAAACAGCCGTTTGATCCCAATAGATCTCGGCCAGTTGCGCCAAAGAAACCTGACCGGGCTGCAAAATCAGAGACGTCATTCAATCCCTCCGAAAAGACGTTTGTGCAGTGGGTTGAAGCCAACGCGATAGGCCAACTCGGCCGGGTGAGTGACATTCCAGATCGCCAGATCCGCCCTCTGCCCCGGCGCGATGCTGCCCGCATCTTTGATCCCCAGCGCGCGCGCGGCGTTGCGGGTGGTGCCAGCCAGCGCCTCTTCAGGTGTCAAACGAAACAGTGTGCAGCCCATGTTCATGGTCAGCAGCAGCGAGGTCAGCGGCGAGGAGCCGGGATTGCAGTCAGTCGCCAAAGCCATTGGCACATGATGCTGGCGCAGCAGATCAACGGGCGGCACCTGCGTTTCCCGCAGGGTGTAGAACGCGCCCGGCAACAGCACAGCCGTGGTTCCGGCCTTCGCCATGGCTGATACACCACCGGCATCCAGGTATTCGATGTGATCCGCCGACAAAGCCCCGTACGAAGCCGCCAATTGCGCGCCCCCCAGATTGGACAACTGCTCGGCATGCAGTTTCACCGGCAGGCCCAGCTCTTGCGCGACATCAAAAACCAGCGCGATTTGCGCAGGGTTAAAGGCGATCCCTTCGCAGAACCCATCCACCGCGTCCACCAGACCCTCGACATAGGCGACGCGCAGGGTTGGGATGCAGACATCGCGAATATAGTCGTCGGGACATTCGGCATAATCCGGCGGCACCGCATGTGCGCCAAGAAAACTGGTTTTGACGCGGATAGGGCGGGTTTCGCCGATCCGGCGGGCAACGCGCAGCATCTTCAACTCGGTCACGGAATCCAGCCCGTAGCCCGACTTGACCTCGAGGGTGCTGACACCCTCGGCAATCAGGGCATCCACGCGGGTCAGAGCATCTGCCAAAAGCGTCTTAGCGCTGGCGGACCGCGTGGCGTTGACCGTGGAGAGGATACCGCCCCCGGCACGGGCGATGTCCTCGTATGAGGCGCCGTTCAGCCGCATTTCGAACTCGGCTGCGCGGTTGCCGCCGAACACCACATGGGTATGCGCGTCAATCAGCGCCGGAGTGATCAGCCGTTCACCGAAATCCTCGACCGGCCAATCGGTATATTCCGGCGGCAGGTCCTGATGTTCGCCGACCCAGACAATCTTTGCCCCGTCAACGGCGATCGCTGCATCCTGACATAGCCCATAGGGCGTGTCGCCTTCTGACATCGTGGCCATCCTGGCGCTGAGTAAGACCGCTTTTCTGGACATGGCGATTCTTTTCGGCTCCCCTCTTGTTTGATTTTTATGTATATGTGTAAAAGTATGAAGTCTACACATTACGGAAATCAAAATGCAGATTCACGCCAAGACAGCCTTATTAGGCTCTGACTGGATTCACGATGTGCGAGTAGAAATCGACCATGGGCGTATCAGTCGGGTGCAGTATCAGGCGTCGGCATTGCCCGATGATACGCGCGTTGACGTTCTTTTGCCCGCTTTGGCGAACCTGCACAGCCACGCTTTTCAGCGAGCCATGGCGGGCATGACGGAAACCCGCATGGCCGGACGCGAGAGTTTCTGGACATGGCGCAACCTGATGTATCGGTTTCTGGATCGGTTGACGCCCGACCAGATCGAAGCCATCGCCGCACTGGTTTTCATGGAGATGCAGGAGGCCGGGTATGCCTCGGTCGGTGAATTCCATTATGTCCATCACCGACCCGGCGGTGCGCCCTATGATCAACTCTCGGAACTGAGCCAGCGTATCTTCTATGCCGCGCACCAGACGGGGATCGGCTTGACGCATTTACCGGTCCTCTACACCTATGGCGGCGTTGCGCAGGACCCGCTGTCCGGTGGGCAATTACGGTTTAGCAATGATGTGTACCGGTTTTTGAAATTGGTGGATGATTGCCGCAATAAACTGCCACATACAGACTCTATATTGGGGGTTGCGCCACATTCCTTGCGCGCAACTTCACCGACAGACCTGCGCGAGCTGCTGCAAAACACACCCAAAGGTCCGGTCCATATCCATATCGCCGAACAGGTTCAGGAAGTCGCCGACGTACAATCCGCGTTGGGCCAGCGTCCGGTGGCCTGGCTGTTGGACAATGCAGACGTGAACGCGCGGTGGTGTCTGATCCATGCCACCCATATGACCGATGCCGAAACCCGCGCGCTGGCCCAGTCCGGTGCTGTGGCGGGGCTGTGCCCGATCACCGAGGCAAATCTGGGCGATGGTATTTTCAACGGCGCGACCTACGTCGCAGAAAACGGACGATTTGGGATCGGATCAGACTCTAATATTAGGATATCTCTGCCCGAGGAACTGCGCACCCTGGAATACTCCCAACGACTGCGCGATCATCAACGTGCGATCCTAGTACCGGACGAAGGCTCGGTCGGGCACGCGCTTTATACCGGTGCCGCGCAAGGTGGTGCGCAGGCACTAGGACGCGACGCCGGCGAGATTGCCGAAGACAAGTTGGCTGATCTGATGGCAATCGACCGGACCCACCCGACGCTCTGTGCATTGACGGATGATCAATTGCTGGATGGGCTGTGTTTTGCCACCCCTGATGGGTTGGTTACCGATCTGTGGTCTGCCGGACGCCATACGGTGAAACAGGGCCGCCACATTGCGCGTGATCAGATCATTCCCGCCTATAGATCCGCGATTGCGGGTCTGTTGGCCTCGGTCTAAAGGAACGGTCATCATGCCCCAATCCAGCGACACCACCAGCTATAAAGACATCAAGAAAACCGTTCTGTCCCGCATTCGGTCGGGCGAGTGGCAGCCCGACTCGCTGCTGCCCAACGAACAGGATCTTGCGGTCGAGTTTTCCTGTACCCGCACAACCGTGAACCGCGCCCTGCGGGAGTTAGCGGATGAGGGCTATCTGGAACGCCGGCGCAAGGCTGGTACCCGGGTGCTGAGCGCACCGCAGCGACAGGCCCGGTTCACCATTCCCATGGTCCGGGACGAGGTTGAGGCAATGGGCGGCACGTATCGCTATGCGCTGGTATCGTCCAAGTTAGAGACTGCTCCGGAATGGCTAAGCGCCCGATTGGCTCTGTCTGCGGGGCAAAGCGTGATGCATGTGCGCTGCATGCATTTCAACGGCAACACGCCGTTTCAGTTTGAGGATCGCTGGATTGTCACGGCCTCGGTCCCGCAGGTGGAGCAGGCAGATTTCTCGCAGATCGGACCGAATGAGTGGCTGATCCATACCCTGCCCTTCACCAATGTCGAACTGAGTTTTCTGGCCAGCCGTGCCGATGCAACAATCGCCGGGTTTCTGGACGTCCCCGAAGGGGAACCGGTCTTTACCGGAGAGCGCATCACCTGGTTGCAGGGTCAGCCCGTCACCTTTGCCAAGATGTTCTTTGCCGCCGGGTATCGCATGACCACGCAATTCTAAGCCGCACCCGGATTTCTCTTTACCCTCTGCTCAATCCGATACAGATTCACCCAAGATTGAGCAGGCGCAAAGGAAAGACAAAATGGGTAACCCGCTGTACGACCAGCTGTTTGGCATTCACGCGGGCAAACACACACCATTCCTTCATCTTCCTGATGGTCAGATCCTGACCCACGCCGATTTCTTGGACATGGCCGCGCAGATCGCCAATGCCCTGAGCGGATACGAACTTGAGCCCGGTGAACGCGTGGCCGTGCAGGTGGAAAAATCGCCCCAGGCGCTGGCGCTCTATGCTGCCTGCGTGCAGACCGGATTGATCTTTCTGCCGCTGAACACCGGATACACCACGGCTGAGTTGCAATATTTCATCGAAAACAGCGGTGCGAAACTGGTTGTCTGTGACGCCGCAAAAGAACAGGGGCTGGCTCCCATCGCCGCCGCCCAAGATGCCCGGTTAGAGACGCTCAACGCCGATGGTTCGGGCAGCCTTATGCGACGGGCGCTGGGGATGTTGCCCGCGTTTGAGCCGGTCCAGCGGTCCGAGGATGATCTGGCAGCATTCCTTTATACCTCGGGCACAACAGGGCGATCGAAGGGCGCGATGCTGACACAGGCCAATCTGCTGTCAAACGCTGAAACGCTGGTGCAGGAGTGGCGTTTCACGGCAGATGACGTGCTGCTGCATGCGCTGCCGATCTTTCATACGCACGGGCTTTTCGTGGCGACGAATGTGGTGCTGTCCTCGGGCGGGTCGATGATCTTTTTGCCTAAATTCGATCTTGAGGACATGTTGCGGCTGATGCCGCAGGCCACGACGATGATGGGGGTTCCAACCTTTTACACCCGCTTGCTGGGCGATGAGCGGTTCACGGGCGATCTGACCCGACACATGCGTTTATTCATCTCTGGTTCGGCGCCGTTGCTGGCGGAAACCCATGAGCGGTTCGAGGCGCGCACTGGCCACCGTATCCTTGAGCGGTACGGTATGACCGAAACCAACATGAGCACTTCGAACCCCCATGGAGGTGAACGTCGCCCGGGCACGGTGGGCTTTCCCTTGCCCGGTGTCGAACTGAAGGTGACCGACCCTGAAACCGGTGCAGACCTGCCGCAGGGTGAGATCGGCATGCTTGAGGTGCGCGGCCCCAATGTGTTTCAAGGCTATTGGCAAATGCCCGAGAAAACCGCCGCCGAGCTGCGAGAAGACGGGTTTTTCATCACCGGCGATCTGGGGCGATTGGATGAGGATGGTTATGTCCACATCGTCGGGCGTGGCAAGGACTTGATCATCTCGGGCGGGTACAACATTTACCCCAAAGAGGTCGAGCTGGTTCTGGATGACCAGCCGGGCGTGTTGGAAAGCGCCGTGATCGGCGTGCCGCACCCGGATTTCGGCGAAACACCCGTGGGCATTTTGGTACCCGAGCCGGGGCAGACGCTGGACCCCGACGGCATACTGTCCAATGTGCAGAACTCACTGGCCCGGTTCAAAAATCCACGTAAACTGATCGTGCTGGACGAGTTGCCCCGCAACACGATGGGCAAGGTGCAAAAGAATATCCTGCGTGAAGACTACAAGGACCTGTTCACCAAAGGTTAAGGGATCAGCGGCACACGGCCATCGTTGGTGAGCAGCCAGCAATCCCGGCCCTCGAACACCGCCGGAACCAACGGTCGACCCATCCCGGCGCCTCCGTCCAGATTGATCCGGTTGCCGCGATGCTCAGCCTGTTCCGCAGGTGTGTGCCCATGGACTACTAGCCACGGGTGCGGTCGCGGATCATCCAGAAACTCGCGCCGTATCCAAATCAGGTCTTCTTCGGTTTGATCGCTCAGCGTCACTCCAGGGCGAATCCCGGCATGGACGAGCAGAACCTCATCTTGTTGATGATACGTCACCAGTCGATTCAGAAAGTCGACATGGTCCAACGGTACCGCTGCCCTTGCGCGGTCGAGAATTTTGTAAACGCGTTCCTCTTCGGTGTACGTCACCCCGTATGACGCCAACGTCTCGGTCCCGCCCAATCGCGCATGGAGCCAGTGTTCTCCGATCCGCAATTTGGCCTCAGCGGTGGAACCATCGTGCATGAATCTGGCGAACATCCGGTCGTGATTGCCCAACAGAAATATCCAGTTCCGCCCGGCCTTTTGCCCCGCGATCAAAAGGTCCAGAACCCCGCGGCTATCCGGCCCGCGATCCACATAATCGCCCAGGAACACGACCCGCGCATCCCGCCCGCCGTCTCGTTCGACAAGGCGCAGCGCATTTTCCAACATCACTAACTGACCGTGGATATCACCAATGGCATAGATGGGGGATGTCATAAAAACTCTCAGGTAAACGTTTACTTGGCTTTTGGCGCGGAATGCGGGTCAGGAAAAGAAAATACCCGCGCCTTGGCAGGCGCGGGCAAGAATTGTTCCAGAAATTCAACACTGCTTAGGCGACGTCGAACTCCAGCGGTTTGATCTGGGTGAACAGACCGGTTTCCGCCAACTTCGCACGGGCCTCGGCCGGAACCGGCTCGTCCACGTAAAGCAACGCGATGGCTTCGCCGCCCGCTTCGGCCCGGCCAAGGGTAAAGTTGGCGATGTTGACATCATTCTCACCCATGGTCTGACCCAGCGCACCAATGATGCCCGGCACGTCCTCGTTGGTGGTGTAGAGCATGTGCGCACCCACCTCGGCCTCGATATTGATACCCTTGATCTGGATGAAACGCGGCTTGCCGTCGCTGAAGACCGTGCCCCCGATCGAGCGTTCGCGCTTTTCGGTCACCACGGTCACTTTGATATAGCCTTCGAACGCACCGGACTTGTCCTGATTGGTGGTCGAAATCTGAATGCCGCGCTCTTTGGCGACGACCGGGGCCGAGACCATGTTCACCTCGGGGTTGAACTTTTTCATGATCCCCGCCACGACCGAGCAGTTCAGAGCCGCCAGGTTCATCTCGGACGCAACACCGTCATAGAGGATGTTGATCGCCTTGATCGGCTCATCCGTCATCTGGCCGATGAAGCTGCCCAGATGGCCGGCCAGCTTGATCCACGGTCCCATGATCTTGGCTTCTTCGGCAGT
Organism: Ruegeria sp. ANG10; assembly: GCF_040705255.1. Lineage (NCBI taxonomy): Bacteria > Pseudomonadati > Pseudomonadota > Alphaproteobacteria > Rhodobacterales > Roseobacteraceae > Ruegeria > Ruegeria sp. ANG10. The sequence goes on from NZ_JBFCVU010000009.1 coordinate 187,952, forward strand.
GACACTGGGCATGTTCAGCGCGTTTTCCACCGCTCCTGTCAGCAGATAGTTCGAGATCTGCTCGGCCACCTGCAGCGCCACGTTTTCCTGCGCTTCGGTCGTGGCCGCACCCAGGTGCGGCGTGCAGACGACGTTGGGCAGGTTGAACAGGGCGTTTTCCTTGGCGGGCTCTTCGCTGAACACATCAAAGGCGGCGCCAGCAATGTGACCGGATTGCAGCAGTTCGGCCAGCGCCTCTTCGTCGACCAGACCACCACGGGCACAGTTGACGATGCGCACGCCCGGCTTGGTCTTGGCCAGGTTTTCGCGGCTCAGGATGTTACGGGTCTGGTCGGTCAGCGGCACGTGCAGGGTGATGAAATCGGCCCGCGACAGCAGTTCGTCCAGTTCGACCTTTTCCACGCCCATCTTGGCGGCTTTCTCTTCGCCCAGATAGGGATCATAGGCGATGACCTTCATCTTCAGGCCCAGGGCACGTTCACAGACGATACCGCCGATATTACCCGCGCCGATGACACCAAGGGTCTTGTTGGTCAGCTCAATCCCCATGAACTTGGACTTTTCCCACTTGCCCGCATGGGTCGAGGTGCTGGCCTCGGGGATTTGCCGCGCAACGGCGAACATCATCGCAATCGCGTGTTCGGCCGTGGTGATCATGTTGCCAAAAGGCGTGTTCATCACGATCACACCTTTTTTCGAGGCCGCTTCCTTATCGACATTGTCGGTGCCGATGCCGGCGCGACCGATCACTTTCAGGTTCTCGGCGTTCTCCAGCAGGGTGGGTGTCACTTTGGTGGCCGAACGGATGGCGAGTCCGTCATATTGGCCGATCACCTCGGCCAGCTTGTCTTTGTCCTTACCCAGATCGGGCATGAAATCCACATCGATGCCGCGATCTCGGAAAATCTGAACGGCGGTTTCGCTGAGCTTGTCAGATACGAGTACTTTGGGGGCCATATCTCTGGTCCTTGAATTGTAGGGAAGGTCCGGGCCTGATGGGGCCCGGTGAAAAAGGTCAGGCGGCTTCGGTTTGCGCCGCGATCTCGGCCTCAAAAGCCCAGACCAGCCAGGGCAGCATCGCCTCGATATCCGAGGTTTCGACCGTGCCGCCGCACCAGATGCGCAGGCCCGCAGGCGCGTCGCGATAGGCGCCGATATCCAATGCGATATTCTCGGCCTCCAGCCGTTTCGCCACAGCCTTGGCAAAGAGAGCACCATCTTGAATGCGGTCATCGGTGAACTTCAAGCAAACCGAAGTGTTCGACTGCGTCGCGGCATCCTCGGCCAGATTGGCGATCCAGTCGTTCTGGTCACAGAATGCATGCACCGCACCGGCATTGGCATCAGCTCGGGCAATCAAACCCTGCAGACCACCAACCGAGCGCGCCCAATCCAGCGCGAAAAGGTAATCTTCGACCGCCAGCATCGAAGGCGTGTTGATCGTGGCGCCGGTAAAGATCCCGTCGATCAGTTTACCGCCTTTGGTCAGGCGGAAGATCTTCGGCAGCGGCCATGCGGGGGTGTAACTCTCCAACCGCTCAACCGCTCGGGGCGACAGGATCAGCATCCCATGGGCCGCTTCACCGCCCAGCACCTTCTGCCAGCTGAAGGTGGTGACATCCAGCTTGTCCCAGGGCAGGTCCATCGCAAAAGCTGCGCTGGTTGCGTCACAGATCGTCAAGCCCTGACGGTCATCCGCGATCCAGTCGCCATTGGGAACCCGCACGCCCGACGTGGTGCCATTCCACGTAAACACAACGTCATTGGCAAAATCGATCGAAGCCAGATCAACGATCTTTCCGTAGTCGGCGGTTATCACTTCGGCATCAATCTTCAGCTGTTTGACCACGTCGGTCACCCAGCCGGACCCAAAGCTTTCCCACGCCAGCATTTCGACCTTGCGTTCGCCCAGCAATGACCACAGTGCCATCTCAACCGCGCCGGTGTCCGAGGCGGGAACAATGCCGATCTTGTAATCCGCCGGAATGCCCAGCACTTCACGCGTGCCTTCAATGGCCGCCTTCAGCTTGTCCTTGCCAACGGCGGCACGGTGCGACCGACCCAGCGCGGCATCGGCCAGTTTGGACAGATCAAATGTAGGAGGTTTGGCGCAGGGGCCCGAGGAAAAACGCGGATTCGCCGGCCGCGTGACCGGTTGTTCTATAGTCATGTGTATTACCCTTCCAGATACACGCCCCTCGTTGGGGAGGGGTGTCCCACGGACAGGGGTATGAGGCCTTCGCAGATGCAGCAAGCAAAAAAGACCGTTCATCCGTAGAAAACGACACAGGAAGGGTGCGCAATTTGGAACACAGGTTTCCTATTGGCGAAAAACCCCGCCAAAATCTTCGGCGAGGTTTTGGAGATTTACTCGGCTGCGTCTGCGTATGCGTCCATTGGGGGGCATGTGCAGACGAGGTTTCGGTCGCCGTATGCGTTGTCGACGCGGTTGACGGGGGACCAGTATTTGTCGACGCCCATCGATCCCGGCGG
>NZ_JBFCVU010000010.1:0-182908 GCF_040705255.1 Ruegeria sp. ANG10
TTTTATAACAGGTTATAAATAACTGAATTCGATTGCACTTTTAACGGGAATCCACGAAAGGCGGGAAAATTCCAACCTCTACAGGACGTTTTCAATGTCAAACCCCGTGTCACAATTCTTTGCACCAACGCTGACCCTTTTTCTGGCCATCGCGTCTCAGGCCGTGGCCGCTGGTGATCCGGCCAAGGGCGAAAAACTTTATAACCGCTGCTCTTCTTGCCACGCGATCATCAAAGATGGAGAAATTTTGGTCAAAGGCGGCATCACCGGGCCGAATCTGTATGGCGTGGTGGGTCGTGTTGCTGGATCCGAGACTGATTATCTTTACGGAAGCGAACGCCTGCCCATCGGAATGTTCACTGATGACATGATCCGTGCGGGCAACGAAGGACTTGTGTGGACCGAGGAAAATATCATCGCTTACTCGCAGGACCCGATTGGTTTCATTCAGGATTACCTGAATGACGAAACCGCCCGCCCGAACATGAGCGTGAAGCTGAAGAAAGGGGCCGAAGACATTGCCGCCTATCTGGCCACCTTCAGCAGCCAGTAACGCAAAAGGCTCCGCCCCATCCTCGGCGCGGGGCCTGTTTCCTAGGCTGGCGGGTGGGTGGCAACCATGCTTGGCCGCTCGCTGAAATCCGCATGCCACGCGGCCAGCGCGTCATTGCCCTTACGCCAACCACGCGCATCGTGCCGCAGGTCCAGATACCCCAGCGCACAGGCCACGGCGATCTGGCCCATATCCAGCGGACCCGTCAGATGGGCCATCCACCGTTGGTTCAGCGCAGCACAGGCGCGTTCGATCTTGCCCCATTGCGCATCCTTCCAAAGGTCCCATTGCTTATCCTCGGGACGGAAGCGCTCTTCATAGGCGATCGCCAAAGCTGAATCCATGATACCGTCTGCCAGCGCTTCCAGTGTCAGCACGTCCCAGCGCCCGGGACCCTCGGGGTACATCCCGGCCTCAGCGCGTGCATCCAGAAAGGCGCAGATCACCCGGCTGTCGAACAATGTCGGGCCATCGGGCCGCTCCAACGCAGGGATTCTGGTCAACGGCACCTTTCCCAGCAGGAAATCGGAGGGATCCAACGGCGTATTGGCAACGGTCATCACTTCGACATCGTCAATTTGGCTGGTTTCATGCAGCAAAACCATAACCTTACGCACATAGGGGGACAGTGGACTGTGATAGAGTCTCATTCACATTCTCCTTGACTTCAGAAACCTTACAGCAGCTGGTTTGAAACAAAACCCGTCAATTGCCAGCACCTTCACCCTTGCGGAACGGCGCTGGCCTTGGCAATGTCGATCCCGTTCTCAGGGCGGGGTGAAATTCCCCACCGGCGGTATGCGGGCCAAGACCCGTAAGCCCGCGAGCGGCCCCGCAGTGTCCACGATCCGAAAAGTGGGTACCGGTTTTCGCACTAATTGTGGAACTACTAAAGGGTGTCAGCAGATCTGGTGAGAGGCCAGAGCCGACGGTGAAAGTCCGGATGAAAGAGAACGTGCTAATGCGCCGCTCAGCGGCGTATTTGCTCGTGATCGCCTTGGGTGACGTGTCTGTTACGAAAGGAGATCATGATGACACACACCCGCTATGCTTTTATCAAAGCCAACTGGCATTCTGATATCGTTGACCGCGCGCTGGATGGGTTTCTGGACCTCATCCCCGCCGAGCAGGTCGACGTTTATGACGTCCCCGGCGCGTTCGAGTTGCCCCTGTTGGCCCGCGACCTAGCCCAAACCGGGCGCTATGCCGCGGTCGCCTGTGCCGCATTCGTCGTGGATGGCGGCATCTACCGGCACGATTTTGTGGCTCAGGCCGTTGTTGACGGGCTGATGCGCGCGGGTATGGATACCGGTGTTCCGGTCCTTTCGGTGTCGTTGACCCCACACCAGTATCAAGAGACCGACCACCACAACGCCATCTACCGTGACCACTTCGTGCAAAAGGGCCGCGAAGCCGCGCAGGCAGCGCTGAAAATCACTGAAACCCGCGCCGGATTGGCTTCGGCTGCGTGATAAGAACAAGGTTGGGGTCAAATGGCCCCAACCGCAAATCCGCTTGAGGCCGCGGGACTTGCCCGCTAATCACATCGTTCAAAGGAGCACGCCCCATGTCGATGAACAGCTTTGGACACCTCTTCCGCGTCACAACCTGGGGCGAAAGCCACGGGCCCGCTTTGGGTGCTACCGTCGATGGTTGCCCGCCGGGCGTTGCGATTGACGAGGCGATGATCCAGCACTGGCTGGACAAGCGCAAACCGGGGCAGAACAAGTTCACAACCCAGCGTCGTGAACCCGATCAGGTGAAAATCCTTTCCGGCGTGTTCGAAGGCCAGACCACTGGCACACCCGTGCAGCTGATGATCGAAAACACCGACCAGCGCTCGAAAGACTACGGCGACATCATGGACAAGTTCCGTCCGGGCCATGCCGACATCACCTATTGGCAGAAATACGGCATTCGGGATTATCGCGGTGGCGGGCGCAGCTCGGCCCGAGAAACCGCATCTCGTGTGGCCGCAGGTGGCTTGGCGCGCGAGGCGATCAAACAGATCGCGCCCAATGTGCAGATCACCGGCTACATGGTGCAAATGGGACCGCGCAAGATTGACCGCGCCAATTTTGACTGGTCGCAGATCGAACAGAACCCGTTCTGGACGCCCGACGCAGCAGCCGCCGAAGACTGGGCGAGTTATCTGGATGACTTGCGCAAATCCGGCAACTCGGTCGGCGCAGTGGTCGAAGTGGTAGCGCGAGGCGTTCCTCCGGGAATCGGAGCGCCCGTTTATGCCAAGTTAGACACTGATTTGGCCGCTGCGATGATGTCGATCAACGCCGTCAAAGGTGTTGAGATCGGCGAAGGCATGGCCGCCGCTGAACTGACCGGCGAGGCCAATGCAGACGAGATCTTCATGGGTCAGGACGGCCCGCAATACAGCTCCAACCATGCGGGCGGTATTCTGGGCGGTATCTCGACTGGGCAGGATCTTGTGGTGCGATTTGCGGTAAAGCCGACCTCGTCGATTCTGACCACCCGCAAAACCATCACTAAATCCGGTGAGGAAACCGAGATCATCACCAAGGGCCGCCACGACCCTTGTGTCGGCATCCGCGCTGTACCGGTGGGCGAGGCGATGATGGCCTGCGTAGTCCTCGACCACTTGCTGCTGCACCGTGGCCAGATCGGAGAGAACCGTGGACGGATCGGCTGATCTGCGCGCGCGCCTGCGCGCCGTCGTCGCGCAGCGGATGGAGACAGATCCGGCGCATGATCTGGCCCATCTGGACCGGGTTTGGGTGAACGCTCAGGCCATTGCGGACGATCAGACCGACATGCCCGTGTTGCTGGCCGCAAGCTATCTGCATGATCTGGTGAACCTGTCCAAGGACGACCCGGATCGCCATCTGGCATCCCGCCAGTCCGCGCAGAAATCAGAGCCTATACTGGGTAAACTTGGCTATAGCCCAGATCAAATCCGCGCCATTCAGCACGCGATTGAGGCGCACAGCTTTTCGGCCAATATCACGCCGGTTTCGCCCGAGGCCTGCATCCTGCGTGATGCGGACCGGCTGGACGCGCTGGGCGCGATTGGCATTGCGCGGAACTTTTCGGTTTCCGGCGCTTTGGGACGGGCTCTGTACGATCCGGCAGATCCGTTTGCCGCAAACCGGTCCTTGGACGATTTGACCTATTCGCTGGACCACTGGAAGGTAAAGTTGCTGGGCCTGCCCGGTGACATGCTGACCGAGGGCGGAAAAACCCTTGCGCAGCAACGCATCGAGTTGATGATCCGGTTTCTAGAGGACTTCGCGGAAGAGATCGGCCAGTCTCTGCCTGCGGGCTGGACGAATTCCTGATTCCACGCGTTGATCTTTGCCGAACAAAGGCGCAGGTTCGCGCCGATGGCAAAACCGTTAACATCGCATCGACCGCTGCTGGCCGTCGCTCTGAAAACGAGCGCGGTGTTTCTGTTCACAGTGATGGCTGGATTGATCAAATCCCAGTCTGATCACTTTCCACCCGGCGAGATGGTGTTTTTCCGGTCGCTGTTCGCCATTCCCGTGATCGTCATCTGGCTGATCTCACGCGGAGAATTGGCGCAAGGCTTTGTTGTTCGCAAACCCATGGGTCACTTCTGGCGCGGCGTACTGGGGACCACAGCGATGGGGCTGACCTTTACTGGCCTTGGTCTGATCCCCCTGCCCGAGGCCACGGCAATTGGTTACGCGACCCCGATTTTCACTCTGATTCTGGCGGCGATCATGCTGGGCGAGCGCATCCGCAAAATTCGGATCGCCGCCGTGGCCATTGGCCTTTTGGGTGTTCTAATCATGATCTGGCCCCGACTGGGCGGCAACAATATGGAGGCCGCAGCCACCCTTGGCGCGCTGTGCATTCTGGGGGCGACCATCGCGCGCGCCTTTGTGCAGATTCACATCCGGCAGTTGGTGCAGGTCGATCACCCGGCGGCCATTGTGTTCTATTTCTCGATGACCGCGACCTTGCTTTCCGGTCTGACCGTGTTCTGGGGCTGGGTCCTGCCCACGTGGGAGCAAGCCGCTGTTTTGATTCTGGCTGGGTTGATCGGCGGTGTGGCACAGATTTTAGTGACCTCGTCCTATCGCTTTGGTCAGGCGTCGATGCTGGCGCCCTACGACTATTCCTCGATGCTGTTTGCCATTGTCATCGGCTATGTCTGGTTCAGCGAACTGCCGACACTGGTGATGTTGATCGGTGCGGCGCTGGTGATCGCCGGCAATATCGTGGTGATCTGGCGAGAACATCAACTGGGTCTGGAACGAGGACGTGCCCGCGCCGTCACAGATCCCAAAGCCTGACCTTTACCTTTGCCAAACTTCCCCTAGGGTGTGGCGCGACACAAAATGAGGGTTCCCCATGAGCGACGCGCAGGATCACAAGGAAAAGATGCAGAAGGTGCAGGCTCAGCACCGCAAGAAAGTCTCAGAGGCGGTCGATCCCGACCGTGGGCTGGTGCTGATCAACACCGGCAAGGGCAAGGGCAAATCCTCGGCTGCTTTTGGCGTGGTGATCCGCGCCCTGGGCTGGGGGCAGAAGGTCGCCGTGGTGCAGTTCATCAAGGGCAAGTGGAAAACTGGCGAGCGGCGTTTCTTCGAAGAACGCGATCTGGTCACCTGGCATACGATGGGCGAGGGCTTTACCTGGGACACCCAAGACCGCGAGCGTGACATCGCCGCCGCCAACGCCGCCTTTGACAAGGCCCGCGCGCTGATGGCCAGCGGAGAGTATGATCTGGTGGTACTGGATGAGATCAACATCGCCCTGCGCTATGAATACCTGTCGGTTGATCAGGTGATTAACGGTCTGAACGAACGATCGGAAAAGACTAGCGTGTTCCTGACAGGGCGTGACGCCCCGCAAGCGCTGCGCGACTATGCCGATCTGGTTACCGAAATGACCGAAGAAAAGCACCCGTTCCAAGCCGGTATCAAAGCCCAGCGTGGCGTGGATTTCTGAAAACAGAGTCTAAACAGCCCCAAACCGGGGCTGTTACACCGCCCGGTTTTCATTAAGAAACCGGACTGACCCGCGTTGGCTGGCGGCGCTGTCAGGCAAACGGTCGGATGAACTGGCATCTGTGGCAGGTTTTTTCTTGTCGACATAGGCGCAAAAATCGTCGTCACAACAGCAGCCGCACGCGGTTGCGGCCTCATACCGTGCCATGATTTCGTCCAGCGGATCGCCCATACCAAACTCTTTCCGAACCAGTTTCGTTTCCGAGGCGGCGGCGGGCTCTCACCAAGTCACGCGCTAAGCCCGCAAACCGCCTCGAAATTCGGTGCCGGATAGTACCATACCCAGCGTCATCTTTTATCTGATTATTTTAGTCGGGAATTGCAAGGGAAAAAGCGCCGCGTGATCAGGTACGGTGCGTTTGATAAGCGACTATGAGCCGCCTGTTCTTGAAACAAGCGACTCACAGACATAAAAGCGGGCGTATTTCACACTCGGGCGGTTGCGCCCTGTTCCGACGCGCTAAGCGAGATGACTGCGACCACCGCCGCGCCGTTCAGCCAGTAGTAGATCGCATCCAGCCCCGAGAAGCCGAACAAGCTGGGTGCGGCCAGAAATGTGACGCCGACCAGCAAATCAACCGCCAGGTGGAATTTATAGGGCAGAACGCGCCAGACGCCGAGATGGTGGTCGGTCAGCACGGTCAGAACAAGCGCCGCAACGCCGGTGACCACAGATAGCCACAACGCCATTGGGTTGGATTGCCCCAGCCCCAAAACAAAAGGCAACACCATTAGCGCCAAAGCGACTGGGTAATCAAGATAAGCATGCACAGTGCGGGTAACGAAACGGACAGACATTGTTTTTTCCTTTCCTAAATTGGCATGGCACCAAGTTAGGATGGGTTAGTCGAACGTTTAATTCCGGATCGTTCGTGAAACACTGCAGATCGTTCGAAGTTTCAGCGGGTCAGTGCATGGACCGGTAAGCCGCCGGAGACAGGCCAATCTGTTTCTTGAAAACGCGGGAAAAGGCCGCTTCTGACGCATAGCCAACCTCGGCCGCCGCATCCGCCACGTTCCAGCGATTCTCAGTTAGGCCGTGACAGGCGATCTGCATGCGCCAATCCGTCAGATATTGCATGGGGGTCGTATTCATCTTCTCGGCAAACAACTGCGCAAAGGCGGTACGTGACATCCCGGCCTCACGCGCCAGCGACTCGACACTCCATTCCTGTGCAGGGGCCTGATGAAAGGCTGTCAGCGAGCGCGAGATGCGCGGATCAGCGAACCCGGCCAAGGCGGTATCGCTGGGACTTTGGTATTCCAGATGGGCGCGTATGGCCTGCGCAAACAGCACCTCAGACAGTTTCAGGGCGATCAGGTCGCCCCCAATCCGGGCACCGTTGATCTCGGACCCGATCATGCGCAGGGTCGCTTCGATCCAGGCACCGGCTTCTTCGCCGTAATTTTCGATCAGAATGTACGACGGCAGGCGGTCGATCAGCATATGACCTGCGCCCCTTCGACCCGGCGGGCCGGTGAATGAGAAATGACCGCAGACCAGCTGAGTATCGCGGCTTTTATCCTCGCCCCCGTAAATCAGGACGCCATCGCCTTGATACCCGGCCTTCTCCAGAACCTGCTCTAATGGCAATGCGTCCAGCGGTTTGATCTCATTGCACAGCAGCGCGTGCGCGGCCCCGTGCGGGATCAGGATCAAATCGCCTTGCTTGAGCCGCAGCGTTTCCCCTGTATTAGAGACGTATACCTTCAATTCACCGCGCTGAACAAAGTGGAACCGGGCGACATTTTGATAGGCCGGGACCTGGATACCGAAAGGCGGCGTGAATGACGTGCGGAAATAGAATGTCCCCCGCAGGGACAGGCGGGTGAGGATATCGCTGAGCAGGTCCAACATGGGCGTAACCTATCGCTGCCTGCGCCGTCGTCTAGCCCGTTGAACGATCTGCACAAGAACTTGAACGGCAGGCAAAGAAAAACCCCCACGAAATGCGGGGGTTTCTGAATACTCGTCTCTGGTCAGATCAGGCGCGAACCAGCGCCTCGTAATCCGCGGCGATCTCGCGGGTCAGATCTCCGACTTCGAAAGTGTAGTCGCCGATTTGGCCCACCGGGGTGACCTCGGCCGCTGTGCCAGTCAGCCAGCACTGCTCGAAATCGGCCATTTCTTCGGGCTTGATACGGCGTTCGATCACGTTGACGCCCTTGTCTTTCAGCATCTGGATCACGGTTTGGCGGGTGATGCCGTTCAGAAAGCAATCGGCCAACGGGGTGTGAACCTCGCCATCCTTGACGAAGAACACGTTGGCGCCGGTCGCCTCGGCCACATAGCCATTGTAATCCATAAACAGCGCGTCCGAGCAGCCCTTGGCCTCGGCCTTGTGCTTGGAGATGGTGCAGATCATGTAGAGACCCGCCGCCTTGGCATGAACGGGGATGGTTTCCGGGCTGGGGCGTTTCCATTCGGCGATGTCCAGCTTGGCACCTTGCATCTTGGCGTCGCCGTAATAGGCGCCCCAAGGCCAAACCGCGACGGCCATACGCACCGGGTTTCTGGCCGAGGCCACGCCCATATCTTCACCCGAACCGCGCCAGACAAGCACACGCACGTAAGCGTCCTGCAGACCGCTGGCTTTCAGGGTTGCTTCTTTGGCGGCTTCGATCTGATCGATCGTATAAGGCATCGGCATGTCCAGCGCGTCGGCAGATGCGATCAGACGCTCGGAATGCTCGCGGCTTTTGAAGATCTTGCCGTTATAAGCGCGCTCACCCTCGAACACCGAGGACGCATAGTGCATTGCATGAGACAGGATGTGTACATTGGCATCACGCCAAGGCACCAATTCACCGTCTATCCAGATCACGCCGTCACGATCATCATACCCCGCCATGCGAAACCTCCTGAACTGGGTTGAATTTTTCGCTTGTTGCGCCATTTAAGTCCGATGCGGACATTAAGTTGCGCAGAAACTGCGGTTCGATACCTGTCCACTCTTGGAATGTCAATAACGCTGACATAAAGTCGGTCCTGAGTAACGAATGAGGCAAACGATGTCGGATACGCGCCCCGCCCAAGTGTTTGGCGGTGAAAGCCTTTTGTTTTTGACCGACGAACAGTTGCGACAAGGGATCGAAGCGATGTTTTTCGCTTACCGGGGCTTTACCGCCGATCCTGATCGCATTCTGGCGCAACTGGCCTATGGCCGTGCCCATCACCGCGCCGTTCATTTCATCAACCGCGCACCTGGGACGACCGTGAACAACCTGCTGGCAATCCTGGGCGTGACAAAACAGTCTCTGAACAGGGTTCTGCGGACCTTGATCGATGACGGGCTGGTCGAAAGCCGCGTGGGCACGGTGGATAAGCGCGAACGCCATCTGTTTCTGACCGAAAAAGGCAAGGCGCTTGAGGCCAAACTCTCTGAGGCGCAGCGGGTTCGGATGCGCGCCGCCTACAAGGATGCGGGCCCCGAGGCGGTATCAGGATTTCGTAAAGTACTTGAAGCGATGATGGATGCTGATATGCGTCATGCTTACACGAAACTGCGGGATACGACCTCATGAGCGATTTGGATGCCCATCTGCTGATCGTCGACGACGATGAGCGTATTCGTGATCTGCTCAAGAAGTTCCTGATGCGCAGCGGGTTTCTGGTGACCGCCGCCCGCGACGCAGCCCATGCGCGGCGGGTGTTGTCGGGGCTGGACTTCGATATGATCGTTCTGGACGTAATGATGCCCGGCGAAGATGGCGTGAGCCTGACCAGAACACTGCGCGAAACCCATTCAACCCCGATCCTGCTGTTGACCGCACGTGGTGAGACCGAACACCGGATTGCGGGACTTGAGGCCGGTGCGGACGATTACCTGGCCAAACCGTTCGAGCCGAAAGAGCTGTTGCTGCGCATCAACGCGATCTTGCGGCGGATGCCGGAAACACCGGCACTGGATACGGCGACCAAGATTCTGACCCTCGGCCCGATCCGCTATGACGTGGAACGTGGTGAGATGTGGCAGGGCGAAGAACCGGTACGCCTGACCGCGACGGAAAGCCAGTTGATGAAGATCTTCTCGACCCAACCCGGTGAGCCGATCAGCCGCGCCAAGCTGGTCGAGGATTTGGGCCGCGACAAGGGTCAGGCGCAGGAACGCGCGGTGGATGTGCAAATCACCCGGCTGCGGCGCAAGATCGAACAAGACCCAAAGCAGCCGCGTTATCTGCAAACGGTCCGAGGCGCCGGGTATATGCTGGCGCCGGATTGATCAGGCCGCTGCGCGGCGATTATTGGCCTTCGGCGAAGGTATTTTTAGCCAGATGAACAGGGGATCGATATGAAAACCGCCCTTTTGACTCACGCGGATTGTCTGGGGCATGTCACCCCGGATGGGCACCCTGAGCGGGTGGCTCGGCTGGAGCATATCCTGCATGCATTGGAGTCATTAGACCTGAACCGGGTGACAGCGTCGCTGGCGGCGGATGACGATCTGCTGCGTATACATCCGGAAAGCTACATCCGGGATGTGCGCAAAATGCGCCCCGCGGACGGCTTTGCCCAGATCGACGGGGACACGTTCATGTCTCCGGGCTCGGTCGATGCGGCCTATCGCGCGGCGGGGGCTGTGGTGCGGGCGGTGGATATGGTGTTGGGCGGTGAGGCACAAAATGCGTTTTGTGCGATCCGGCCTCCGGGGCATCACGCCGAAACCGATACCGCGATGGGGTTTTGCCTGTTCGGCAATGCCGCGCTGGCGGCGAAACATGCGCTGGATCACCACGGACTGAACCGCGTCGCAGTGGTTGATTTTGACGTGCATCACGGCAATGGCACGCAGGATTTGCTGTGGGATGAGAAACGCGCACTTGTGATCACCAGTCAGCAGATGCCGTTATGGCCCGGATCGGGGCGTCCTGATGAAACCGGCGCGTTTGAGACCATTCTCAACATCCCCCTGTCCCCCGGTTCCGGCGGGGCCGAGATGCGCGCGGCCTATCAAACACAGGCTTTCCCGCGCCTGCGTGCGTTCAAGCCGGACCTGATCGTCATCTCGGCTGGATTTGACGCGCATCAGGACGATCCATTGGCCAATCTGAACTGGTCCACCGGCGATTTCGCCTGGGTCACCGCCGAGCTTTGCAAGATTGCCCAGGACCTTTGCGGGGGCCGTATCGTCTCGACTCTGGAAGGCGGGTATGATCTGAACGCACTGGCCCAGGCCACACGCGCCCATGTGGAAGAATTGATGAAGGCAGCCCGATGACCGATACCCCAGTAGACCAGATGACATTCGAACAGGCGATGAAAGAGCTTGAGGCTGTTGTTGGCCAGCTCGAGCGCGGCGATGTGGCGCTGGACCAGTCCATCGCGTTGTATGAGCGCGGCGCGGCGTTGAAAAAGCGCTGCGAGGAGGAGTTGAAGCGGGCCGAAGAAAAAGTGGCTGCCATTACGCTGGACGCCAACGGTCAGCCGACCGGGACGACGCCTGTCGAAGGTCAGTAAATGTTTCGTGAAATACTAGCGCAGGATGCGGCGCGGATTCAGGATCAGTTCGATCTGGTTTTGGGCGCGCTGGACGATCTGAATGTGACCGGTGCGATGGCCTATGCCACCAAAGGTGGCAAACGGTTGCGTGGGTTTCTGGTGCTGGAAAGCGCGCGCCTGCACGGTGTGGATGCAAGTCGTGCCGTTTGGCCCGCCACCGGGATCGAAGCGCTGCACGCGTACTCACTAGTCCATGACGATCTGCCCTGTATGGACGACGACGATCTGCGCCGCGGGCGGCCAACAGTGCATGTGAAATGGGACGAAGGCACTGCCGTTCTGGCCGGGGACGCATTGCAGACGCTGGCCTTCGAACTCTGCACCCGTCCCGAGGTCGGCACGGCCGAGGTTCGGGCAGAATTGGCTCTGACCCTTGCCAAGGCCAGCGGCGCGCAAGGCATGGTGCTGGGTCAGGCGCTGGATATCGCGGCGGAAACGGCTGCTGCCCCATTGACGTTGGACGAAATCACACGCCTTCAGGCAGGTAAGACCGGTGCCCTGATCGAATGGTCCGCCTGTGCCGGTGCGCGATTGGCGCAGGCCGACCCCGAGCCATTGCGCCAATATGCCCGGGCACTGGGGCTTGCTTTTCAGATCGCGGACGACATTCTGGATGTCGAGGGTGATGCCAAAAAGGCTGGAAAACGCCTGCAAAAAGATGCCGAGGCCGGTAAGGCCACATTTGTTTCTTTGTTGGGTCTGGATGCGGCCAAAGCCCGAGCGGCAGAGCTGGTGGATCAAGCCTGCGCCGCGCTGGACGGCTATGGCGCATCGGCAGAAACCTTGAAGGACGCCGCCCGCTTCGTTATTGCCCGGGACAGCTAAGCCAGGAACGCCATATGTCTGACCGCCCGAAAACGCCCTTGCTGGACCTTGTGAACCGCCCTGCGGATCTCAAGCAGTTCTCGGACGCGCAGCTGCATCAGGTGGCCCAGGAATTGCGAACCGAGACGATCTCGGCCGTGTCCGTCACCGGTGGCCATCTGGGCGCGGGGCTGGGTGTGGTCGAGCTGACCACCGCGTTACATGCGGTGTTCGACACACCGCGTGACAAGATCATCTGGGATGTGGGGCATCAATGTTATCCGCATAAAATCCTGACCGAACGGCGCGAACGTATCCGCACCCTGCGCATGAAGGACGGGCTGAGCGGCTTCACCAAGCGCAGCGAAAGCCCTTATGATCCGTTTGGGGCGGCGCATAGCTCAACCTCGATCAGTGCCGCGCTTGGGTTTTCCGTGGCCCGCGATCTGGGCGGTGTCACGCCCGAAGGGCTGGGTGACGCAATTGCCGTGATCGGCGATGGGTCGATGTCGGCTGGCATGGCCTTTGAGGCGATGAACAACGCCGGTCACCTGCGCAAACGCCTGATCGTCATCCTCAACGACAATGAGATGAGCATCGCCCCGCCCGTCGGTGCGCTGTCCAGCTATTTGTCGCGGATTTACACCGAGGCCCCGTTCCACGAGCTGAAAGCTGCCGCCAAAGGTGCGGTCTCGCTGCTACCCGAACCGTTCCGCGAAGGGGCAAAACGGGCCAAGGAAATGCTGAAAGGCATGGCGGTGGGCGGTACACTGTTCGAAGAATTGGGCTTTTCCTATATCGGCCCGCTCGACGGTCATGACATGGATCAGTTGCTGCCGGTTCTGCGCACCGTCAAAGCCCGGGCGACCGGTCCGATTCTGATCCATGTGTTGACCAAAAAGGGCAAGGGCTACGCCCCTGCCGAGCAGGCCCGCGACAAAGGCCACGCCACCGCGAAATTTGACGTGGTCACGGGTGAGCAGAAAAAGGCCCCGTCCAACGCGCCGTCCTATACGTCGGTCTTTGGCAAAGCGCTGGTTGATGAGGCGGGGCGCGATGACAAGATCGTTGCGGTCACGGCCGCAATGCCGGATGGCACCGGGTTGAACCTGTTTGCGGAACGCTACCCTTCGCGCTGTTTCGACGTCGCAATTGCGGAACAGCATGGCGTGACATTCGCGGCTGCGCTGGCGGCTGGCGGTATGAAACCGTTCTGCGCGATGTATTCGACCTTTTTGCAGCGTGGTTACGATCAGGTGGTGCATGACGTGGCCATTCAGCGCCTACCGGTGCGTTTTGCCATCGACCGTGCAGGGCTGGTGGGTGCTGATGGCGCAACCCATGCGGGATCCTTCGATATTGCCTATCTGGCCAACTTGCCCGGCATGACCGTCATGGCCGCCGCGGATGAGGCCGAACTGATGCACATGGTGGCCACTGCAGCCTCCCATGACGACGGACCCATTGCCTTCCGTTATCCGCGCGGCGAGGGTGTGGGTGTAGACCTGCCTGAACGAGGTGAGGTGCTTGAGATCGGCAAAGGGCGCATGATCCAAAAAGGTGCGCGCGTGGCGCTTTTGTCCTTTGGCACCCGCTTGGCCGAGGTGCAGAAGGCCGCCGAGGCCCTTTCAGCCCGCGGGATCACACCCACCATCGCCGACGCCCGTTTCGCCAAACCGCTAGACCGCGATTTGATCCTTGATCTGGCCGCTAACCACGAGGCTCTGATCACCATCGAAGAAGGCGCCGTTGGCGGCTTTGGCAGCCACGTAGCGCAGCTTTTGGCGGATGAGGGCGTGTTCGATCACGGGTTGAAATACCGCTCGATGGTGCTGCCGGATATCTTCATCGATCAGGCCAGTCCAACGGACATGTATGCCGTTGCGGGCATGAACGCCGAACAGATCGAGGCCAAGGTTCTGTCGGTTCTGGGCGTCACGACAATTGGCGAAAAACGCGCCTAATCAGGCACAAGTTTCTAGGTTTGAAAATGGCTGGTGTCCCAACAGGACATTAGAGCCCTATTTGCAGGTTCCGCAAAAATTCTCAGACAGAGATTCCCGACCTGACATCGTTGCAAAAAGAACGGGCTGAGTATTTCTTGCGGCGACACAAAATGCCTCCTCGCCTCTTCGCGCACTGGCTGATTATCTGCGGGCCATAGGCCGGTCCCCCGGCGATGATCCCAAATGCCGGGGCATGCATGCTGGTCAAGGCGTTGTTGAATACCACTGAAGATGACAAGGAACATGCGGAACAGGCCAACACGTATCTGAATTTGCTGGAAGCAGATATCGCCGAAGTGTTCCAGCGCGCGATCGCTTGCAAGGAGCTCAGCCCCGCCTTCAACCCAAACCGGCTGGCGCGACGATACCAATCGAACCTGAATGCAATCAGAATTGAAGCCTATCGTGGCATCACGCCTGAGGAGCTTGAAGAAGCAGCCGAAGATTTGGCGAGGGAAGTCGAAGCTTTAAGCTGAAAACCCTCTCATATACATCCGCGTTTGAGTGTGGGATTGGAGCCCCGTCAGCACTTGAATGAACTGCACTCTGGCACCGAGGATTGTGGCAATCGCAGGGCTCTGAATGCACTCGAAACTGGCCCGACATCGGGTCACTGCCAACGCGCCGGAATGATCGCTGACCTGTGCGATGGTCAGCCATGAAACCTCGGAACGGCCGCTATTGCAGCAGTTTGCGTCGTGATCCGCTGCAACAGACCCGCCAGCAGGGTTGAACGCGCCGAAAATCGCACTTTATCACAAAGATGTCGGCAACCCTTTCGCGACCCAGCGGTCTTGGATAAGACGGATACAGCGCTGTCAGAGCCTCTGCCTGCGTGAAACAATTGGGATCGTATTCATGAAGTTTCGCCCTATGGCCCTTGTTGCCATCGTTAGCACGCTGCCCTTTGCGGCTCAGGCCCAATCGGCGAAGGATGCGCCGGGGTTGGTGGTCGAACTGAACGCGACTGAAGATGTCGAAGGCGCCTGCCGTTTGACCTTTCTGGTCGAAAACGAAACCGCAACGGCGATCGACACTGCCAATTATCAGGTGGTGATATTCGATGCCGCTGGTGTGTTCGAACGCTTTACCCTTTTTGGATTTCGGGACCTGCCAGCGGAACGTCCCCGCGTCCGTCAGTTTGACGTGCGCGACATCGCCTGTGAAAATCTTGGGCGGGTTCTGATCAATGGGCTAAGCGGCTGTACCGTCGACGGTGCTGACAGCGAAATCTGCGACAAGACACCAACCTTGCGCAGCCGTACTGAAGTGGAGCTTTTGGGATGAGTATTCTTGACGCCCTGCGTGAAATTCTGGCCCTGGGCGGGCCGGTTGTGGCCATCCTGATCGCCATGTCCGTGGTGACGCTGGCGGTGACGTTGTACAAGCTTTGGCAATTCGCCGCCTCTGGCGTCGGGCGACACCGGGTGCTGTCGCAGGCGCTGGATGCTTGGGATGCCGGTGACAAGCAGGCAGCACGCGCGCGACTGGCCAAAAGCAACAGCTATCTTGCGCCGCTGGTCGGCGTGGCGATGGACGCGCCGGACGCACCCGGTCTAGATCAACGGTTGGATGCCGAGGCGGGGCTGGCGCTGGCCGGGCTTGAACGTGGTTTCCGCCTGCTGGACACGGTGGCGCAGCTGGCGCCGCTGCTGGGTCTGTTTGGTACGGTTCTGGGCATGATCGAAGCGTTCCGCAGCCTGCAATCCGCCGGATCCTCGGTTGATCCGTCGCTGCTGGCGGGTGGTATTTGGGTGGCGCTGGTGACCACCGCGGTGGGTCTGGCGGTGGCGATGCCGACCTCGATGGTGCTGTCGTGGTTCGAAAGCCGCACCGCGCGGGAACGGGTGTTCGCTGACAAGGCGCTGCGCACGGTATTGGTGCCGGGTCAGGCCATCCCGTTGGCCGAGGACGCACAGACCATGGCGGCCACGCCCGGACATGCGTAACCTCGCACCCTTTGTCAGGCGACCACTGGCGATGACACCGCTCATCGACGTGATCTTTCTGCTGTTGCTGTTTTTCATGCTGACCTCAACCTTCTCCAAATATGGCGAGATCGAGCTGAGCGCCGCCACAGCGGGTAGCGCAACTGCGGAGGCACCCCAAGACCGCGCCTTTGTCCAGCTGGGGGAAGAAAGGCTGGTTCTGAACGGTACCCCGGTCACGCTTGCGGACCTGACCACACAGGTGACGACCGGGCAGGTGCTGGTCAGTCTGGACCCTGACACGACGGCGCAGCGGCTGGTGGACCTGCTGGTTTTGCTGCGCGGGCGCGAAGGCCTCAGGGTGCTGGTGCTGGAATGATCCGACCTGGCCGCCCCCGCCGCAAACGCGACTCGACCATTGCGCTGATCAATGTCGTGTTCCTGATGCTGATCTTCTTTCTGATCGCGGGCACGGTGGCCACGCCGCTGGACCCTGATTTGAATCTGGTCGACACGTCCGAGTTGGAAGGTCGCGAACCGCCCGATGCATTGGTGTTGCACCGGGACGGAACGCTCAACTTTCGCGGCGCGCCGATGGACCCCGAAACCTATATGACGGGGCGTGACCCAGGACCGGTGCGCATCGTCCCGGATCGCGAGGCGTCGGGCGCGCGGCTGATGGAGGTGACGGCTGAGCTGCGCCGACTGGGTGCCGTATCCGTGTTTGTTGTGACCGAAAAGGCGCTGGAATGATCCGGGGGTCGGTCGTCATTGCGGTTCTGGCCGCGCTGCTGTCGCTGCTGCTGCATCTGACGGGGCTGGGCCTGACCACACCTAGACTGACCGGACAGTCAGGTGAAACCGATGCACCCGACAGGGTTGAACTGGGCAACAGTTTTGAAGATCTGGTTGAAGCTGTCGCTGAACCTGTTGAGCCAGAACCGGAGGAAACGCCTGAACCTCCGGTCGAAGACCCGCCCGAACCTGCCGAGATTCCAACCAGCGAAGTGCATGTGGCCTCGGACGACCCCCAACAAACCTTTGCGCCCGATACGGGCACCTCAGAAGTGTTGCAGCCCATCTCCCCCGAACCGGTCGAGTCAGAAGCCCCCGAGCCCCAGGAGCAGGAGACCACGGATGGCGACCAGAGCGCCAGCGACGAGGTGGAAGAAACTCCGGACGTAGAAACTGCCGAGGTTGTCGAAATCCCAGAAAGCAACCCCGAGGTGATCGAACCGATTACTGAAGTCCCCGCACCTGAACCGGTTCAGGCCGAGCAGCTTGCCGCGCTGCCGGACCCGCCCGAAGACGTGTTGCCATCAGTCGCGCCGGATATCCCCACCGAAAGCGAGGCGGTCGAACCCGATATTCCCGCCGCCCCGGCCGAATCCGCACCGCAGGCAGAGGAAAGCAGCGAAGGATCAGAACTGGCCGTGACCTCTTCGATCCGCCCACAACTGCCGGACCGTCGCCCACAGGCAGAACCGAGGGACGTGTTGCGCAGCGTGCGGGATTTCAGCAACCTTCGGTATCCTTCGCGCGAAATTGAATCCCCCCTGACCACATACGCGCGTCAGGGTGTCGACAGGTTCACTTCGGGCAATAGCGGCAGGCGCTCGGGCGGGCGGGGGCCCGGAAATTCGGACCGGACCAACTATGCAGGGGAGGTTCTGGTTCATCTGAACCGCGCGCCGATCGTCTATACAGCCGCGCGGGGCTTTGCGAGGGTGTTTTTCGTGATCAAGCCGGACGGAACCTTGGACTATGTAGAAGTCGTGGATACCAACGGCACACCAGATCTTGAACGGGCAGCCAAGGCACAGGTCGAAGCGGCCTCACCTTTTCCGAAACCACCAGGCGGGGTTAGCCGGTCGTTGTCTTTTGTCTATTACGGCAACTGATCTGCCGAAGGGCTCGGCAGGCTGAGCAGGTATTTTCAAAAGCATTGGATTTCGCCGATCAGCGTTGCCTTAAAGCGTCGGCATCAGTATCGAAAAGCCATTTACGGCTACTGGTTCAGTCTCTTTAAATTAAAGAGGTCGTGGCCTTTTTCTGTGATCAACTTTTTGTAATGGCATTTAGAGTTTATGCTAACTATTTAAATTTAAACAATAAAAAGTATATCCTCTGAAATCATCTGTGCAAAGGTGCAACGCAAGGCGTGGGCATGAAGGTCGATTGTCCGCGGGCGCTGTTGAGCATGCTCGCGATTTATTCGACTAGGCGCTCAGCCACATTTTGTAGCCAAACTCCTCACACACTCATGGGCTTATCATGAAACAACTTCTTTTTGCGTCGACCGCAACAATTGCAACCGCAGGCATCGCTGCGGCCGAGTCCGGCATCAACCTCAGCGGCTATGGCCGTTTTGGTATTGGTTACCTTGAGGACCGTCAGAACACGACACAGACCACCACCACAGCTAATGGTGCGGTAAACCAATCCACGGCAGATTCTGACGAGGCCATTCTGATCTCGCGTTTCCGTCTGAATATTGACGGTTTCACCGAAACCGACGGTGGCGTACGTTTTGAGGGTCGTGTTCGTCTGCAGGCTGACGAAGACTCCGACACTGGCGAAGCCAACAACGCCGGTCTGAACGGCGCACGGTTCTCTGTTATCTATGGTGGCTTGCGTGTTGATGCTGGCAACGTGGCCGGTTCATTCGACAACCTGGACGACTATTTCGGCACCGAGCCCGGCCTAGAAGAGTTTCTGGGTCAGTATTCGGGCGTGAACTACTCGTTCCTCGAGTATGAATCGACCGGTTCGGGCGACAATGCCGTGTTCTTTCAATACACCGTTGGTGATTTTGCTGTTTCGGCGTCCTACGACCAGAACACCATCTTTGCAAACAATGGCACTGGCGCAACCACGGACCGCGACCGCTGGGACGTAAGCGTGGCTTATACTTTCAACAACATCACTGCCTCGCTGGTTTATGGTGAAACCGAAGAAGGTGATGGTGTCGAAAAGGAAAGCCTGACCGTCTTCACCTTGGGTGCCGAATTCAATGACTTCTACGGCACGCTGTTCCTGGCGGACGATGATGTGGCCGACGATGATGAAAACGGCACCGCCTATGGTTTCTCAGTTGCCTATAACCTGGGTGCAGCGACCACGTTGCAGCTGGTCTATGGTGACGGCTCGGCCGATGACGACACGCGCAACATCGGTGTCGGCGCCATCTATGACCTGGGCGCGGGCGCTACGCTGCGTGGTGCCGTTGGCGAAGTTAAAGACGGTGACGAAGACGGCCGGATTCAGGCTGACTTTGGTGTCTGGTTCAACTTCTAAAGTGACCTGATCGACCTAGGTTCAAGGGCGGGCCTTCGGGTTCGCCCTTTTTTTGCGCTCTACTGTTTTTCAAAGAACAGGATAACCTCGCCCAGCCGCACGCCATACCGCGAAACATAGGCGCGGTTCAGCAGACGATCATCGCTTAGCAGCCACATCCAGTCGTCAAAGTTGACCCGCATGGTGCCGTCCTTGACCGGCAGATCGATCTTGTATGTCCAGTTGAATGTATCACCGCGCTCGACCCCGCTGGCAGTACCCAAAACGCCAGGCGCAGTTCCGGTCCAGGTGTCCTCACCGGTTTTGGTCAGGGTCCAGACGCGTTGTTCGGTGGCGTTGTCGTCATAAACGAAATCCTCGACCAGGGTCAGGGTCTCGCCATCCCAGGTGCCTTCGATATCCACCGTAAATCGGCGGGGGACATTGCCCAGAACATCCTGAAACTGACCATAGGCGACGGTTTTGCCTTCAAAGAATTCCTCAAGGTTCAACTGCTGGTCGGACAGAAAGCTTTTAGGTACGCGCGGCTTCGCCGAACAAGCGGTCAGCGCGGCAATCCCCGCGATGGCAAGGGCCGCGATCAGGATGCGGCGGGGCGTCATTGCAAGGTCCTCGTTTCTGCCGCGGTGTCATAGCCATTTGAGCCGCTGACATGCGCAGCTTTAGCTTCGAGCGCGGGGCGCATGGTGGCGACCAGTTCGGCGACCTTGATGCCGAATTTTCGCATCTCGGACCGGTTCATGATCACACCGTTTTCGGTCAGGTACATCCAGTCAGTGACGTCCAGTGTGTGCCCGCCCGCGTCTTGGGGCAGGACGATCCGATAAGTTAGCTTGACGGTTGAGCCCGAAATTATGCCCTGACCCTCGCCGACGATATCATCTGCCGTCGCGGTAAACGTGTTGCCCGTGCCCAGCGTCAGATACCATTTGCGGCTCATCTTCTTGCCATTGGAATAGGTGAAATACTCGGCCAGCGTGCCGGTGTTGCCATCCCACTTGCCCACCATACGGGCGACAAAGCTGTTCGACATCTTCCCATTGGGGCCATAGATCAGTCCTTCGGATAGGATTTCGCCGTTTAGGACTTCTTTCATCTTAAAGGCAGGCCCGGTGCCGCTGTAATCGGCAGGGGATTGCGAGCGAAAGCTTAAGAACCGGCGCTGAGCTGCGACCAGGACAAGAATGGCAAGTAGAAGGATAGCTACGATAGTCATTTGGCTGAGACCTCAGAAGGCAACGTCAGGACCAGCCCGAACGCGCCAAGTTTCAGGATGCAGGGCAGCACGGCATAGGCGAGGGTGAGCGTCCGCAACGCCTCGGCCGAGTTTGCCTGTCCTGGGGTGAACCCGCTGCGTTCCAGCAGCGGCAGAGTGAAAAAGGCAGCGAGCGCGAGGCCCAGCTTGCCAGCGAAAGACCAGATGCCAAACGCTGCGGATGCGTTCAGCCCCGCCCGCGTCAGCGCGACCGAAAACATCGCGGGCAGCACCACCATATCCGCCCCCAGTGCCGCGCCCGAAGCCAAACAGATTACGGCGAACCCGGTCAGGTTTCCGGTGGACAACAGGGCGGCGCCCACAAATCCCGCGATCGACAAAGGCATGGCGATGATCAGTGTCCGTTTCGGGCCAATCCGATTAGCCAGCTTTGCCCAAAGCGGAACGCTCGCTCCGGCGCTGAGGAAGAACAGGATCAGCAGTGGTCCGGCTTTTCCGGGCAATTGCAGGCGATCTTCGACAAAGAACAAAAACAGGGTCGAAGTGATAGCCACTGGCAGGCTGTTGACCAGCGCCAGCAGCAGCAGGCGCAACGCACCAGCTTGCGCGAGTCCATTGAACGACAGGCCATCGCCAGTAATCGGGGGTCGGCGCCAGATTGGGATCGTCAGAATCAGGGTGAAGATCGCGATCAGGCCCAGAAACAGGCCAAAAGCGGGATAGCCCTGCGCGGTGGCTCCGAATGCTACGAACAAAGCTGGAGCGCTGGCTGCAAGGATGACGCCTGTCAATTGCCCGCCTTCGCGCCATGCGGCCAATCTTATCAACTCTTGTGGTTCTGGCTGTATGGCAAGCGTCGCGCTGCGACCGTAAAGCAGGATGGTGCCCAAGCTGTAGGCTGAGAATAGCAGGATCAAAACAGAGACTAATAAGGCAATATTTGTTCCCGGTGGTAGCCCAAACAGCATGGGAAACCCAATTGCCAAACCAATCGCAGCTGTCGCTGCAAACATCAGTTGCGCGTTTGGCCAGCGATCTATGGCCCAACCGATCAGCGGATCCTGCACCAGGTCGATTAACCGGATCACCAGCAGAACGGTACCGATCACACCCAACCCAATGCCAAGATTGACGGCAGCAAATCGCGGTAGATGGATATATAGCGGTATCCCCGCCGCAGCGAGCATCAGCGCATACAGACTGACACGCGGGTACAGCATCATCCGCCCTTCAATTGGCGGGTGAAACTACCCGATCTGGTATTGTCGCCCAGAAAAATGGACATAAAGGCGCTTTTGGCGCCGGGATAGGACAAGGTACAGGTCTTTTGGCCGTTTCGCCAAAAGCCAACTTTGTTTGGGCCTTCCGAGATTGCAATATAGCTGTCGCCCTTGCTAACCGCCTGAAAACACTTCTGCAACTGGGCCTGCGTCGGGGCAGGGTTTCCTTGTCGGGCCATCTCGTCCAGCGTCGACTCAACCAGTGCTTTTTGTTTCAGGGATTTGCGGTATGTCAGCTGTAATGCAAAGTCCTGCGTCCAGTTGAGTGCACTGCCTTGCAGCGTATAGAGCTGGGCATCGTAGATCGGCATGCCCAAAAACCGGAAAGTTGCGCTGCCTCTGAGTTGCGCATCAGCCAGCGTCTGTGTGATCGGTGACGCGGCCAACCCGCTCGGGGTCAGCACGCACACAGAAACCAGCGCAGCGCGGCAGGTGTCAGAGATCAGCCGAGGCAGGGATGGCCGGGTCTTGTGCAGGAATGCCATTTTCAGCTCCGAGTGTGTGCGGGGTACCGTTAAGGCGCTCAACAACATGCATCGCGCTGGCGATCCCGTCTTCGTGAAAGCCATGCCGGTTGTAAGCCCCGGCAAACCAGGTTCGGTTCTGTCCCTGCATCTCGCGGATTTGTCCCTGGGCTTTCAGGGCCGCTTTGTCGAACACTGGATGGGCAAACTCGACCTTGTCATAGATTTTATCCGCGGGAATTTCCGACGACGCGTTCAGCGTTACAAACAACGGGTCACTGTCCGGGATATTCTGCAGTCGGTTCATCCAGTAAGTCACGCCAACATTCCCCGCTTGCGAACGGTAGGTCCAGCTGGACCAGCACGCGCGACGGCGCGGCATCTGGCTTGGGTCACAATGCAGGATAGCCTTGTTAGGTTGATATCGAATAGAGCCTAACGCGGCTGTTTCCGCATCTGTTGCGGTCTCGCCCAGAATGGCCAGGGACTGATCGGAATGGGTGGCCAATATGATTTCGTCGAACAGATCAACCTGCCCTTGGCTGTGGATTGTCACACCGGCTTCGCCGCGTTGAATATGCTCAACAGGGCAGGCCAGACGGATTTCACACCCACGCTCACGCAGCGCAGCATCGATGCGGCGGACATATTCGATACTGCCGCCCTTAACTGTGTACCATTGATGCTGGTTGGCGCGACCACTGGCCAACAGGGCATGATTGCGAAAGAACTGTACCAAAGAGCGGGCCGGGAACTGATCCACAAACTCCACCGGAGTGGACCAGATCGCGCCGCACATCGGCATCAGGTAATTGTGGCGGAACCAATGGCCCAGGCGCAGCTGATCGACCAGCTCTCCGATCGTGGTGTCATCGTCACGTGCGGCTTCGGGGGCTTCTTTGCCAAAGCGCAGGATGTCCACGATCATCTTATAATAGGCAGGCCGTGCGAGGTTGCGCTTTTGCGCCGTCAGGGTGCGCAGGTTGTTCAGACCGTATTCAATACGGCCATTGTCGATAGTGGCACCAAAGCTCATTTCGGATTTGATGACAGGCACGTTCAGTTCATCGAACAGGCGAGTCAGATAGGGATAGGTGGCATAATTGAAGACAATGAAACCGGTATCGACAGGTTGGTCGCCGTTTTTGCCTGCCATGACGGTTCGGGCATGGCCGCCCAGCCGAGGTTCGGCTTCGAACACGGTCACATCGTTGTTTTTCGACAAATAGTAAGCGGCCGACAGGCCTGAGATACCTGCGCCTACTACTGCGATTTTCTTGCGTACGCCTCGGGTTTCGTCGAACATGCCATCCTCTTTGTGCGACATTTTACAATAGGATACGCAGGATATGCCGGGGTGGATCAATCGGATTAGAAGTTTTTCGCAAAAGCACTATGTTGTGACGTCTGGAGTTTTGATCCAGTGCGTCGCTCTGGCCGTAAAATCTTAGAAACAACTGTATTGGCCTGGGCATGAGCAGCTTTGAAGGAAAAACCTATTGGATCGTTGGCGCCAGCGAAGGGCTGGGTCGGGCTTTGGCCGAGGCGCTGAGCCGTAAGGGCGCGCATCTGATCCTGTCTGCGCGCAATGCTGACCGCCTGGCCGAGATTTGTTCTGCCCTGCCAAATGCACAGGCCGTGCCCTGTGATGTGACCGATCTGGACGCCGTACGTCGTGCCGCGGTCGAGGCCGGAGATGTGGACGGTTTGGTCTATAACGCCGGGGCTTATGAGCCGATGCGCTCTGCCGATTGGAATTCCGATGCCGTGTTGGCGATGACAGATGTGAATTACACAGGTGCCCTGCGGGTTCTGGGTGAGGTTGTACGCAAGTTCGTACGCAGGGGTCGGGGGGATATCACGCTGATCGGGTCTTTGTCTGGGTATCGGGGTTTACCCGCGGCGGTGGGGTACGCGGCCAGCAAGGCAGCACTTGTTTCGTTGGCCGAGACCATGCGGTTCGACCTGGCGGGCACAGGGGTGACGGTGCGCATCGTCAATCCGGGCTTTATTAAGACCCGCCTGACCGAGAAGAACACTTTCAAGATGCCGATGCTTATGACGCCCGAGGAGGCGGCAGATCGTGTGGTCAAGGCGATGTCCCGCCGTCGCTTCCGTACGGATTTTCCGGTTCCACTTTCCTGGCTGATCCGTCTGATCGACTATTTGCCAGATTGGTTGGTTTATCGTGGAAAATAGACTCTAACAAAATTGTCCTTGGCAAAACCAGCCTGCCGACATGGTACCGCCATGGCCGTAAAACAGCCACAGCCGCTCGCCCTGTTCGGTCACCACCACCCAGTAATCGCGCACGCCGCTGCGCCAGTTGGGGTCGTCCAGCCACCATTCCGGCGCAATGCGTTCTGGGCCCGTGGCCTGCGCCAGTTGCCAGTCGCGCCCGCGCCAACGAAAGGCGGTTGGAACATCTGGAGTTTCCGGCGCCATCACCGGTTCGGGCTGCCACATCTGCAAGGGGCGGGGACGCGGAGGGGCAGGCCAGTCATGCGCCGGTTCCGACCAGGCCGCGGCCAGCGTCTGGGCCGTCTTCTCGGGGATATGTGAGGCCGCCGGGTGCCGCCGTGTGATCGCGTCCAACCCCACGCGTGCGCCCAGCTTGCCGATCAGATCATCGACGCCCGTGTTGCCTTCCAGCCGATCCCGTACGGCGCGACGGGCCTCGACATGACCCGCCATGGTGCGAGCGTGGATAGGCTCGGTCTGGACCGCCACAAGCCGCAGCATGTCGATGCCATAACCCGCATCAATCTTGTCGATTTTCATCTCTAACAAGGGACGAATACGATATTTGTCAAAGGTCGGACGGGCGAGACCAACCTCGATAATCTCAGCCGCCTGATCGGCGCGATGTGCCTCAAGCCGCAGAGTGCGAACGCCGCGCCCTTTCTCCTCAAGCTTGGCGCAGAGCGTAGGCAGCACCCGGTCGATCGCGGCCATGACGTCTTCGATCAGACCGATTGGGTTGGGCAGGGTCATGCGCACCGCAAAACGATGTGGCGGGCGTGCGGGCGAGACCGGCTCGGGTGCGCTGCCCATGGCCTGATCCAGCCGCAGCACCAGACCCCGCCCGAACCGCCGCGCCAAACTGGCGCGCGGCTGGCCCAACAGATCGCCGATCCGGCGCAGGCCCAGACGGTTCAACTGCGCCACGGTCTGATCCTCCAGCCGCAGCGCTGCGATGGGCAGGGGGCTGAGTGCGCCATAAGACTGCCCCGGCGCTGCAATCCGTGCGCCGCCGCCCAAGGCCATCACCTGCGGCGCGGCGCCACCTTTGGTCCAGTGCCGCCGCTTGGTGGCGCGGGCACGGGTGGCGCGAGCCTCTTGGCTGATGGCGTCGCCGTTGCGGTCGGACGTGGCCTCTTGCCCGGCGTATCGCGCCAAAGCCCAGGCCGCGCCCAGCGTGTCGGCGATGCCCATCTGCACGCTCAGACCCATATCCGCACAGTCGATCTCAAGGACGCTCAGCAGTGCTTCTTCGCCACCGAACAAATGGGCGCAACCCGATAGGTCGACAATCAGCCCGTCCGGCGTTTCCTCAGCCACCCAAGGGCTGAACTTGCCCGCCCAACGGCGCAAAGCGGTCAGAAAAGCCGCTTCGGCAGGGACATTGCGGGGGCGCGTCACAAGGTTCGCGCACATGGCATGGGCATCGCGTACCGGCTGGCCCACGCGCAGCCCGGCGGCTTGCGCCTCGGCGTTCAGCGAGGTGACAACCTGCATGTTCGCTTGCTCGGCCACCACGGCCAAAGGCCCATCCTGCAGGCCCCGCGCAGCGCGGACCAGCCGTTCAGCCCCCAGGCGGGGAAACCAGAGTGAGAGTATTCGGCGTTTGGGCATCGGCAGACATCAAAAATGTTCCCATTTTGTTCTTATCGTAGAATCATGCCCTGAGTCCACGCTTACCCGCAGCTCAGACGCTGAATGATCCCGGTTCCGTTGACGAACACGTTTAAACGGTCGATCCGGTAATCTTGTGTGGCCAAATCATCCGGCCCCAGCACGCGCGAACGTTCGGGCAGCGCAGCTTGAATGGTTGAGACCGGCTGACCAATGGAATCGGCAAAGGGTTCCCCCTCACAAAAGGCCAGATCGACCGGTGCGTTCTCAGGCGCAAGGCGGGCGTCTTCCGGCGCGGGAGATGTCTCGGCGCAGGCGCTCAGCAGGATCAGGATCGGGATAAAACGGCGCATTGGCGTTCCTCTTTGCGGCAATGTCGTTTCTGCAATATCAAAACATTAGCCAATCTGTCACTAAAGCGCAGTTGAAAACGCCCCGCGATTGACGCAGGGTCGGGTCAAAGAAGACAGGGAGACAACGATATGCGTACCCGTGCCGCCGTTGCCGTTCAGGCCGGCAAACCCTTGGAAGTGATGGATGTTAACCTCGAAGGCCCCAAAGCGGGCGAGGTTCTGGTGGAAATCAAGGCCACCGGCATCTGCCACACAGATGAATTCACTCTGTCGGGTGCTGACCCCGAGGGGCTGTTCCCCGCCATTCTGGGCCACGAAGGCGCGGGCGTGGTGGTCGAGGTCGGCCCGGGCGTAACCAGCCTGAAGCCGGGCGACCACGTGATCCCGCTCTACACCCCCGAATGTCGCGAGTGTGAATACTGTCTGCACCCCAAGACCAACCTGTGTCAGGCGATCCGCGAGACCCAAGGAAAGGGCCTCATGCCCGATGGCACCTCGCGCTTTTCGACGCTGGATGGCGATCCGATCCTGCACTACATGGGCTGCTCGACCTTCGCGAACCACACGGTCCTGCCCGAGATTGCGCTGGCCAAAGTGCGTGAGGACGCGCCGTTCGACAAGATCTGCTATATCGGCTGTGGCGTGACCACCGGCATCGGTGCGGTGATCAATACAGCCAAGGTCGAAATTGGCAGCCGCGCCATCGTGTTCGGACTGGGCGGTATCGGCCTGAATGTGATCCAGGGCCTGCGTCTGGCAGGGGCCGATCAGATCGTCGGTGTTGACCTGAACCCCTCCAAAGTGGAAATGGCCACAAAATTCGGCATGACCGATTTCGTCAACCCGTCCGAGGTTGAGGGCGATCTGGTTCCTTATCTGGTCAACCTGACCAAGGGCGGGGCGGATTACACCTTTGACGCCACCGGCAATGTCGGCGTCATGCGCGCGGCGCTGGAATCGGCGCATAAGGGCTGGGGAGAATCGATCATCATCGGCGTGGCACCTGCCGGGGCCGAGATCTCGACCCGTCCGTTCCAGCTGGTCACCGGCCGGTCATGGCGCGGTACAGCCTTTGGCGGGGCCCGAGGCCGGACTGATGTGCCCAAGATCGTTGATTGGTACATGGACGGGAAGATCGAGATCGACCCGATGATCACTCACACCATGGGTCTGGATGACATCAACCACGGCTTTGACCTGATGCATAAGGGTGAGAGCATCCGGTCGGTCGTAGTTTACTGATAAACTTAAAATAAATTCAGAGGGCGGGCTTTTGCTCGCCCTTTTTGTTATTACATTTCTCTTTACGAATAAAATTTTGAGTTGAGGGATTTAAGTGACAACAGGAAAAACAGACCGCTTGGCGGTTCTGATTGATGCAGACAATGTATCTGCAAAACATGCAGCCGACATTTTCGAAGAAATCGCAACACTAGGAGAGGCGGGGTTAAGACGGATCTACGGGGATTTTTCCACTGGGTCGCCGCAGGGGTGGGACGCCAAATCTATGGCCGAATACGCCATCGTTCCCCATCAGCAATTTGCAAATACAACCGGAAAGAACTCAAGCGATATTGCCCTGGTTATCGATGCGATGGATATCCTGCATAGGGGGCAGTTTGGCGGTTTTGTTCTGGTATCTTCCGACAGCGATTTTACACGTCTTGCCAGCCGTGTTCGCGAAGAGGGGCTGGATGTTTTTGGCATCGGAGAACGCAAGGCCCCTGAGGCGTTCGTACGAGCGTGTAACCGATTTATTTATATTGAGAATATTAAAAAGCCTGACGCTGGCACTTCACAAACCAAGAACTCCGGAAGCACAACAGCGAAACAGGATTTAAACCATGCTTTTCAGCTTATACGCAACGTTGTGCAGAACACGAATGAAGCCGATGGTTGGGCCAACATGGCATTTGTCGGAAGTCAGCTAAGAAAGATATATCCGGACTTTGATACCAGAACATATGGCTACAAAAGGCTGAGCGAAGTGGTGCGCGATATTGATCGTTTTGAAAAGAGTGGCACAAACGGCGATCTTAAGATCAGATGCCGTGAGTCCTGAAGGCCAGTTTACTTCCCCGGCCGTGACGCTCCGGTATCTGACCGCGGTGACCGTACCCGCAGAACAGGGGTGTTGGCCGAGGTGGTGTTGGTCCTGCTCTCGCGCCAGACCACATAGACACCGGACGCGATGATGACGCTTGCGCCAACCGCTACCCAGATGTCCGGACGCTCACCAAAGAAAACCATGCCAAACAGCGTGGCCCAGATGATCTGGCTATATTGGCTGGGGGCGATAACACCGGCAGGCGCGGCGCGATAGGCCAGGATAATCAGGTGTTGCGCGATCACCGAGAACACGCCGACCAGCGCCATCATCGCCAGGTGCAGCAGCGAGGGCGGCAGATACACGGCAGGTTGGGCAAGGCTCATCGCCACAATGGCCAGCAGCATCGGGTATAGGATCAAAACGGCCGAGCGTTCCTCATTCCCGATCTTGCGCACCAGAACGGACGCAAAGGCGCTGCAGAACGCGGCCGTCAGGGCTGCAAGATGGCCCAGAGTGATATCCGTGGCGCCGGGGCGCAAGACGATCAGGACACCGATCAGACCGACACCAACGGCGGCCCAGCGTTGGGCGCGCACGACCTCTCCCAATATCGGGATCGACAGGACGGTGACGATCAAGGGGAAGGAAAACAGTAGCGAATAGACCTCGGCCAGTGGCAGCACCGAAAACGAATAAAACGCGCAAACCATGGAGGAAACCATCAGGGCCGAGCGCAGCAGCACTAGCCACGGGTGGTGCGGCAGGAAGTTTCCGGTTGTACGGTCGGTCAGGATCGTCACCGCCATCGGCACAAAGGAAAACAGCGTGGCGAAAAAGATGATCTGCATCACCGAATAGGTCCCGCCCAGCACTTTGATCAGCGCATCATGGCTGGCAAAGACGGCAAAGCCCGCAAACGCATAGCCAAGACCCCGGAGGGTGGTATTTTGAGTGCTCATGGGTCTGGCCTCGGGTGATATGCGGTATTTAGGACGGCACGGAGTGATCTCGGGCTGTCTATTCGCGCTGCATAAACCCATTTTGCAGAGTCTGATAGCCCCTATTTTACCGCTAACATGTCAAAGCCGGTATGACATCCGATCATCGCAGGATCGGCGGCGCGTCCTTAGGCTGACGGGCAGATTGAACACCCGCTTTCATCCCCACACCGATACGACGCGCCAAGGCGACCCACGGGGTGGCGGTTTCTGAGGGCAGCGTCCGGGTGGCGACCTCTTCGAACAGATCCAGCCAATGGGCGAAGAATTCGGGCTTTACGTCGGGCCGTTCGATATGGACCCGCTGTGGATTGCCGTCATAGCTGCGTTCAAACAGGATGGCGTTGCGCCAGAAGGCGGCAATTTTTTTCTCATGCGCGGGCCAGTCATCGACATGTCGGTTGAAGATCGGCCCCAGCACATTGTCTTCCCGGACACGTGCATAGAAGGCGCTGACTTGCGCGTTGATTTGCTCGGGCGTCGCGGGAAATCGCGGAGGCAGGGGTGGTCTGGACATGGGTGATCTCGGGGTTTCGATTCTGTTCGCGGTCAATAGCCGGTTCAGGGGTTACGCTACAGGGGTGGTTTTGTCGCGCTGGTCCGGTGTCAGAATATGCCGCAGCAGGGCCACCGGATGCGCCTTGAGGCTGAGACGGGTGGCGACATAATCCTCGACCACCTGTTCGCCCAATGTCATCTGAGGCAGATAGGCCTCGGGCTCGTCCAGCGCCTCGCCCTCCAGATCCTGCGAAAACAGCGGCAGCGGTTTGGCCGTCGCAATCGCCTTGGCCTGCCACAGCGCCTCGCGCCGGGTTAGGTCGCAGGCGGCAAAGGCGTCGGCCTCGGCCAGTCGTTCGATCACCGACGGCCCCAGACCGGCACGGCGCCAGACATCATCGACCTGGGTGTAGCCGTTGCCGCGCGCGGCGGTCAGCCAGCTGGCGTCTTCCTCGCTGAGGCCCTTGATTTGGCGGAAGCCCAGCCGCAGGGCCAGCCCGCCCTGGCCGTTGGGTTCCATCACATTGTCCCAGAAACTGGCATTGATGCAGACCGGCCGCACCTGAACCCCGTGTTCGCGGGCATCGCGTACAATCTGGGCTGGCGCATAGAACCCCATAGGTTGCGAGTTCAGCAGCGCGCAGGCGAAGATGCCGGGATGGTGGCACTTGATCCAGGCCGAGGCATAGACTAGCAGCGCAAAGCTGGCCGCGTGACTTTCGGGGAAACCGTAAGAGCCGAATCCTTCGATCTGAGAAAAACAGCGCTCGGCGAATTCGTCGTCATAGCCGTTGCGCTTCATGCCGCGCAGGAACAGCGCACGGAATTCGCTGACATTGCCATGTTTCTTGAACGTGGCCAGAGACCGGCGCAGGCGGTCGGCCTGTTCCGGGGTAAAGCCCGCGCCAACGATGGCGATCTGCATCGCCTGTTCCTGAAACAGCGGCACGCCCAGCGTTTTGCCCAGCACCTCGCCCAACGCGTCCGAAGGGAAGCTGACCTCCTCTTCTCCGTTACGGCGGCGGATATAGGGGTGGACCATGTCGCCCTGGATGGGGCCGGGGCGGATGATGGCAACCTCGATCACCAGATCATAGAAGTTGCGGGGGCGCATCCGGGGCAGAAAGTTCATCTGCGCACGTGATTCCACCTGAAACACGCCGATACTGTCTGCCTTGCAGAGCATATCATAAATCGCCGGGTCCTCGGGCGGCAGGGTGGCCAGCGTATAGCTGGTCTGGTGATGTTGACCGATCAGGTCGAACGCCTTGCGGATACAGGTCAGCATGCCAAGACTGAGGACATCGACCTTGAGGATACCAAGCGAGTCGATGTCGTCCTTGTCCCAGCAGATGACTGTACGGTCCTCCATCGTGGCGTTTTCGATGGGGACCAATTCATCCAAACGCCCCTCGGTGATGATGAAACCGCCGACATGTTGCGAGAGGTGACGGGGGAAGCCGTTGATCTCATAGACCAGCATTAGAGTCTGTTTTAAGCGGCGATCTTCGGGGTCCAGACCGATTTCACGCATGCGTTCAGCCTCGAGCCCGGCGGCTGAGAAAAAGCCCCAGAGTTGTGAGGACAAGGCTGAAATGGTGTCCTCGGTCAAGCCCATGGCACGGCCAACCTCGCGGATGGCGCGCTTGCCGCGATAGTGGATCACGGTGGCGCAGAGGCCCGCGCGGTGGCGGCCATAGCGGTCATAGATGTGCTGGATCACCTCTTCACGCCGTTCATGTTCGAAATCGACGTCGATATCGGGCGGTTCATCGCGGGCTTCGGAGACGAAGCGTTCGAACACCATCGTGCCCATTTCGGGGCTGACTTCGGTGATGCCGAGGCAGAAGCAGACCACCGAATTGGCCGCCGAGCCCCGCCCCTGGCAGAGGATACCGCGCGAGCGGGCGAAATGGACGATGTCGCGGACGGTGAGGAAGTAGGGCTCGTATTTCAGCTTGCCGATCAGGGTGAGCTCATGCGCCAGCATCTTTTGCGCCTTTTCCGACGCGCCCGCCGGATAGCGCCATTTTAAACCCTCATGCGCCAGGCGGTGCAGGCGTTGGGTCGGGGTTTCCTGTTCGCTGCCCTCGCTTGGGTATTCATAGCGCAGTTCGTCCAGAGAAAAGGTCAGCTGTTCGCTGAGTTGATGGGCGCGGGTGACCGCTCCTTCGTGACCCCTGAAGATGCGCAGCATCTCGGCCTCAGACCGCAGGCGCTGTTCCCCGTTGGCCAACGCCTCGCGACCGAGCTCATCGACTTTGCGGCGCAGGCGAATGGCGGTCACCACATCGGCCAGCTTGCGGCGGGTACCGTGGTGCATCAGCGGTGTGCCACTGGCGAGGGTGGGAATGCCGAGTTGCGTTGATTCAGTCTCTAATATGGAGAAATATGTGCTATCTGCGCCATCATAACGGGGGTGCATCAATAGATGCATCCGATCGGCAAAGCGGCGTGTCAGCTGTTGCGCCTGTGTCCGCCATATGCTCGCGCCGCCCGGAGACGGTGTCGCCTGTGGCCAGAGCAGCAGGTGGAGACTGTCAGAGAATTCCAACAGGTCGGACAGCTGTAGAATGCAGTCGCCCTTTTCTGCGCGCAGGCGGCCTTTGGACAGGATACGGCATAGGTTGGACCAGCCCTGCCGGTTCAGGGGCAGGGCGGTCACGGTGGGCGCGTCGGTAAAGATCAGCCGCGCCGCGGGAATCAGGCGCGGCACCGCGTGGATGGGGTAAGAGGGCGGTTTGGGGATGTGATCGGGGCAAGGTGGGCCGATGGACGTGTTCTGCGCTTCCCATTCGAGCCGTTCGCGTACCTTGCGGGCGATCTCGCGCGCCTGCGTATGGGCACGGACGATCCCGGCCACCGAATTGTCATCGGCAATCGCGATGGCGGGCAGGCCGAGGGTGACGGCACGCTCCATGTATTCCTCGGGATGTGAAGCCCCGGTGAGAAAGGTGAAGTTGGATGTGATCGACAGTTCGGCATACATGGCGATTCCATATTATATTCACGTTTTGTTCTTTTTCGAGTCCTTTGCGCAGGAACCGGGTCGCTTGGATTGTCCCGGACGATCATGGTTGGGCAAAAGGAGACGCAAAATGTTCAAGATCACCGCATTGCTAACCGACGAAGTGCGCGCCCTTCAGGCTGGTCAGCCGGATGCTTATGGCGCCACGCCAGAGCGCGCGACATCCACAGGCACAGGCAATCCGTGCCGCCATTGCCTGCAAAACATTCCTGAGGGCGAAGAGATGCTGATATTGGCACATCGGCCTTTTCAAGAGACACATCCTTATGCGGAGACAGGTCCAATATTCTTATGCGCTGCAAAGTGTGAGCGGTACGAGGGGAAAGGGTTGCCTGAAATTCTGACCACGTCACCTGACTATCTAATCAAGGGCTACGGAACCGATGACCGGATCGTCTATGGCACCGGAGCGATCACGCCCACAGACCAGATTGCCACTGCGGTCAGGGATATCTTTGCCCGCCCCGATGTGAGCTATATCCACGTTCGATCCGCGCGAAACAATTGCTACCAGGCCCGAATCGACCGGGTCTAAAGCTTGACCCGGTGCAGGCCCCGGCGCGGCTGATCCTGATCGTCTGCTGGCGTCTCATTCGCGCGGGATGAGGTGAGGGCGAGGAAGACATCCTCGAGATCCGCTTCTTCGGTACGAACATCGCGGATGCGGATGCCGGCAGAGCGCACGGATTCCAGAACCTGTTCGGCGCTGGTCTGGGCGCTGCGATAGCTCAGCACCAAAGTACCATCGTCGCGCAAAGCGGCTTCGACGCCTTCGGTTGCGGGTAAATCCGCAATCGGGCTGTCCGGCGCAATCACCATGGTGCGGCTGTCTACCCGGCCCAGCAGGTTGGCGGTGCTGTCCTGCGCGATCTTTTCGCCATGATTGATGATCGCGATCTCGTCACACATTTCCTGCGCTTCTTCCAGGTAATGCGTGGTCAGGATGATGGTCATGCCCTGTTCGTTCAGCTTGCGCACATTGGCCCACAGCATCTGACGCAATTCGATATCCACGCCCGCGGTCGGTTCGTCCAGCACAAGGATCTTGGGATGATGCACCAGCGCCTTGGCCAGCAACAGCCGCCGCCGCATCCCGCCCGAGAGGGTTCGCGCATAGGCCTCGGCCTTATCGCTGAGGCCAACCAGTTCCAGAATCTCATCGCTGCGGCGCTGGGCTTTGGGCACGCCGTACAGGCCGGCCTGCACCTCAAGCGCACCGCGCGGGGTGAAGAACGGGTCGAGGTTCAGTTCCTGCGGCATCACGCCGATGGCGGCACGGGATTGGCGCGGGCTCTGGTCCTGATCATAGCCCCAGATCGATACATGGCCCGAGGTTTTCACCACCAGCCCGGCCAAAATGTTGATCAGGGTCGATTTCCCCGCCCCGTTCGGCCCCAGCAGGCCAAAGACCGAGCCTCGCGGAACGGTCAGGTCGATGCCTTTCAACGCGCTTTTTTCGGGCTGACCCTTGCTGCCCCGATAGGTTTTGCGCAGCCCTTCGATCCTGATTGCCGCATCGGCCATGTGACCCTTGCCCCCGGTTTGCTCATCGCTCATAAACGCACCTAATGCATGCCCGCGAGGCCGACAACCGAAGAAGGATCGCCAGCCGTGACAATCGAAGCGCCGGAAACCAAGATCGTCGAAACCGCCCGTGTCGCCTGTGACGGTGGCGAAGGCGCATTGGGCCATCCGCGCGTCTGGCTGCAAATCCCCGAGGAAATCGGCTGGGTTGAGTGTCCGTACTGCGACTGCAAATATGTGCTGTCCGGCAGCCAAGCACAAAGCTGACAAGGTGGCAGGTGCCGCGCGAAACGGAGGCCGAATGCCATATGCGGTGCAGCTTTTGCAGCTATCGGATCAGGAGCCACTGGCAAAAGGCGGCCACAGAAATGTGTATGCGTACCCGGATCAGCCCGCGCTTTTGATCAAGGTGACACGGCCCCGTACACGCCGGAACCGCTCGTTCTCTAAGCGGTTGGTGCGGCGGATATTGCCGGACACCGCCTTTCGCAACGCCTTGAAAGAGATCGAATGCGAGATGAAAGCCGCGCTGAAAAGCGGTGAGGAAATCGCGCAACTGCCATTGGCACGATCGTTTGGTGTTGTGCAGACAGATGTCGGGCCGGGGGTTGTGGTTGAACGGATTCAATCCAGCGATGGTCAGCTTGCGAACCATCTTTTGTCGGTGTGCCGACAGCAGGGGCTGAGCGATCAGATGCTGGGTGACCTCAACCGTTTTGTGGAAAAATTGTTCGAACTGCAGATTGTAGGCCGTGACATCCACGCGGAAAACATCGTCTACGGGCTTCGCGGTCAGACCCGAATGTTTCTTCTGATCGATGGGTATGGTGAGCGTAATCTTGTTCCTTTGCGGTCACTAAGCCGTCGGTTGAATGATCGGTCCCTAAACAAGCAGATGCAGCAAATCGCAGATCGTACCGGGCTGGTTTGGGATAAGGCGCGCAGGGTATTCAGCCTCGGCTAGGCGGTCGGATACGCAGTTTGTTTATCTTCTGCGCTGGTCACCTGCACGGCCCTGTGGCAGAACCGTTCCCAACCAGAACGGAGCGCGTACATGAGCAATTTCGGAAAAGGATGTCACCTGCATCTGATCGACGGATCAGCCTTTATTTTTCGGGCCTATCACGCGCTGCCCCCCCTGACTCGGAAATCCGACGGCTTGCCGATCGGTGCCGTGTCCGGCTTCTGCAACATGTTGCAGAAATATGTCGAAGGAAACGCCGGGCCGGACGCACCGACCCATGTGGCGGTAATCTTTGATAAGGGCTCGCACACCTTCCGCAATGACATGTATGACCTCTACAAGGCCAACCGCGAGGCAATGCCCGAAGACCTGCGCCCGCAGATGCCGCTAACGCGCGAGGCGACGCAGGCGTTCAACATCGCCTGCAAAGAGTTGGAGGGTTATGAGGCCGACGACATCATCGCGACCCTCGCCGTGCAGGCGCGCGATGCCGGCGGACGGGTGACAATCGTCAGCTCGGACAAGGACCTGATGCAGTTGGTCGGCGGCGGCGTGGAAATGCTGGACGCGATGAAGAACAAGCGCATCGACCGCGATGGCGTGATCGAAAAGTTCGGTGTTGGCCCGGAACGGGTGGTCGACGTGCAGGCGCTGGCAGGCGACAGCGTCGATAACGTGCCGGGCGCGCCGGGGATCGGGATTAAGACTGCGGCGCTATTGATCAATGAATATGGCGATCTGGAAACCCTGCTGGATCGCGCCGAAGAGATCAAACAGCCCAAGCGCCGTCAGACTCTAATTGAAAAGCGTGATCAGATCGAGCTGTCGAAAAAGCTGGTGCAGTTGGATGAACAGACGCCGCTGGATTTCACTCTGGACGATCTTGAAGTGAAAGACCCCGAGCCGGACATTTTGCTGGGCTTTCTGGCCGAGATGGAGTTCCGCACCCTGACCAAGCGCATCGCCGACAAGTTGGGGGCTGAGGCCCCGGTGATCGCTGATGCGCCTGCGCCGGTGGTTGAAGAGGCCGAGGCTGAGGCTATCCCCTTTGATGCGTCGAAATACGAATGCGTACGCGATGCCAAGGCGCTGCAGAAGTGGATTGATCAGGCGTATGAGCGTGGCTGGGTCGCGGTCGATACCGAAACCACCGGGCTGAATGAAATGATCGCTGAACTGGTCGGTATTTCATTGTGCGTTGTGGCAGGTGAGGCTTGCTATGTCCCTCTGATTCACCGCGAAAGCGCAACAGATGATTTGTTCGGGTCGGATGCATTGGCCGAAGGACAGATGCCGCTGGACGAGGCTCTAACACTGTTAAAACCGATGCTTGAGGATCCATCGATCCTGAAAATCGGCCAGAACATGAAATACGATGCCAAGATATTTAAGCGGTACGGCGTCGATGTGGCCCCGATCGATGACACCATGCTGATGTCCTATGCGATGCATGGGGGCGAGCACGGGCATGGCATGGATACTCTGTCCGAGCGGTATCTGAGCCACACGCCGATCCCGATCAAACCGCTGCTGGGCTCGGGCAAGTCGGCGATCACTTTCGACAAGGTGCCAATTGACGAGGCCACCGCCTATGCCGCCGAAGATGCCGACATCACCCTGCGCCTGTGGAAGCTGTTCAAGCCGCAACTGCATCAGGTGCAGGTGACCACAGTGTACGAGACACTTGAACGCCCCTTGGTGCCGGTTCTGGCCGAGATGGAGATGCATGGCATCAAGGTCGACCGCGATGTGTTGAGTCGCATGTCCAACGCATTCGCGCAAAAAATGGCCGGGTTAGAGGCTGAAATCCACGAATTGGCGGGTGAGAACTTTAATGTCGGCTCGCCTGCGCAGCTGGGTGAGATCCTGTTCGACAAGATGGGTCTGGAAGGCGGCAAAAAGGGTAAGACCGGGAAATATTCGACCGGCGCTGATATCCTGGAAGATCTGGCAACCGAGCATGAATTGCCACGTCGTGTGTTGGACTGGCGGCAGCTCAGCAAGCTGAAATCGACCTACACGGACGCGCTGCAGACCCATATCAATCCCGATACGGGTAGGGTGCATACGTCTTATTCGATCACTGGGGCGAACACGGGCCGTCTGGCCTCGACCGATCCGAACCTGCAAAACATCCCAGTGCGCACCGAGGAAGGTCGGCGCATTCGCGAGGCGTTCATTGCCGAGCCCGGTAACGTTTTGGTCAGTCTCGATTATAGCCAGATCGAGTTGCGGATTCTGGCGCATATCGCCGATATTTCGGCTCTGAAACAGGCGTTTTCCGATGGGTTGGACATTCACGCCATGACCGCGTCCGAGATGTTCGACGTGCCGCTGGACGAGATGACACCGGATATCCGCCGTCAGGCCAAGGCGATCAACTTTGGTGTGATCTATGGCATCTCGGGCTTTGGCCTGGCGCGCAATCTGCGCATCCCGCGGGCCGAGGCACAGGGGTTCATCGACCGGTATTTCGAGCGCTTCCCAGGTATTCGCCGCTACATGGACGAAACCGTCGCGTTTGCCAAAGAGCATGGTTACGTACAGACACTGTTTGGGCGCAAAATCCATACGCCCGAAATCAATGCCAAGGGCCCACATGCTGGGTTCTCGCGACGGGCGGCAATCAATGCGCCGATCCAAGGTACAGCAGCAGATGTGATCCGCCGTGCAATGGTGCGAATGCCGGGTGCGATCAATGGGTTGCCGGCCAAGATGCTGTTGCAGGTGCATGACGAATTGCTTTTCGAAGTGGCTGAGGACGCGGTGGATCAAGTGATCGACGTGGCACGCGATGTGATGGAAGGTGCATCGGACCCGGCGGTGAAGCTGGATGTAAAGCTGAGCGTGGACGCGGGACAAGGGGCCAATTGGGCTGAGGCGCACTAGCTGTTAAAACAAGGGCGGCGCTGTTCATCAGGCCCGGGGGGCCCTCTTCACAGCGGGTCAGTCCTGCGGCCTGACCAGGCGATTGACCAACCGTTGCACGGATGGGCCAAGCAGCAGGATGACAATGAAGGCGATCGGCCAGCAAAAGGCCCAGGACGCTATCCAATCGCTAAAGGTGTTGGGGCCAAACCCGATGGCTTTTATCGTCGCGATTCCGGTAACCAGGCAGGACATGAGGCCCGACATGATCAGGCTGAACAAGGCGCGGGAATAGCGAGCGGGGATCATTGCGGGCATCCTGATGGTCTTGTTTCCCATGATGTGCTGTATTTTCCGTCAAAACGCCAGAGCTAGCCCCGCATCCAATCAAGGCTGTCCGGTGTTCGCGGTGTCGAGGGTGTATATTCGGCGCTGACCCAGCCAGAATAGCCCTTTGCGTCTATCGCTGCGAACAGACGTTGGAAATCTGTTGGTCCGCGCCCCGGTTCGCGACGGTCGGGGGCAGCGCCGATCTGGGCGTGAACGATCCGCGGGTGAAAGCGATCCCAGACAGTTATTGCGTCGTCATGGATCATATGAGCATGGAAGCTGTCATATTGCAGGCCGACATTCGGGCGGTTCACGTGATCCAGCACCTGCATTGCCAGATCGTAATCGTTCAGAAAGTACCCGGGCTGGGAAACAGGGTTCAGCGGTTCGATCGTGAACTGCTGTTGCGGGGCGAAATCGGCGGCCCATTGCAGGTTGCGCACGAAACAGTCCTGCGCGTCCGGACCTTTGGCATAACCCGACATGATGTGGATTAGCCCTGGTCGCAGGATCTCGGCATAGCGCAGGACACGGCGGATATCGGATTGAAACCGCGCCTCGCCACCCGGAACCGCAGCATAGCCGGGCTCGCCCCCGGTGTAATTGGGTGGAGGGGCGTTGATCAGGATCAGATCCAACCCGTTCGCCAGCAGGGCGCGGCGCGTTTCCTTTGCGGCCAGTTCATAAGGAAACAGAATTTCGACCGCCTTGAATCCGGCGTCGGCCGCCGCCTGGAAACGCTCCAGATACGGAAGCTCGGCAAAGAGCAGTGAGATATTGGCGGCAAATTTGGGCATGGGCGATCTCGGGCAGTTGTTGGCCGGACCTTACCGGGACGGCGATTTTTGGGGAAGGGGACTAAAAACGACAGATTGTCGAAAATCGGCCAGATCGCCCGGATCAATTCAGAGACCTTTGGGGCAACGCGGCGAATCATTTTTGCGCGCCGTGCCAACAGAAGGTTTGAACACGATGGCAATGAGCCCTGACCCCGTGCGCGGGAACGCCCTTACTGTGTCTGGCGGACGGACATCCGCGGTGTCTGGCAATGGTCTGGCGGTTGCATCCATGCTGACTTGGGCGGCGGGATTTCCGGCCGCCGAGGTGCTGTTGCAAAGCTGGCCTCCGGTGGCCCTGTTTGCCGCACGACTGGTATTGGCGGTGGCGTTTCTGGTTCCGATCTGGTTGCTGATTGACGGGCCGTCACGCGTGTTGCGCGCCCGTTGGGGTCACGCGTTGTTTGTTGGCGGGACGCTGGGCGCTGGCATGTTCCTGATCATTGTGGCGCAAAAACTGACTGACCCGGTGACGGTGGCCATCATCGCCTCTTGCGCGCCTTTGTTCGCGACGCTGTTGGAACTGGCGACCGGTACACGGCGGTTGCGGTGGAATTTTGCGCTTGGTCTGGTCGTGTCTATCGTCGGCGGGCTGATCGCCACCAGTGCGGTGGCTCCGGCGCAGCTGGGGTTGGGCGCGGGCTGTGCCATCCTATCAACCGGGCTGTTTTGTTGGGCCAGCATGGCGACAGCGCGGGATTTCCCCGACCTCAGCCAGACCGGACGCAGCACGATTACCTTGGTTGGGGGGCTGATCGTGGCTGCATTCCTGTTCTTTGCGGCGGGTCAGGCGGGCATGGATATCCTGCCCTCGGCACCGATTGATGTGCAGCAGATGGGGATGCTGGTCATCTATGCGCTGGTTTCGCTGGGGCTGAGCCAGGTGCTGTTCATTGCATCGGTGGGCAAGCTGGGCGTGGCGTTGGCCTCGTTTCATATCAACATCGCGCCCTTCTATGTGATGCTGATCATGCTGATATTGGGCGAAGAGTGGAATTGGACCCGCGCGCTGGGCGCGAGCATCGTCGCTGTTGCTGTGGTTCTGGCGCAGGATCGCCGGGTCCCGCGACGGGCTTAATCCGGCAGATCCTTTGACGGGATCAGCGGAAAAAACTGCCCGCCCGACCGAACGCCGAACCAGCCATCCTGATGCTGGGCAAGGTCCACGAGGCGGTAAAAGCTTTTGCGATCAATCCGCGCCTCAAGGTTTGTGCGCACCAATACATAGGGCGACGGCTCTTCTGTTTCCTTGTCGATGACAATGCGGATGGGGTGATCCGGCCCCGCCACAGCCCGGTCACCGACATGCGTGCTGAAAGTCACGCTTTGCCCTTCGCCTTCCCCCTCGACATCGAAATCGACGGCCACAAAGGGCGCGTCCTCGACGGTGATTCCAACCTTTTCCACCGGGGTTACTAGGTAATACTTCCCGTCTTCTTTCTTAAGAATTGAGGAAAAAAGCTTCACAAGCTCGAACCGGTTGATGGACGACCCTAAATAACTCCAGGTGCCAT
Organism: Ruegeria sp. ANG10; assembly: GCF_040705255.1. NCBI lineage: Bacteria > Pseudomonadati > Pseudomonadota > Alphaproteobacteria > Rhodobacterales > Roseobacteraceae > Ruegeria > Ruegeria sp. ANG10. Next base: position 40,879 of record NZ_JBFCVU010000010.1, read on the forward strand.
CTTTTGCGATCTTGATGTCCAGATCGCCGGAAAACGGAGGATTCCACAGGTGAACAGGCGGCAAACCCTTGGATTTGGTTGCTTTGACTGATGCTGCCAGACCATCAGGTGAAGGGGTCACAGGTTTTTGTCCGCTCATTGCTTTTGCCATTTCCTCTCAGCGCGATACACTTCAATCATAATAGTCCACGGAAGGGAAAGTCATGAGCGAACCTGCCGACCTCGTGTCCGAGATCGAAGCGCTGGAAAACAAGCTGCAAGAGGCCAAGGCCTCGATCACCCGCCGCTTTATCGGACAGGAACGGGTCGTTGACCTGACCCTGACTGCGCTGCTGTGCGGCGGTCACGCTTTGTTGATCGGCTTGCCGGGGCTGGGCAAGACGCGATTGGTTGAAACCTTGTCGACGGTGATGGGCCTGCATGGCAATCGTATCCAGTTCACGCCCGACCTGATGCCCGCCGATATTCTGGGATCCGAAGTGCTGGACACCGCCGATGACGGCACCCGCCACTTCCGGTTCATCCCTGGTCCGATCTTCTGTCAGTTGCTGATGGCAGATGAGATCAACCGCGCCAGCCCGCGGACCCAGTCGGCGCTGTTGCAGGCGATGCAGGAACGCACCGTGACTGTTGCGGGCGAGGATCGCTCGTTGGGCGAGCCTTTTCATGTACTGGCCACGCAGAACCCGATTGAACAGGAAGGCACCTATCCGCTGCCCGAGGCGCAGTTGGATCGCTTCCTTGTGCAGATCGACGTCGAATACCCGGATCGTGAGACTGAGCGCGACATCCTGCTGGCGACCACGGGGGTCGAAGAAGCCAGCGCGCATGAGATTTTTACCAAGGATGAATTACTGGCCGCGCAGGTTCTGCTGCGGCGGATGCCCGTTGGGGATTCGGTTGTGGAGCTAATCCTTGATCTGGTTCGTGCCTTCCGCCCGGAAGAGCCCGGTGTGTCCGAGCGCGTCGCGGAAACGGTTGCCTGGGGCCCCGGCCCCCGTGCGGCGCAGGCGCTTATGATGACCGTGCGCGCCCGCGCGATGTTGCAGGGGCGGTTGGCGCCAAATGCCGAAGATGTCCTGGACATGGCACGCCCTGTACTCAGCCACCGGATGGCGCTGAACTTTGCGGCACGTGCCCGGGGCGACAGCCTAGCTGCGTTGATCGATTCCACGGCTGCCGGTTTGATCCGCAACGAGGCCGCGGCGTGAATGCCGCGCTGACCCTTCGCGAAAGATCCGAAGCCGAGGCGTCCCGGCTGCCGCCACTGTTGGCGCGCGCCGAGCATCTGGCCGGAACCGTTTTGCTGGGCGATCACGGGCGCAGACGCTCGGGCCTTGGCGATGATTTCTGGCAATACCGCCCGGCGCAGATCGGGGACAGCCGCCGGATGATCGACCACCGGCGTTCGGCGCGCGGGGATCAGCAGTTTGTGCGTGAACGCGAATGGCAGATCGCGCAATCGGTGATGCTGTGGGTGGATCAGGGTGCGTCGATGCGGTTTGCGTCCGACAAGAACCTTCCCACGAAAGGTGACAGGGCCCGCTTGCTGGGTTTGGCAATCTCGATCCTGCTGGTACGCGGTGGAGAGCGCGTGGGCCTGACCGGAACCACGCTGCCGCCTCGGCGCGGAAACGCGCAAATCATCCGACTGGCGCAGGCTTGGTCGGGCGATGTGCAGGACGATTACGCCTCGCCCGAGCATCGCGCCATGATCCCGCGCGCGCGTGCCGTGTTCATATCGGATTTTCTGGCTCCGATGAGTGAGGTGGAGCTGGCCCTGACCAAGGCTGCCGACCGTGGCGTGCGGGGCGTTTTGATGCATGTTCTGGACCCGAGCGAGGAATCTTTTCCCTATCACGGCCGCACCGTGTTCGAGAGTGTCGGACGAACCCTGAAACACGAGACCCTGAAAGCTGGTGCTTTGCGTGGCCGGTACCTTGAGCGGCTGGCGGAGCGCAAAGAAGCGCTACAGCAATTGTGCCGGGCGACAAATTGGCAATATGGCCTGCATCACACGGAAGACAGCGCACAGGCAGCGCTGCTGTGGCTGTACCGCGCTTTGGACGGGAGCTTGCGATGACGGCATTTCTGTCAGTGATCAGCTTCACATCCCCTTGGGTATTGCTGAGCCTGCTGGCCCTGCCGATCCTGTGGTTGATCCTGCGCGCGGTCCCACCCGCACCGATCCGCCGCTTGTTTCCCGCGGTCACGTTGCTTTTGGGACAAAAGGACAAGGAAAGCGTTTCGGACCGCACCCCTTGGTGGCTGCTGTTACTGCGGATGTTGGCAGTTGCCGCGATCATCATCGGATTGGCCGGACCGGTATTGAACCCGTCACGTATTCAGGCCGGGTCCGGCCCGTTGCTTTTGGTGTTGGATGCAAGCTGGGCCGGGGCTACGGGATGGCCAGCAACGCTGGAGCAAATTGACGCCCAGTTGGTTGAGGCCGGACGCGCGGGTCGTCCGGTATCCATTTTGCGTCTCACAGAGCCGGAAACCCCTGTTTTTCAGGCAGCAGAGGCCTGGCGCGGGCGATTGCCGGGGATGGTTCCGGTGCCGTGGCAACCAAGCGAAATCCAGATCACGCAGGCGATCGACGTGCTGGATCAGATCGAAGAGGACTTTGACACATTCTGGTTCAGCGACAAGCTGGCTTACCTGAACAGCGCCCGAATTCTGGACACCTTGCAATCTCGTGGTGAGGTGACGGTTTATCAATCTGCCGCCCCGGTGCTGGCGATGGTTCCGGCAGTGTATCAGGATGGGGTTATTCAACTGACCGCAAGACGATCTGAACCCGGGCCGGCGACGGCTGTCACGCTTTTGGCTCAGGGCCGCGATCCGGCGGGTGTCATGCGCATTCTGCACAGCGCTGATGCCATTTTCGACGAAAATGAAACAACGACGCAGGTGGAGCTTGCCTTGCCATCCGAATTGCGGGGACGGATCACAAGGTTCGAGATTCAGGGCCAGCGTTCTGCCGGTGCGGTGACGCTGACGGATGACAGTCTTCGCCGACGCGAGGTCGCCCTGATCGCCGGAACGTTGAACCGTGAAGGGCTGGAGTTGCTCTCGCCGCTGCACTATCTGACCCAGGTCCTGAGCCCCACCGCGGATTTTGTGGATGGAGGATTGCTGGAAGTTTTGCCTGCCAATCCTGATGCCATCGTACTGGCCGATGTGGCCAAACTGTCGCCCGGGGAACAGACAGCATTGGTGGAATGGGTCGAACAGGGCGGGTTATTGCTGCGCTTTGCCGGCCCGCGCATGGCCGCCAGCGACCTGGGCCGCGAATCCGAGGATGTATTGCTGCCGGTACGTCTGCGCAGCGGCGGTCGCTCGGTCGGTGGCGCGATGAGCTGGGGTGAGGCCAAGGGGCTGGCGCCCTTCCCGGAAAACTCGCCTTTCTACGGCTTGCAGGTGCCGGGGGATGTGACAGTCACAACGCAGGTCATGGCGCAACCAGACCCTAACTTGGCGGATCGGGTGATTGCATCGCTGTCCGACGGCACGCCCCTGGTCACACGCAAGGCGCTGGGCTTAGGCCAGGTGGTGCTGTTCCATGTAACGGCGGATGCAGAATGGTCCAGCCTGCCGCTTTCGGGGCTGTTTGTTGAGATGTTGGACCGTCTGGCCGTGGCCTCAGCGGCGAAATCGCGGCAGGATTCGCAGCTGCAGGGCACCACGTGGGAGCCGTTGCAGGTGATGGACGGCTTTGGCGCCCTGTCGGATGCGGGCAATCTGGCTGGCGTGGACGGGGTCGAGCTGATCTCGGGCGCAATCGGCCCCGGTTTGCAGCCCGGCCTATATGAAAGCGGCAAACAGAAGCTGGCCTTGAATGTTCTGTCGGAAGAGGCTGTGATTAGCCCGGCAATCTGGCCTTCGGATGTACCGATCAAAGGGCAGGAGGTGAACTCTGAGACACCTGTCGGGGGCATCCTGCTCAGCCTTGCTCTGCTATTGCTGACGATTGATGTGATCGCCTCATTGGCCTTGTCTGGCCGCCTTGGCCTGGCCAAAGCGACGGCGGTTGCGCTGGGTGCCATGCTGTTGGTGCCGCAGGCGCAGGCGCAGACGCCCGAGGATACAGAATTCGCACTGAATGCCACGCATGAGCTGGTGCTGGCCCATGTGTTGACCGGAAATGCGCAGGTTGACGATGTGGCAGGTGCGGGCCTGCGTGGCTTGTCGCAAACACTGTTCTATCGCACATCGGTCGAACCTGCCGAGCCTTTTGGGGTGGATCTTGAGCGCGATGAACTGGCGTTTTTCCCGCTGCTGTATTGGCCGATCACTCCGGATCAGCCGCAGCCTTCGGCTGAGGCCTATGTCAAACTGAACGCTTATCTGCGGTCGGGTGGCATGATCCTGTTCGACACCCGTGATGCGGATATCGCGCGCTTTGGGGCTTCGAGCCCCAATGGGCGCAAGCTGCAACAACTGGCGGCCCCGCTTAATATTCCCGCGTTAGAGCCTGTCCCCGGTGACCATGTCCTGACCCGCGCCTTTTACCTGCTGCAGGATTTTCCGGGTCGCTACGCAGGCACTGAAATCTGGGTTGAGGCCGCGCCAGTGGATGCCGAACAGATCGAGGGCATGCCCTTTCGCAATCTCAACGACAACGTCACCCCTGTAGTGATTGGCGGCAATGACTGGGCCGGGGCCTGGGCAATTGACCGCAACGGACAGGCGCTGTTGCCAGTCGGGCGTGGTTATGCCGGGGAACGCCAGCGCGAGCTGGCCAATCGCTTTGGGGTCAATCTGGTGATGCATGTGCTGACCGGGAATTACAAATCGGATCAGGTACACGTGCCTGCGCTTTTGGACAGGTTGGGACAATGACCGGAACCGTCATCTTTGATCCGCTGATCCCGTGGCCTGTTCTGGCCTTTGTCGCCGCGATTGCGGTCACAGGGGTTCTGCTGGCCCTGTGGCGCGGCTTGTCTGGCTGGGCCTTGCGCGGGCTGGCGGCGCTGGTGGTGATCGCGGCCTTGGCGGGTCCGGTCTATCAGGTCGAAGACCGTGCGCCGCTGACCGATATCGTGCTGATGATCGAAGATGAAAGCGCCAGTCAGGCCCTTTCGGATCGCGCCGATCAAACCGCGCAGGCGGCTGAAGGCCTGGCTGCTGAAATCGAATCCCGCGACAATACCGAGCTGCGCCGGATCAAGGTCGCCGACGGAGATGGGGACGAAGGCACGCAGGTTATGACCGCATTGAGCGCCGCACTGGCCGAAGAGCCGCGCGCACGGATTGCGGGTATTCTCGTGGTTTCAGACGGGCTGGTGCATGATGTCGAGCAGGCTCCCGACCTGCCCGCGCCGATACATTTGCTGCAAACCGGGCGTGCAAGCGACTGGGATCGCCGCCTGATCGTCCGCAATGCCCCCGCCTTTGCCATTATCGGCGAGCCTGTGACCCTGACCTTGCGCGTCGAAGACAGCGGCGCTGCGCCTACCGGGGTGACCACTGCGCCGCTTGAGATATCAGTAGATGGGGCTGAGCCGGAACAATTCACCATTCCCATCGGCGTCGATGTCGAATTGCCCATCGCTCTGCCGCATGGTGGGCGCAATGTCATCCAGTTCACTGTGCCTCAGGCCGAGGGCGAATTGACCGACCGCAACAACACCGCGTTGATCCAGATGAACGGGGTGCGAGACCGGTTGCGTGTGCTGCTGGTGTCGGGTGAGCCGCATCCGGGTGGGCGAACCTGGCGCAATCTGCTGAAATCCGACAGCTCGGTCGATTTGGTGCATTTCACCATCCTGCGCCCGCCCGAGAAACAGGATGGCGTGCCGGTGGATGAGTTGTCGCTGATCGCGTTCCCAACGCGTGAGCTGTTTTTGGAAAAGATCAACGATTTCGACCTGATCATATTTGATCGCTACAAGCGGCGCGGCATCCTGCCCGCGATCTATCTGGACAATGTCACCAACTATATCAACGAAGGCGGCGCGGTTCTGATTGCGGCGGGGCCGGATTTTGCCAGCGCTGACAGTATCTTCCGCTCCCCCCTGGCGCCGATTCTGCCTGCACAGCCCACTGCACGAGTGATTGAGGAACGTTTTGTGCCCATGGTGACCGATCTGGGCCATCGCCACCCGGTGACGACAGATCTGGGGGATTCTGAGGATTGGGGTGCGTGGCTGCGCCAGATCGACGTCAACCACCGCACGGGTGAGCTGTTGATGACTGGCGTGGATGAGCGACCCCTGCTGGTGCTGGACCGCGTGGGCGAGGGGCGCGTGGCGCTTTTGGCGTCAGACCATGCCTGGTTGTGGAGCCGGGGTTTTGAGGGCGGGGGGCCGCAATTGGAACTGCTGCGCCGTCTTGCCCATTGGATGATGAAAGAACCCGAGCTTGAGGAAGAAGCCTTGTGGGCCGAAGCCAACGGGCAGGTCATGCGTATCATCCGCCAGACTTTGGAGGATGAGGTTGGACCGGTGACCATCACCCGCCCCGATGGCGAAACACTTGAAGTAACGCTTGATGAGGTGTCTCCGGGGCGGTTCGAGGCAAACTATTTTGGACCCGAGATAGGCCTCTACCGTCTTCAGGAAGGTGACCAGATGGCGGTGATCGGGCTGGGCCCCGCTGCGCCGAAAGAATTTGAGCGCACCATTGCCACTGATGAGGTTCTGAAACCCGTACTGGCCGAACTGCGCGGGGGTACAATCCGCCTGGAAGATGGGTTGCCGTCTATCCGCAATGTCCGCGCCGGGCGCCCGGCTGCCGGGCGCGGTTGGATTGGTCTGACCCCGCGTGATGCCTATGAGACGCGTGATGTCACGCAGGCCGGTTTGTTGCCACCCTGGCTGGTGCTGGTGTTGGCCGGTGGTTTCTTGCTGGCAGGCTGGTTGCGCGAAGGGCGACGCTGATTATTCAAACACAACGCTGACTGTGGGATTGCCGGGCAGGCCCGCATAGGTGACGGATGCCCCGCCCTTGCCCTTTGCGGGTGGCACAAGTGGGCCGAATGACCCGACCGAGATCATGTCGCCGGCTTGAAACTTGATACCTTTCGACATCAGCCACAGGGCGGCATTCGCCGGGTGCCCCAGGACAGCAGCCCCGGGCGCCTGCGCCAGCACCTCACCGTCCGCGGCGCGGAGTGTGACCGTCATATCCTGCAACGCCTGCGTCATCGCTGCAGGATCGGATACGGAAATTTCAGAGCCTAACACGCCGAGTTTCGGGGCAACGCCGATGGCGGTTAGGGTAACCGGCGTGATCGGCTCCCCCTCGGCCAGAGTTAGATCCGGCAGCTCGATAAAGGGGCGGATTGCTGAGATATGGGCAAGGACCTCGGCCGGGGTGGTGGCCTGATTGATGCCAGCGTCACCGACAACCAGCACCAGATCGGCCTCAAAAACCGGACGGGCACCCCATGTGGCGGGCACCGTGGCCCCGTCGTCCAGCATCATATCGCGGTACAGAACGCCCTGAACCGGTTCAGCCGCGCCGAACCGCTCTTGCGCGGGGGCGCTGGTCAGGCCTGCCTTATAGCCGATGATCGGCCCCAAATGTGGCTCTAACGCACTGGCTATCTTGGCTTGTGTACACAGCGCGTCTTCCATGCTGCCATCCGCAGACAAGGCTGCCGTGGGTGTGTTGGACAGATAGTCCTGCACAAATTGGTCGATCTGCGCATCCGTGGCGCAATCCGCCATCGCATGAGACCCCAGCGTGATGGCAAAGAGTATAGGCAAGTACGTTTTACGCGGCATGGGCAGGCCTCCGGTTTTCGAAAACTCTGACACGAGGGTCCATGTTCGGGCAACGGCTTAAGCACTTTTTCACGCTCTGTCCGGATGCTGGGCGCAAGTTACCCGGGATCAGCAACGATGAGTCTAGCAACCAAACTGGCACAGGAACGGCGTGCGCGGCTGGCGGCCGAGCGGCTGTTGGAGATGAAGCAGGCCGAATTGTCTGCCGCCAATCGCAAGCTGGGTTTGCACGCGATGGCGCTGACCAAACGTATCGGTGAAACTCAGGCTGAGGTCGAAACGGTTCGGGATGAAAATGAAAAGGTCAAATCCGACCTGACCGAAGCCAATGCCAAGATCGAAGTGGCCGAGCGCCGCTTGTGGCATTCGATGCAGACTATTCAGGACGGGTTTGCCTTTTTCGATGATCAAAGCGGCATGATTGGCGCCAATGCCGCCTATCTCAGCCTATTTGATGGATTGGATGAGGTGTCGCCGGGTATTTCCTATGCGCGGATTCTTGAGATTTTGACCGACGAAGGGTTGATCGACATTGGCGCCGAATCTCCGGCCGATTGGCAGGCCAGAATGCTGACCCGCTGGGCGCAGCCGCAGCCGGAATCGGTGGTGATCAAGCTGTGGAACGGCGAATATTTCAAGATGATCGACCAGCGCGGCAATGGCGGTGACGTGGTCAGCCTGGGCCTGAACATCACCGCCTCGGTCCGGCATGAGACTGAGTTGCAGGCCGCTCGCGAGCGGGCCGAGGCCGCAAACCGCGCCAAATCCGCCTTTCTGGCCAATATGAGCCATGAGATCAGGACTCCGATGAACGGCATTGTCGGCATGACCGAACTGATGTCGGAAACCCCGCTGGACGAGGAACAGCGTCTCTATCTCAACACCATCCGAAACTCGGGCGAGGCGTTGTTGGTGATCATCAACGACGTTCTGGACTATTCCAAGATCGAGGCGGACAAGCTGATCCTGCACCCCGAACAGTTCGATTTCGAACGCTGCATTCTTGAGGTTGCGATGCTGCTGCAACCCAGCGTGCGCGACAAGGGGCTGTCCTTGCTGGTCGATTATGACCTGTTTCTGCCAACGCTGTTCGTGGGCGATCCCGGCCGTGTGCGGCAGGTGCTGACCAATCTGGTGGGCAATGCGGTCAAGTTCACCACCGAAGGCCACGTGCTGATCCGCGTTACCGGGGTGCCGAATACAGATCCGAATACCTGCGATATTCATGTCGCGATCGAAGATACCGGCATCGGCATCGAAGAGGACAAGATCGGGCACATCTTTGGCGAATTCAATCAGGTCGAGGATGAGAAAAACCGTGCGTTCGAGGGTACGGGCCTGGGGTTGGCCATCACCAAACGGCTGATAACACTGATGGACGGGTCGGTCTGGGTGGAAAGCGAGCCCGAGCAGGGCTCGTGCTTTGGGTTCCGCATTTCATTGCCAACTGTCGAAGGCCCGCAACCCACACCGCCCGATCTGGCTGGTCGGTTGCGCCACGTGGTGTTGGTTGAGGATCTGGCGGTGAACCGTGCCATCCTGTCGAAACAGCTGGGGCGGCTGGGGTCAAAGGTTACCGTCTGCGCCTCGGGGGGTGAGGCGCTGGCCGCTGTCGATGACAGCGTGGACCTGTTGCTGTGTGATCATGACCTGCCGGATATGGATGGGTTGGAGCTGGCGACCACGCTGAAAGACCGGGGCTGGGGGGATTTGCCGGTGGTGGTGATGTCGGCCAATCCCGGTGTCATCCACGCCAACCCGGCACGTCACCTGATCGACGGGGTGTTGCAAAAACCTATTCCGCGCGCCGAATTGTATTCGCGTTTGACGACATTGGGGCGGCTGCCTGCCGCGCCTGAAACTGCTTCAAGCGACCCCGAGGCCCCGTCAGAGCCGCAGGGTGAACGCCAGATGCGTGTTTTGGCAGCCGAGGATAATCGGACCAATCAGTTGATCCTGCAAAAGATGGTCAAGGATCTGAACATTGACCTGCAATTCGCCGCGAATGGGCTGGAAGCCGTGGACCAGCATCAGAAATTCGACCCGGACCTGATTTTCATGGATATTTCGATGCCCAAGATGGATGGCAAGCAAGCCACGGCGGAAATCCGGCGTCGCGAGATTGACACGGATCGGCATGTGCCGATCGTCGCCTTGACGGCGCATGCCATGGCAGGGGACGATCAGGGCATTCTGTCAGCCGGGCTGGATCACTATTTGACCAAACCGCTGCAAAAGCGGAAAATCCACCAGATGGTATTGGACCATCAGCCCGAGGATGTTTTGCCTGTCATTGCCGAAGATGCACAGGCTGACTAGGGTAAGCCCATGACAGACCGTGGATTTCAACCTCGTGCCTTGGGTGAGATTGCCATTCGTTGCGCCGATATGGGCGCGATGGTGGCGTTTTATGAAGATGTAATCGGGCTGGAACGCCTGAGCGGTGATCACAACAGCGCCATTACCTTTTTCCGCATCGCCGTAGGGTTCGGTGGGCATACGCAGGTCTTGGCCTTGTTCCACCACACGGCAGCCCCGCGGCCCGGCTTGCACCCGAGCGGCGCTAACAAGCCCACAACCGGGGCCGGATCATCGTTGCATCATATTGCGCTGTCATTGCCCTTTGCCGAACAAGAGGCGGTGATGCGCTGGTATGACAAGATCGGTCAGCCTTACCGCGTTGAACAGTTCGGCTGGATCGGATGGCGCGGTATTTTTACCGAGGACCCCGAGGGCAACACGGTTGAGCTGGTTGCTTACGACCCATCAATGCTGGATCAGGCCTGATAGGGGCGTACAAAAACGGGTCTGTCCTCTTCCGACAGATCCGGGCGGTATTCATAACCACCTGTGTCAAAATCCAGCAGCCCCTTGGGGGCGGTCAGGCGGTGTTGAACGATGTAACGGGCCATCGCACCCCGCGCTTTCTTGGCGAAAAAGCTGACGATCTTTGGGGTGCCCGCCTTGTCTTCCATAAAAACCGGTGTGATCACCCGCAGTTTCAGCGCCTTCAGGTCGACCGCGCCGAAATATTCCTGACTGGCACAATTCACCAGAACGTCTGATCCGACCTCTTCGGCTTGTGCGTTCAGCGCCTTGCTCAGTTGGTCGCGCCAGTATTCATACAGGTTCTTGCCGCGCCGGGTTTTTAGCCTGCTGCCCATTTCAAGCCGGTAGGGTTGAATCGCGTCCAGCGGGCGCAACACCCCGTAAAGCCCGGACAGGATACGCAAGTGATCCTGCGCCCAGGCCATTTCTTCCGAATCCAGCGAGGCCGCTTCTAGTCCCTGATAGGTGTCCCCGGCAAAGGCCAGCGCGGCAGGTCGGATCAGATCAGCGCCCGGTGCGTCCGAAAATGCGCGATACCGGTCACGGTTCAGGCGGGCCAGATCATCGCTGAGGTCCATCAGTTTTTTCAGATCGCCCAACGTCAGATTGCGGGCGGTTTTCGACAGTCGGATCGCGTCGTCCTGAAAGTCGGGTTGCGTGACCTCAACGTCCCGCTCTGCCCAATCCAGCCGCTTGGCCGGGGAAACCACTATCAGCATATCCGCCCTCGTTTCTTGCCTGATGCAGGGTATCTAGGACGTTTTGCGTGTCGTCAAAAGCATATTTGTCGACAGGCGCGTTCGACCGTAGGAAGAGGCAGCGTCTTTCGACCCAAATCCAACGCAAAGCGTATCAGCCCGCCTGGCGCAGCACGTCCAGAAACGCGGCACCAAACCTTTCGTGACGACGGTCGCCCAGCACCTGCTCCATCCCGCGCGGGTCATTGGGGCGCAGTTGTGCGACCTTGGCCAGTTGTGAGGCCGAACAGGTCAGCGGTTTGTCAATCCCGTCAGGACCGCGCGACAGTTGCGTCTGAACCTCAAGCAGGCGGTCATAGATATCCCCCTGTTCGCGGCCCGCCAGTTTGCGGCGTGCGGGGTGCAGCTCTTCAACTGCGCCGATCAGCACCTCAAGGAAAGTGTCGCCGTAGCGTTCCAGTTTTTTCGCGCCAACACCGCTGATCCGGGCCATATCGTCCAGTGTGGCGGGGCGTTTTTCGGCCATTTCAATCAAGGTGCGATCGGGAAAGATGACATAGGCCGGAACCCGTGCGCTTTCCGCCAGCGCGCGACGTTTGGCCTTGAGCGCGCTCAGCAACGGAGCGTCTTCCTCGGACACCATCATCTTGACGGCTGGCCTCCGGGTGGCCTTGCGGATCGTGTCCTTGCGCAGGTTGATCTGTGTCTCACCTTTCAGGATCGGCTTGGCTGCTTCGGTCATGCGCAACGCGCCGTGGCGTTCGGGATCGGGGCGGACAAGATCGTGCCCCATCATCTGTCGGAAGATCGCCTGCCATTGCGGGCGCGACCAGTCCTTGCCGATGCCCCATGTGGACAGGTTGTCGTGCCGCCGGGCGCGAATCTTGTCGGTTTCATTACCCAGCAGAATGTCGATCAGATGGCCCGCGCCAAACCATTCCTCGGTGCGCAGGATCGCCGACAAGGCCATGCGAACGGGGGTGGTGCCATCGAAAACTTCCGGAGGGCTGTCGCACAGATCGCATTTACCGCAAGGTTCGATCTGTTCTCCGAAATACCCCAGCAGGGTCTTGCGTCGACATTCCAGCGCCTCGGCCAGTCCGAGCAGAGCGTTCAGCCGTGCATGATCCGCCATGCGCCGTTCCGGTGGTGCGAGCCCCTCGTCGATCTGGGACCGGCGCAGGCGAATGTCGTCCGGACCGAACAGAGTCAGTGTCTCTGCAGGTCCGCCGTCACGGCCGGCGCGGCCGATCTCTTGATAATAGGCTTCGATGGATTTGGGCAGGTCCGCATGCGCGACCCAGCGGATATCGGGTTTGTCGATGCCCATCCCGAACGCCACGGTGGCAACCACGATCAGCCCATCCTCGCGGGCAAAGCGGGTTTCGACGATGCGGCGATCCTCAGCCTCCATTCCGCCGTGATAATGACAGGCGGTGTGACCTTCGGCGCGCAGGGCCTGAGCCAGCACTTCGGTCTTGTTGCGGGTGCCGCAATAGACGATACCCGATTGACCTTTGCGCGCTTCGGCGAAGTCGAGGATCTGTTTGCGCGGCCCGTCCTTGGCAGCAAAGGCCAGATGGATATTGGGCCGATCAAAGCCGCGCAGGAATTTGCGCGGCGCGGTGCCGTCGAACAGTTTTTCGACGATTTCATCTTGCGTTTCGGCATCCGCTGTGGCGGTGAAAGCAGCCAAAGGCACGTCCAATGCGCGTCTTAATTCTCCAATCCGCAGATAATCTGGGCGGAAATCATGGCCCCATTGGCTGACGCAATGGGCCTCGTCCACTGCGATCAGGCTGACATTGATCCGACGCAACATGCCCAAGGCTGACCCGGCGGCCAGACGCTCGGGGGCCATGTAGAGCAGTTTCAGGCGCCCGGCCTCCAACGCTTCCCACACGGCGTCGGTTTCTTCGGGGGTGTTGCCCGAGGTTAGCGCACCGGCCTCGACCCCGGCCTCTTGCAGCCCGCGCACCTGATCGCGCATCAGGGCAATCAGAGGAGAGATAACCACCGTCACCCCGTCGCGCAGCAAGGCAGGCAGCTGAAAACACAGCGATTTACCGCCGCCAGTAGGCATGATCGCCAGCACGTTTTCACCCAGCGTGACGGCATCGACGATCTCTTCCTGACCGGGGCGGAAATCGTCGAATCCAAAGACATCTCGCAGCAAAGGCGCGGCGTCGAACATGTGCGGGGTTGCCCTGTTTTAAGGTTTATCTGCTCTTAAGACAGGACAATCACATACTAAGATTCGGTGAACAAGAGGTCAGACGAAATAGCCCACATTGTTGATCAGGATGATCCGCAGCGCGTAAACACCGATCAGCACCACCAAAGGTGTCAGATCCAGCCCGCCCATATTGGGCAAAACGCGACGGATCGGGCCGTAAATAGGCTCTAATATCCGGTTCAGGCCGTACCAGATTTGCGCCACCAGTTGCTGGTGCAAGTTAAGGACCTGAAAGTTGATCAGCCAGCTCATGATCACATGGGCCAGAATGATGAACCAGACAATGTCCAGGATCAGCAGCAGAATTTGGATCAACGACAGCATGGGGCCTCCGGTAAATACGTGAGATGAGAGGTAAGCGCACCCGCGACAAAGAGCAAGCCCGCGCCAACACAACGCTTGCGAATTGGGTTAAAGCCCCGTCTTATTAAAGCAACAATAAACAGGGGCAGTTATGGCAGAGATTTCCAAGCGCAGGCGCATCTGGGGCTGGTGGTTTTTCGACTGGGCGACGCAGCCATATCACACCCTTTTGGTCACCTTTGTCTTTGGTCCTTACTTCGCCGGGGTTGCTGCGGGATATTTTTCAGGCACCGGGTTGGACGCCGAGGCCGCGGCCGCGCGGGCACAGACGGTTTGGGCCAATTGCCTGACCATCACCGGGTTGATCATCGCCTTTGGCGCGCCGCTATTGGGTGCGATGGCGGATGTGTCGGGAAGGCGCATCCCGTGGATTTTTGCCTTTTCAATCATGTATGCGGTGGGGTCCGCTGCGCTTTGGTACACGCTGCCCGATGGCTCGAACATGTGGCTGATGCTGTCGGCCTTTGGGCTGGGTTTCGTCGGCGCGGAGTATGCGCTGATCTTCATCAACTCACAGCTGCCTGATCTTGGCGATGACAATGAGGTGGGCGAAATCTCGGGCTCGGGGTTTGCGTTTGGGTATTTCGGCGGGTTGATTTCATTGGCGATCATGCTGACGCTGTTCGTCGAACAGCCCAACGGCAAGACGCTGATTGGGATGGACCCGATGTTCGGACTGGATGCGGCGAGCCAGGAGGGCACGCGGTTCGTGGGTCCCTTTACCGCCGGTTGGTTCATCCTGTTCATGGTGCCTTATTTCCTTTGGGTGCGTGATGACCCGGACAGTAACAAGACCGGCAGTCTGGGTGAGGCGCTTCACCTGCTGGGCAAATCCATCTCGGACCTGCGGCACCGGGTCAGTCTGGCAACTTATCTGGGTTCCTCCATGTTCTACCGTGATGCGCTGAACGGGCTGTACAGTTTCGGCGGTGTCTATGCACGGCTGGTGTTGGAATGGGGGCTGATCAAGATCGGAGTGTTCGGGATTGTCAGCGTTCTGGCCTCAGCCATCTTTGCGTGGATTGGTGGCAAGATGGATAAGAAATACGGCCCTAAACCGGTCATTCTGGTGGCCATCTGGGTGCTGATCTTTGTTTGCGTCACAGTGGTGTCGATGGATCGGACGCAGATTTACGGCATCACCTTGCCCGAAGGATCGGGCCTGCCGGATCTGGTGTTCTTTGGCTGCGGAATTCTGATCGGCGGTATGGGCGGTATCCTGCAATCGGCCAGCCGATCCATGATGGTGCGCCATACCGACCCAAAAACGCCGGTCGAAAGCTTTGGCCTTTACGGCCTGTCCGGCCGCGCGACATCTTTTGCCGCGCCATTGCTAATCGGGATTGCCACAACTGTCACGGGTAGTGCGCGGTTGGGGGTGTCACCGATCATTCTGTTGTTTATTCTGGGCTTGTTCCTAATGCGCTGGGTTAAACCGGAAGGGGATCAGAGCAGATGATTTTACTACGTTTTTTAGCAATAATCGCCGCGATGACATTGGCAGGAGCAGCCGGGGCGCAGCCCTTGGCCAAGCAATTGTTCGGAGCGCAAAAGCAAAGTTCACAGCAAAAACCAGCCGCGTTCGGCAGTTATTCGCGCGGATGCGCCGCGGGGTCAGTGCAACTGCCTGAAACGGGGCCGACATGGCAAGCCATGCGCCTGTCGCGCAATCGCAACTGGGGGCACCCGCAAGCTGTTGATTACGTGCAGGACCTCAGCAAGTTTGCGGCCCGGCAACCGGGGTGGAATGGTCTCTATATAGGGGATATCAGCCAGCCGCGGGGTGGTCCGATGACTTCCGGCCACCGCTCTCATCAATTGGGTTTGGACATTGATATCTGGATGCTGCCCGGCGACAACATGCGGTTGTCGCGCAAAGCGCGCGAGAATATCTCGTCGATTTCTCTGCGCCGGGCCAACGGGGCCTATGTGAATGGGAACTGGACCAAACAGCACCACGCCGTGCTGCGTGAGGCTGCCAAGGATAAGCGCGTGGCGCGGATTTTCGTCTTTCCCGGCGCAAAGGTTCAGATGTGCAACGATGAGAAAGGCAACCGGGCCTATCTGCGCAAGATCAGACCATGGTGGGGGCATCACTATCATTTCCACGTGCGCCTGAAATGCCCCAGGGGATCGCGCGGCTGTGTCAATCAGGACGCGCCGCCTAAAGGTGATGGCTGCGCCGAGGCACAGCAATGGGTGCGCAACATCCTCAACCCGCCGCCACCTGACCCGAACGCGCCAGCGCCGAAGAAACGCCGCGAGTATGTTCTGACCGATTTGCCCCAGCAATGCGCCGCAGTCTTGCAATCCAACTGATTGCTACTTTGCTGTCGGGTGCAGTTTGGGCGGTCGAGGTCAAGACGGCCACATACCTAAACAGTTTTGTCTGGCGCCACCCGGCCGATTGGTTTGGTGGGTTTTCGGCCCTGCATATCTCGGACAACGGTCAGCACATGCTTGCGCTTAGTGACCGGTCGGTTCTTGTCCGCGCGACCATCGCGCGGGACGGGGATGACATTACAGGGGTCCGGATCACCGGGAACTGGCCGGTTCTGTCCAGCACGGGCCGGCCCCTGTCCGGTGAAGCAGGGGATTCCGAAGGCATTGCGGTCGCACCGGACGGTAGCCATTACATCTCATTTGAATCAGTGCATCGCGTTGCCCGGTACGCGACCCCCGACGCCGATGCGCAGGTGCTGCCGCGCCCCAAGGCGTTTGAAAATCTGAAACTGAATGGGTCGCTCGAAGCCTTGGCACTCGACAATCAGGGGTGGCTGTATACCCTTCCTGAAAGAAGCCGGACCGAAGCGGGCGACATCCCCGTTTATCGCTGGGACGGTCAAGGCTGGTCGACCCCTTTCGTGTTGCCGCAGCGGGGCAAATTCCTGCCTGTATCTGCCGATTTCGGCCCTGAAGGTCGGTTCTATTTATTGGAACGAGCCCTGTCCCTGACAGGGTTCCGCACCCGCCTGCGGCGGTGGCAGATCACGGGGGATACAGTCGGGGCCGAAGAAACCCTGTTCACGACCGGCACAGGCACGCATGACAACCTCGAAGGGTTGTCGGTTTGGCGCGATGATCAGGGGCGGCTGCGCGCTACGATGATCTCGGACGACAACTTTCTGGTCCTTCAGCGCACTGAACTGGTAGAGTATCTGCTACCGGATTGACACATCCCAACCAAAGGTCTAAACGCACGGCTTGCCATGGGACGGTCCCTTGGCCAAGTCGCCGCTACCTTGTCAAAACGGGCATCTGAAAACATGCAACGCGCTTATATACCCGGCATTCTTGCCATGGCCGCCATTGTTGTGGCCTCGAACATTCTGGTTCAGTTCCTGATTTTTGACGGGCTGCTGACCTGGGGTGCCTTTACCTATCCGCTGGCCTTTCTGGTCACCGACATCATGAACCGCGTCTATGGCGTGGCCACGGCCCGCAAGGTGGTGTTTGCCGGGTTTATCACCGGTATCATCTGCTCGCTGATCGGCAGCCAGATCATGCTGCAAGGGGACGGGTTCACCTATGCCGCCGTGCCACTGCGGATCGCTGTTGCCTCGGGGACGGCGTTTCTGATTGCACAGCTGACCGATGTCACCGTGTTCAATTCGCTTCGCGGTGGTCGCTGGTGGCGCGCGCCGCTGGTGTCGACCCTGGTTGGTTCGGCGCTGGACACCGCGCTGTTTTTCACCATCGCGTTCTCAGCTTCGGTCACGGTTTTCGGTGCCAATGCTGATGCGGCGATCAACTGGGCGTGGGAGCCTGTGCCCTTCATGCTGTCCGGTCCGATGGCGCCCCTGTGGGTGACACTGGCATTTGCCGATTGGCTGGTGAAGCTGTCGCTGGCGATGATCGCGCTGATCCCGTTCAAGGTGATAGTTGCGCGCTTGACCGCTCAGCCTGCGTAAAAAAGTGCTTTGAGAATGGCGCATCTTGTGTCAGGCTCAAAGTTAACCGCAACAGATAGAAAAGGAGGTGATCCAGTGTCTAGAAAGAGATTGGAGAGAGGTGTTGGAACAACCGGGGGGATCGCCTGTTAGGGCAGCCCTTGGCGGAGCGAGCGCTCCGGCTGGTCGATTGATCTAACCGACCCGACCTCCTGTACTTTCGAAGGGCCGTCCCGCCGGGGCGGCCCTTTTTGTTTCCGTATTGCCCTAGTAAGGTCCACTTTATGTTGCGCATCACCGACGATATCACACTGCAGGACTGGGAAATGACCGAGAGTTTTGTCCGCTCGTCCGGTCCCGGTGGTCAGAACGTCAACAAGGTCTCGACCGCAGTTGAGCTGCGGTTCGAGGCGGCGCGCTCGCCCTCCTTGCCCGACCCGGTCAAAAACAGGTTGAAACGGCTGGCCGGGCGGCGCTGGACCAAAGATGGCGCGATCATCATTCAATGCGAAGAAACCCGCAGTCAGGCCCGCAACCGCGAGATTGCCCGCGCCCGGCTGGCTGAATTGATCACCCGTGCGCTGGTCAAGCCCAAGCGGCGGATTGCGACGAAACCCACCTATGGCTCGGTCAAACGACGGTTGGCGGCAAAAAAGGCGCGCTCGGATGTGAAGTCGCTGCGCGGCAAGGTCGCAGAAGATTGAACTGGCAGTTTCGCGGTGCCTTGCTAGTCTGATCAGGCAAGGGAGAGCAAGATCATGAGGTTAGAGGGGAAATCCGCGATTGTAACCGGTGGCGCGTCCGGCTTTGGTGCCGGGATCGTGCAGAAATTCCTGTCCGAAGGCGCACGGGTCATGATTGCTGATATCAATGGCGACGCGGCCGAGGTTCAGGCAAACCAGCTCGGACCGAATGCGATTGCTCAGATAGTCGACGTGGCGAATGCCGTCTCGGTGCAGGCCATGGCGGATATGGCGATGGATCGGTTCGGGCAACTGGATATTCTGGTGAACAATGCCGGCGTCACGCACCTGCCAACGCCGCTGGAGGATGTCACCGAAGAAGAATTTGACCGCGTCTTTAACGTGAACATGAAATCGGTCTATCTGACCGCACGAGCGCTGGTGCCAGCGATGAAAACGCGCGGGGCGGGGGCAATTCTGAACGTGGCCTCGACCGCGGGGCTGTCGCCACGTCCGAACCTGAATTGGTACAATGCGTCCAAGGGCTGGATGATCACGGCCACCAAGACAATGGCGGTGGAGCTTGCGCCCTCGGGCGTGCGAGTGAACGCGCTGTGTCCTGTGGCAGGGGAAACACCGCTGCTGAAATCTTTCATGGGGGAAGACACGCCTGAAATGCGCGCCAAGTTCCTGTCGACCATCCCGCTCGGGCGGTTCTCGACCCCCGATGACATGGCCAACGCCGCCTGTTTCTTGTGTTCGGACGAGGCCAGCATGATCACCGGCGCTGCATTGGAAGTCGACGGTGGCCGTTGTATCTGAGGTGCACCCATGATCCCCGGACCCCGTAATCTGATCACTGATGTTCCCGGCCTGAGGGTTGGAAACGCGCAGGACGCCGCGTTGAAATCGGGAACAACTGTCCTGACGGCAGATCAGGCCTTTACCGCCTCGGTTCACGTTATGGGCGGTGCGCCGGGCACGCGGGAAACCGATTTGCTGGCGCCGGATAAATCAGTGGCACGGGTGGACGCAATCGCCTTGTCCGGCGGGTCGGCCTTTGGACTGGATGCCTGTTCCGGCGTCTCGGATGCATTGCGGGCGCGGGGCAGGGGGTATCCAGTCGGCAGCACCGTGGTGCCCATCGTGCCGGGCGCGATCCTGTTTGATTTGTTGAACGGCGGAGACAAGGATTGGGTTGGAAACCCCTATCGCGCGCTGGGACAGGCGGCCTTTGACGACGCAGATGTGGATTTTGCGTTGGGCACAGAGGGGGCCGGAACCGGCGCTTTGGCGGCGCGGCACAAGGGCGGGCTGGGGTCTGCCTCATTGGTTCTGGACAATGGGGTGACCGTCGGTGCCCTGGTTGCGGCCAACCCGCTGGGCAGTGTGACGACACCCGGCGATCGTCATTTCTGGGCAGCGCCGTTTGAGTTTGGGGGCGAATTTGGCGGGTTAGGGCCTGATTCAAGTGCCGGGCTAGGCTTGCCCGCACCCAGCCGCAAGGCACAGGTGATGCGACTTGCTGAGCCGGACAAGGGCAATACTACCATCGCTATTGTGGCCACCGATGCCGCCCTGTCGAAACCACAGTGCCAGCGACTGGCGGTGGCGGCGCATGACGGTATTGCCCGCGCCATCCTGCCGGCGCATACACCCGGTGATGGCGATCTGGTCTTTGCGGTCAGCACAGGCACGCGTACCATCGACGCGGAAGCAGAGTTGGGGCTGATTGGGCACGCGGCCTCGGTCTGTCTGGCACGGGCGATTGCGCGGGCGATCTATCTGGCGACCCCGGCAGCGGGCGATCTATTGCCCTGTTGGTCTGCACCACATGACAAAAGTTAAGGACTGCCTTTATGCCGCAGGGCACAGTACCCTCGCGCGGCAATCTGCGCGTTGACTCTTTTTTGCGCCGACGGTCCATTCGGTGCAGCCAATTCGTATCGGAGCAAAAGCTATGAATCGTATCCTCGCTACCGCAATAGTCGGCCTTTTGGCCCTTCCCGCCTATGCGGAAGGTGACGCCGAGGCGGGCAAGAAAGCCTTCAACAAATGTAAATCCTGTCATCAGATCGCTGACTCGGCCGGTGAAGTCATCGTCAAGGGCGGTAAGACCGGTCCGAACCTTTACGGTATTGCGGGGCGCACCGCGGGTACCGTCGAAGGCTTCAAATACGGTGACAGTATCGTTGAGGCTGGTGAAAACGGTCTGGTCTGGGATGAAACCACCTTTGTCGAATACGCTCAGGACCCCAAGGCGTTTCTGAAAGATTACCTGGGTGAGACATCGGCTAAGTCGAAAATGACCTTCAAGCTGAAGAAGGGCGGTGAAGACGTCTATGCCTATATCGTTAGCGTCTCGGGCGAATAACGTCTGAAACCAGACCATTCGAAAGATTGCAAAAGGCCGCAGCCCCCTGCGGCCTTTCGTGCGATTGATAACAGGTTGGATCAAGGTCACCTTGGGGATACGCGGTTCATCATGCCCTTGCATGACTTCGCAGAGCCAAGCCGGTCCGGCGGCAGCCAATTCCATACATCCCGCCGTCCTGGCGGATCGGCAGCAGGAGACGACAGATGGGAATCATGATCCCGGCCTGGGTTGATGGCGAATTGACCCCCGTGGACAAGCTTGAGGCGCATGAAAAGGGCCTGCGGCACAAGGCAGTGTCGGTCTTTGTCGTGCGCGGAACCGAGATCCTGATGCAACGCCGGGCTTTGGGCAAATACCATACGCCCGGCCTGTGGGCGAATACCTGCTGCACTCATCCCGATTGGGGTGAGACGCCCTCGGAATGTGCCGTGCGCCGTTTGCGCGAGGAGTTGGGGATCACAGGGTTGTACCCGGAATATCGGCACCGGTTGGAATATCACGCCGATGTCGGCAACAATATGATCGAACACGAAGTGGTCGATATCTTTCTGGCCCATGTTCGCGGGCCGTTGAAAATCGAGCCTAATCCGGATGAAGTCATGGATATCCGGTGGATCGACTACCATGATCTGCTGGCCGAAGTGCAACGCCACCCGCAACGGTTCACGCCTTGGCTGAAGATCTATCTGCACAGCCACGCCGACACGATTTTCGGCCCTGATCTGATTATCTCGGCCTCGTCCTGATCGCAACGGCTTGCAAGGGCCGCCCAAGCCGCCTAAATCAACGCGTCATGGCCAAGCAAAAGCAGAAAACAGACCCGAATTACAAAGTCATCGCCGAAAACCGGCGTGCGCGCTTCGATTATGCGATCGAGGACGATATCGAGTGCGGCATCGTGCTGGAAGGGTCCGAGGTCAAATCCCTGCGCGTTGGTGGGTCAAACATCGCCGAAAGCTATGCCTCGGTCGAGGATGGCGAGCTGTGGCTGATCAACAGCTATATTGCGCCATACGAGCAGGCGAAGGTCTTCAAGCACGAAGAACGCCGCCGCCGCAAGCTGCTGGTGTCGCGCAAAGAGCTGTCGAATTTGTGGAATGCGACCCAGCGCAAGGGCATGACGCTGGTGCCGCTGGTTTTGTATTTCAACCACAAGGGCCGTGCGAAGCTGAAGATCGGCATCGCCAAAGGTAAAAAGCTGCACGACAAGCGTGAGACTCAGGCCAAGCGGGACTGGTCACGTCAGAAACAGCGCCTGATGAAGGATCACAGCTGATCCTTCACCCGGTTCAGAACGCCATGGCTGCGGAAACGGCACGTTTCCAGCGATCATAGGCGGCGTCGCGTTCTTGGGCGGACAGTTCCGGTTCAAACCGGCGGTCCAGCGCCCAGGTTTCGGAAAAACCCTGTTGGTCCGGGTAAACACCAGCGCGCATGCCGGCCAGCCAGGCCGCACCCAATGCGGTTGTTTCCTGCATCACTGGGCGGTCGACCTCGGCTCCCAGATAGTCTGACAGCCCCTGCATCGCCCAGTCCGAGGCGCTGGCACCGCCATCCACGCGCAGTGTCACGTCGGTATCCGCGCCCCAGTCGCCCTGCATGGCATGCCACAGGTCGCGGGTTTGATAGGCGATGCTTTCCAGCGTGGCCTTGGCAAATTCCGCGCGGCCGGAAT
The DNA here is from genome assembly GCF_040705255.1 of Ruegeria sp. ANG10. Classification (NCBI taxonomy): domain Bacteria; kingdom Pseudomonadati; phylum Pseudomonadota; class Alphaproteobacteria; order Rhodobacterales; family Roseobacteraceae; genus Ruegeria; species Ruegeria sp. ANG10. Next base: position 63,363 of record NZ_JBFCVU010000010.1, read on the forward strand.
TGCGCGTCAGGCCAAATACCGCGCCCCGGCAATCGGGTTTCCAGTAGGGCGCGCCGAGGCCGGTAAAGGCGGGGACCAAAACGACATGCTGGTTCGGATCGGCTTGTTGCGCCAACTCGCCGCTTTCGGGGGCCGATTCGATGATCTGCAGCGCATCGCGCAGCCATTGCACGGCGGCCCCAGCGACAAAGATCGATCCCTCAAGCGCATAGGTCCGCTTGCCGTCCAACTGATAGGCGATGGTGGTCAGCAAACGGTTCTTCGATTCAACCGGCTTGTCCCCGGTGTTCAGCAAGGCAAAGCAGCCCGTGCCATAGGTCGATTTCATCATGCCGGGCTGGAAACAGGCCTGCCCGATCGTGGCGGCTTGCTGATCGCCCGCCACGCCCAATATCGGGATATTTCCCCCCAATAGGGTCGTTTCTCCGAAATCCGAGGCGCAGTCATGTACCTTGGGCAGCATGCTCATCGGAACGTCCAGCAGATCGCAAATCTCGGCGCTCCATTCGCCCTTGTGGATGTCGAACAACAAGGTGCGCGCGGCATTGGTCGCGTCGGTGGCGTGGCTGCGCCCTTCGGTCAGACGCCAGATCAGAAAACAGTCGATGGTGCCGAACATCAGCTCTCCGGCCTCGGCGCGGTCGCGCGCGCCTGGCACGGTATCCAGCAGCCATTTGACCTTGGTGCCCGAGAAATAGGGGTCCAGCAACAGCCCGGTCTGGGCGGTGACGTCATCCTCGCACCCTGCCCGTTTGTAACGGGCGCAAATCTCAGCGGTGCGGCGGTCCTGCCAGACGATGGCATTGTGGATCGGTTGACCTGTGGCGCGATCCCAGACCACGGTGGTTTCGCGCTGGTTGGTGATGCCGATGCCCGCGATCTGGTCGGCGGTGACGCCGGTGGTTTCCATCACCTCGCGGCAGACGCGTAGAACGCTCTCCCAGATTTCCTCGGCGTCGTGTTCGACCCAGCCTTCCTGCGGGAAATGCTGCGTGAATTCATGCTGCGCGGTGCCTGCGCGCTGCATTTCCGCGTCGAACAATATGGCCCGCGATGATGTGGTGCCCTGATCAATGGCAAGAATATAGGTCACGCCTGCGCCCCCCTCCGGTCTGGTTTTGCCGGACTTTAGCGCAAACAATGACAATCGTGCCAGAGCGTTCAGACAGGAATATTGTCGATCAGTCGTACACCATCCGCCCAGGCCGCCGCAAACAGCCGGGCGGGCCGCGTAGCATGGGTTAGCGGGTCCAGCGTGTCGGCGCAGCGCAGTTGGATGTATTCGACCTGCGTAAAGCCTGCGGCCAGCAGATCAGACTCGGCCCGTGCGGCCACGGTTTCAAACGCGGCCCCTGCTTTCAGCGACTGGACCACACCCTGCATGATCCGGTGCTTGTTGGCCGCAATGTTCAACCCCTCGGGCGAGAGGAGGAGATTGCGCGACGACATTGCGAGACCTGAGGGTTCGCGTACCGTGGGGCAGCCGACCACCTCGATGGGGATGTCCAGATCGCGGGCCATACGGCGGACGATCATCAGTTGTTGATAGTCTTTTTCGCCGAAATAGGCTCGATCTGCCTGCGTTTGCAGGAACAGTTTCGCGACCACAGTGGCGACGCCATCAAAATGGCCGGGTCGGAATTCACCCTCCATCACATCGGTCAAACCGGCGACTGATACGGTGGTGGCAAAGCCCTGCGGATAAATCTCTTCGGGGTCGGGGACATAGATCGCATCGACACCGTAGGGTGCCAGTTTCTGCGCATCTTCGTTTTCGGTCCGCGGGTATTTGGCCAGATCGTCGGGGTTGTTGAACTGTTTGGGGTTCACAAAAACCGTAACGATCACCCTTTCGGTACCGGCCTTGGCGGCCTCAGCCAGTGACAGGTGCCCCTGATGCAGCGCACCCATGGTGGGGACGACACCGATCGTTTCGCCGTTGTCATGCCATTTGGTCGTCAGCGCGCGCAAATCACTCAGGCGGCGCAGAATGGGTGCGGTCATGCCTTGGGTCCTTTGGACGGGGCCTGATCGGCAAAGACATGTTCATCCGCTGGAAAGGTGCGGGCGCGCACATCGGCGGCATATTCCGCGATGGCGGCCTCGGCTTGCGGGCCCAGTTCGGCATAGCGTTTGACGAATTTCGGTTTGAAGGCGGTGAAGAAACCGACCATGTCATCCACGACCAGAATCTGCCCATCGCATCCGGCCGAGGCGCCAATGCCGATGGTTGGGATCGCAACCTCAGCGGTGATCTGATCAGCCAGGCCTTGCGGCACCTTCTCAAGCACAACGGAAAATGCACCAGCCTCGGCCACCGCATGGGCATCGGCCAGCACGGCCTTCGCCTGTTCGTCGCGACCCTGCACCTTGTAGCCGCCCAGCGTGTTGATCGACTGTGGCGTCAGACCGATATGCGCCATCACTGGGATGCCGCGTTTGACCAGGAAACGGGTGGTCTCGGCCATTTCCACGCCGCCTTCCAGCTTGACCGCGCCTGCGCCGGTTTCGGCCATCAGGCGGGCGGCGTTCTTGAAGGCGTGGGCCGGATCGTGTTCGTAACTGGCAAAGGGCATGTCGATGACCATCATCGCACTGTTCAGGCCACGTGCGACGGCCTGACCGTGCAGGATCATCATTTCCATCGTCACCCCAAGCGTCGATTCCAGCCCATGAAGCACCATGCCGACGCTGTCACCGACCAGAACAAAGTCGCAATGATCATCCATCAGCCGTGCCATTGGCGTGGTATAAGCGGTCAGGCTGACCAGGGGCTCTGTGCCTTTGCGGGCGCGAATGTCCTCGGCGTTCGGGGCTTTTTTATGGGCTGTGGCGCTCATCGTCGCTCCTCCGGGGTTCATGTTGCAGTGCGGCATAGCAGAACAAAGCGGGCCATAGAAACCCCGGTTGCGCGAACATTTCCTTGAATGACCCCAGGTTTAAAGGGACATTACCTGCAGAACGGCCCGAAAAAACACAGGGTCACGCATTTCAGCGGGGAGAGTTTTTCATGACAAAGCAGATGTTTCGGAGCTTTGCGTCGGCGCTGGCAGTGGGCGTCAGCCTGTTTGCCACACAGGCTTTGGCCAAATCCGACATTACTATTGCGATGCAGCTAGAACCACCGCACTTGGACCCGACCAGTGCCGCCGCGCAGGCCATTGATTCGGTGGTATATACCAATATTTTCGAAGGTCTGACCCGCTTTATGGGTGACGGCTCGGTCGTGCCCGGCCTGGCCGAAAGCTGGGAAATTTCCGAGGACGGCACCGTCTATACCTTTAAGCTGCGCGACGGGGTAACCTTTCATGATGGCACGCCGATGGATGCCGAGGACGTCAAATTCAGCCTCGACCGCGCCACGGCAGAAGAAAGCGCCAATGCACAAAAGGCGTTGTTTGCGGGGATCGAAAGTGTTGAGGTTGTGGATCCGCTGACTGTCAAGGTCACCCTGTCTGAGCCGAACGGCAATTTCCTGTTCAACATGGCCTGGGGGGATGCGGTGATTGTTGCGCCGGAAAGCATCGACAGCATCAAGACCAACCCTGTGGGGACCGGCGCCTTTACCTTTGGTGATTGGGTGCAGGGCGACAGTATCACGCTGAACCGGAACCCGAACTATTGGGGCGAACAGCCCGCGTTAGAGACAGCTACGTTCAAGTTCATCTCGGATCCGACCGCCGCCTTTGCCGCGATGATGGCCGAAGACGTGGACGTCTTCGACAATTTCCCTGCACCCGAAAACCTGCCTCAATTCGAGGCCGACCCCCGCTTTCAGGTGCTGGTGGGGTCGACCGAGGGGGAAACCATCCTGTCGACCAACAACAAGAAACCCCCGTTTGATGATATCCGCGTGCGGCAGGCGCTGGCCCATGCCATTGACCGGCAGGCGGTCATTGATGGTGCGATGTTCGGTTATGGCACGCCCATCGGCACCCATTTCGCACCGCACAACCCGGCCTATGTCGATCTGACCGGCACTTCGGCCCATGACCCGAAAGAGGCCGCCAAGCTACTGGCCGATGCAGGGTACGCAGACGGGTTCGAAACCACCCTGCACCTGCCGCCGCCCTCTTATGCCCGACGCGGAGGCGAGATCATCGCTGCGCAACTGGCCGAAGTTGGCATCAAGGCCGAGATCATCAATGTGGAATGGGCGCAGTGGCTGGAGACGGTGTTCAAGGGCAAGGATTACGGCCTGACCATTATCAGCCATACCGAGCCAATGGATATCGGCATCTATGCCCGCCCCGACTATTATTTCCAATATGACAGTCTGGATGCCCAGACTTTGATGGAAACGTTGAACGCAACAACCGATCCGGAAGAGCGTAAAAAGCTGCTGGGCGATATGCAGCGCCTGATCGCCACGGATTACGTCAACGGGTACCTGTTCCAGCTGGCCAAGCTAGGGGTCGCCAAGGCCGGCGTTCAGGGCCTTTGGGAGAACGCGCCGACGGCCGCCATCGATCTGACCCAGATCAGCTGGGCCGAATAATCGGGTCCGGGGCCGAAACCGGCCCCGGATCACCTGTTCCCGAGTGAGCCTGAAAATGAATTTGGTCCGTTTCTTGTGTTTTGTTGCTGTGACTGCCTGCCTGTGCGCGCTGGGCGGCAAGGCGCAGGCGCAGAATGTGCTGGATGGCGGGCTCGGTGCGTTGGTCGGCACGCCGGAAAACCCGCTAGAGGTGGGGATCGGAATCCGTATCGATCAGGTTACCAGCGTGGATCAAAAGGCCGAGAATTATGGTGCCGTCGTTGTTCTGCGCGTCGAATGGACCGACCCGGCCCTGGCCTTTGACCGCGACGCCGTCGGGCGCGACATTCAGGTCTTCAATCCTAGCGCGCTGGCCGAACATGCCGCAGAAATCGGGGCGGTTGTTCCGGCCTTTGTCATCCACAACCAGCAGTCCAACAAATGGATACACGAATCCGCCGCCTCGCTGCGCTATGACGGACATGTGGTCTATGTCGAGAAATCCTCGCTAACCTTGCAGGCGCCGCATTTCGATTTCCGCAAGTATCCGTTCGACACGCAGGAGTTCTTCTTCGAAGTCGTCTCGATCTTTCCGTCCGAATACGTGTCTTATTATCCGTTGCAGGAGTATTCCGGCTTGGGCGATTTACTGGGCGAGGAAGAGTGGGTGTTGGACAACCCACAGGTCCTGCATTCCACGGTCATCGGGCTGTCGGGTCGGGACAGCGATCAGGTCGCGCTGGCGTTTCAGGGCCATCGGCACCTGACCTACTACGTCATCCGGGTGTTCCTGCCAATGTTGGTTCTGATTTCGGTGGGTTGGGCGCTGTTTTTCCTTGACGAATATCGCCGCCGGATCGAGATCGCCGGGGGCAACCTGCTGGTTTTCGTAGCCTTTAACTGGGCCATTTCTGCCGATCTGCCCAAGCTGGGTTATCTGACGTTTCTGGATTTCGTCTTGCAATGCATGTTCCTGATGACCGGGGCCCTGATCGTGTTCAACGTGGCTTTGCGCAAGATGAAAGTGTCCGGGCACGAGGACGGGGCCAGAAAGCTGGACAATTACGCGATCAAGTGGATTTACCCGCTGGGCTATGCGGCCATCGTCGGCTACGCGATTTTTGCCTATCTGTTGGTGCCTTAGGTGCTGGACCCGCGCAGTATGTGAACCTAACGTGGCCTCAATGCTGCGCTATGCCCTCAAACGTCTGATATCGCTGGTCATCAGCCTTGTGGTCGCCTCGGTCGTCATTTTTGCGGTGATCGAGGTGGCGCCGGGCGATCCGGCCTCGTTCATGCTGGGCGTTAACGCGCAAGAGGACACACTGGCCGCACTGCGGGCCGAGCTGGGGTTGGATGGGTCCAAGGTCCAACGTTATTTCAATTGGGTCGGCGGTATGATGGTGGGGGATTTTGGGACCTCTTACACCTATCGCACACCGGTGTCGCAGATGATTTCAGATCGGATGTGGGTGTCACTGCCCTTGGCGCTTTATGCGCTGACGTTGTCGACCCTGATTGCCTTCCCAGCCGGGATCTATGCCGCCGCCCGTCGTGGCAAGCCGGGGGATCTGACGGTGATGGGGACGACGCAGCTGGGCATCGCGGTGCCGAATTTCTGGTTCGCGATGATGCTGGTACTGATCTTCGCTATCAACCTGCGCTGGTTCAACGCTGGCGGGTTCGCGGGTTGGGACAAGGGCGTCTGGACCGGTCTGCATTCGCTGACATTGCCCGCCATTGCGCTGGCCTTGCCGCAGGCGGCGATCTTGGCGCGGGTCATGCGGTCTTCGCTGCTGGATATACTGGGCGAAGATTTCATGCGTACTGCTCGTGCCAAGGGGTTGTCACGCCGTCAAGCACTGTGGCGGCACGGTGTGCGCAACGCGCTTATCCCGGTTCTGACCATCATCGGGCTGCAGTTCTCGTTTCTGCTGGCCGGGTCGATCATTATCGAGCAGGTGTTCTATCTGCCCGGTCTTGGTCGGTTGGTGTTTCAGGCAATCTCGGCCCGCGATCTGATCGTGGTGGAATCGGTGGTCATGCTGCTTGTCTTTGCCGTCATCACCGTGAATTTTCTGGTCGATCTTGCCTATGCCGCCGTCGACCCAAGGCTAAGGGGCCGGTCATGAGCCGCAACTTGCTCCTCGGCGCGGTATTGTCGTCGCTGGTCTTGCTGGCGGCGCTGATGTCCTTTGTCTGGACGCCCTATGACTATGCAGCGCTGGACATTCCCAACAAATTGCAACCGCCCAATGCACGGCATTGGTTCGGTACGGATCATTTCGGGCGCGACATGTTCTCGATGATCATGGTGGGTGCGCGCACGTCCATCGCGGTGGCGCTGGTGGCGGTTGGGATCGGTATGGCGCTGGGTGTGCCGCTGGGCCTGACGGCGGCAGCGCGCAAGGGATCGTGGCTGGATGAAGTGATCATGCGCGGCAATGATCTGGTCTTCGCCTTTCCCTCGCTGGTCATCGCCATTCTGATCACTGCTGTTTTCGGGGCAGGTGCGATTAACGCGATCATTGCGATCGGAATTTTTAACATCCCCGTATTTGCCCGCATCACCCGTGGCGCTGCCCTGTCCCTTTGGGAACGCGAGTTCATTCTGGCCGCGCGTGTCTCGGGCAAAGGTGCGGCGCGGATATCGGCAGAGCATATTCTGCCCAATGTTGCGAACCTGCTGATCGTGCAAGGCACCATTCAGTTCTCGCTGGGTATTCTGGCCGAGGCAGGCTTATCTTATGTCGGCCTGGGTGCGCAGCCGCCTACACCCAGTTGGGGTCGGATGCTGGCCGATGCGCAGACAATGGTTAGCTTTGCCCCGCATTTGGCTCTGATTCCGGGGCTGGCGATTATTGTCACTGTGCTGGGACTGAACCTGTTAGGCGATGGTCTGCGCGATTGGCTTGATCCTAGAATACGGGTGGCGCGCGCATGAGCTTGCTGGAGATCGAAAACCTGTCTCTGACCATTCACGAGACCGAGATTCTAAAGCGGGTCAGCTTGCGCATTGGTGCCGGACAGATTGTTGCCGTGACCGGTGAAAGCGGATCGGGCAAGTCGATGACCGCGCTGGCCGTGATGCAATTGCTGCCAAATGGCGCAAAGACAGAGGGCGCAATCTGGCTGGAACGTCAGAATCTGCTGAAACAGTCTGAACGCGAAATGTGCGCCCTGCGCGGGGCCGAGATTGGAATGGTGTTTCAGGAACCCATGACCGCCTTGAACCCGGTCAAAACCATTGGTGATCAGGTGATGGAGACCATCCTGATCCACAAGGCCATGCCGCGCACCAAGGCGCTGGCCCGCGCACAAGAGGTTCTGAGCCGTGTTGGTTTGCCCTCTGACCGGTTCCCGCTGTCACGATACCCGCATGAACTGTCCGGCGGTCAACGGCAGCGTGTGGTGATCGCCATGGCAATCGCACTGCGCCCAAAGCTGCTGATCGCGGATGAGCCGACAACCGCGCTGGATGTGACGACACAGGCGCAGATACTCGACCTGCTCAAAGGGCTGGCGCGCGAATATGGCATGGGGCTGCTGATGATCACGCACGATCTGGCCGTGGTGGCTGACATGGCCGACCAGATTGTCGTGATGCGTCATGGTGAGGTTGTCGAAAGCGGTGCAACCACTGACCTGCTGCACAATATGCAGCACCCCTATACGAAGATGCTGTTTCAGGCCTCGGGGCATCAGGTGTCGCTGCCTGAACTGATTGAGCACCGGCCTTTGCTGGAGGTGAGAAATGTCGTGCGCGAATTTCGCTTGCCCCGAAACGGTCTGTTCAAAAGGCCAGATCACCACCGCGCGGTTGATGACGTCAGCTTTACTTTGAACCAGGGTGAGCGGTTGGGGCTGGTCGGAGAGTCTGGTTGTGGAAAATCGACCCTAACACGGGCAATTATGGGTTTGGAAGATGTGCAGAGCGGTGAGATTTTACTGGAAAACCAGCCGGTCTTTGCCGGTCACAAGCCGAACCCCGCAGTGCGACGCAAGATGCAGGTGGTGTTTCAGGACCCCTATGGCAGTTTCAACCCGCGCCATCGCGTCGCCCGCCTGATCACCGAGCCGTTTCACCTGTTGGACACCCCACCCACCGGCACGGAGCGGCAAGACCGTATCGCCGAAATGCTGACTGCCGTGGGCCTCAGCCCGGATGATGCGAGCAAATACATCCATGAATTCTCAGGCGGGCAGCGGCAGCGGATTGCCATCGCCCGCGCCCTGATCATCCGCCCCGAACTGATCCTGTTTGATGAGGCGGTCTCGGCCTTGGATGTATCCGTCCGGGCGCAGATACTGGATCTGCTGGCCGAGTTGTGTACCACCTACAACCTGACGTATCTGTTCATCAGCCACGATCTAAGTGTCGTACGGACGATCACGGACCGGGTGATGGTGATGCAGGCGGGCAGGATTGTTGAACAGGGTGAGACCGAACAGGTATTCTCGTCCCCGCAGCACGCTTACACTCGAACCCTGATCGATGCTGCACCGGTCTTGCCTGATATCGGTGCAAATGTCGCATAAATCCTTTATTAGAGCCTAAAATGGAGGTCAAAATGTCCAATCCTCTCTGGTTCAATCCCGGTCTTTGCCTGATCGGCGGCGAGTGGGTCGCGCCTGTGTCGCAGCAGACGATTCCGATGATCAACCCGTCAGACGGGTCCGAGATTTGCCAGATCGCCCGCGCCGATGCCCCAGATATCGATGCCGCCGTAAAGGTCGCCCAAACGGCGTTGGATGGGGACTGGGGGCGAAAAACGGCGTTAGAGCGGGGTCGCATACTGACCCGACTTGGCCAGCTGGTGTTGGAGTGCGTGGAGGACCTGGCGCAGCTTGAGGCGATGGATGTGGGCAAACCGCTGACCCAGGCGCGCGCGGATGCGGTGGCTCTGGCGCGGTACTGCGAATTCTACGGCGGCGCGGCGGATAAGGTGATGGGCGAGACGATCCCCTACTTGGACGGCTACACCGTGTACACGCTGCGCGAACCGCACGGGGTGACCGGGCATATCGTGCCGTGGAACTACCCAATGCAAATCATCGGCCGATCAGTGGGCGCGGCTTTGGCGATGGGCAACGCCTGTGTGCTGAAACCAGCGGAAGAGGCTTGTTTGACTGCGCTTGCCTTTGCCCATCTGGCGCAACAGGCAGGCCTACCTGCCGGAGCGCTGAACGTGGTGCCGGGCTTGGGGGCCGAGGCCGGGGCGGCATTGTCGGCGCATCCGGGCGTGCAGCATATCTCATTCACAGGGTCAGTTGCCACAGGCGCGCTGGTGCAGCAGACGGCGGGGCGCAACGTGGTGCCGGTGACGCTGGAATTGGGGGGTAAATCGCCACAACTAGTATTTGACGATGCCGATCTGGATTCAGCGCTGCCGTTTTTGGTGAACGCGGGTATTCAGAATGCCGGGCAGACCTGCTCGGCCTCGTCCCGCATTCTGGTGCAGCGTGGGGTGTATGAGCAGGTCAAAACCCGCATGGCAGCCGCTTATGCTGATCTGACCGTTGGTCCAGCACCCGAAGATTTGCGGGTTGGCCCTCTGATCTCGGCACGTCAGAAACAGATCGTCGAGGGGTTTTTAGCCAAAGGCGCGGACCTTAACATCGCAGGACAAGGGCGTATCGTAGATCATGCACCCGGCGAGGGGGCATATGTGCAGCCAACTCTTTTTGCCGATGTCCCGTCAGATCACCTTCTGGCTCGGGATGAGATATTTGGCCCGGTGCAGGTTCTGATCCCCTTTGAGACCGAGGAGGAGGCGGTTCAGATCGCCAACGCCACCGAATACGGGTTGGTTGCCAGCATCTGGACCCGCGACGGTGCGCGGCAGATGCGGTTGGCGAAACAGCTGCGCTCGGGTCAGGTGTTCATCAACAATTATGGTGCAGGGGGCGGGGTCGAGCTGCCCTTTGGCGGCGTCGGCAAATCTGGTCATGGCCGCGAAAAGGGGTTCGAGGCGCTTTACGGGTTCTCACAGGTGAAAACCGTGGCGGCTTACCATGGTTAGGGTCTAAACAATCACTTCGATCGACTGTTGCGCACCCACACCGAAGACGCGCTTATAGCGCTCGATCTCATCCTTTGGGCCCATCGCTTTTTCCGGATTGTCCGACAGTTTCACAGTTTGGCGGCCGTTGGCAGATACCGCCTTGCAGACCAGTGAGAACGGCGCCAGCGCGTCATTCGGCACAAGTCCACGGAAATCGTTGGTCAGCAGGGTGCCCCAACCAAATGACACCTTCGTGCGATGAGCGAACTGGCTGTGCAGCTCATGGATCTTGTCCACGTCCAGCCCGTCCGAAAAGATTACCCGCTTTTGCAGCGGGTCCTCACCGCGCGATATCCACCAGTTAATAGCATTCTCGGCACCCGCCGCCGGATCGCCACTATCGACACGGATACCGGTCCAGCCTGCCAGCCAGTCGGGCGCATTGTCCAGAAAGCCCTGCGTGCCATAGGTATCGGGCAGAATGATGCGCAGGTTGCCGTCATGTTCCTCGTGCCAGTCGCTGAGGACGTCATAGGGGGCCTGCGCCAGTTCGGTGTCGGATTCCGCCAGCGCGGAATAGACCATGGGCAGTTCATGGGCATTGGTGCCGATCGCCTCAACCTCGCGCCGCATCGCGATCAGGCAGTTCGAGGTGCCGGTAAACGCGGGCCCCAGCCCTTCGATCATCGCCTGCACGCACCAGTCCTGCCACAGGAAGGAATGCCGCCGACGGGTGCCGAAATCAGCAATGCCCAGCCCATCGATGCTGCGCAATTGATCGATTTTTTCCCAAACGCGTGTCATGGCGCGGGCATAAAGCACCTGCAGTTCGAACCGGCGCATATTGTTCAGAACGGCCCGGGATCGCAGCTCCATCAGCACCGCAAGCGCCGGGATTTCCCACAGCATGACCTCGTGCCATTTGCCCTCGAAGGTCAGTTCATACTGATCGCCTTTGCGCTCAAGGTGGTAGGGCGGTAGGCGCAGATTCTCGAACCACTCCATGAAATCCGAGCGGAACATCTGCCGTTTCCCATAGAACATATTGCCGCGCAGCCAGGTGCTTTCACCCCGGCTGAGGCTCAGCGAGCGGATATGATCCAGCTGTTCGCGCAGCTCGCCTTCGTCGATCAGATTGGCCAGAGGAATGTGATTCGACCGGTTGATCAGCGAAAAAACCACATCCGTTTGGGGCTTATTTCGAAACACTGACTGGCACATCAGCAGTTTGTAGAAGTCTGTGTCGATTAAAGACCGTACAATCGGGTCAATCTTCCATTTATGATTGTACACGCGCGTCGCAATATCGACCATGGCAGAACTCCTGCGATTTCTGTTGTTAGATCAATAGGTGCATGAATTGGCAAGAGTCGCTAGATTGAAGACAATGACAAGGTGAGGTCACAAATCGAGCATATTGTGTAATCTTTTCATTGGTTAGTGAAAAGAAGGGGTTGGAAGAACAAGGTTTAGTTGGTGAATGGGTCTCGAGTACGACTTTGATATTGTAGCGATTGCGCCTGATGAAGTGGATCCGGAACATGGCATGGCTGCCGTGACGGGCCACCGCGCCGTTCGCGCGACCTTTCGCAACACTCAGACCGTTGAGGCCTTGCACAGTGCGTCCCCCAAGATTCGTCGAATTTTTCTGGAATCGGGCTTCAGCCTGGAATCCAAAGGCGGCAGCCTTCCACACGGTTATTTCCTGTCCGAAGATGCGCATGATCGTGAACGCATCCTGAAACGGCTGTTTTCGAATATCCGCAATATGGGTGTTCAGGGGGAATATTGTGGTGATTTCGACTTTTGGCATTTCCTGGACGACGTAAGGCGGGCACGCCCCCGGGCAGATGCGACCCGCGAGTTGCAGGAATTGACGCCAAGCCCTCAAGCGCCTGATGTGGTCAAACCAAAACGACGCTCGGTTCAGGGGCGTATCGGGTTTGCGCTTGGTCTGGCCGTGGTTGTGATTGTCGTACTGAGATATCTGGCGTCCGAGGGGTCTGCCCCCTAAACCAGGGTAACGCCCGCTTCCCGCATCGCGGTTTCTGCGGCGGCCAGTGATCCATCCATATCGATAGCTCGGCACGCATCCATTCGGACCGTGACGTCAAAACCCAGACGTGCTGCGTCGATTGCGGAATAGTACACACAAAAATCAGTGGCCAAGCCGACGAGCGTCAGTTTCGTGATTCCGCGCGACTTAAGATACCCCTCCAACCCTGTTGGTGTTTTCTGGTCATTTTCGAAAAACGCCGAGTAGCTGTCGATACCGCTACGAAAGCCCTTGCGGATGACAAGATCGGCATGGGTGTTCAGATCCGGATGGAAATTGGCGCCCTCGGTTCCCTGAACGCAGTGATCCGGCCAAAGTACCTGCGGGCCGTAGTGCATTTCCGTCATGTCAAACGGGTTCTTGTCGTCATGCGACCCGGCGAACGACGAATGGCCCGCCGGATGCCAGTCCTGCGTCAGGATCACGGCATCGAAATCGTCCATCATGGCGTTGATCGGGGCCACGATTTCATCCCCTCCGGGTACGGCCAGCGCGCCGCCGGGGCAGAAATCGTTCTGGACGTCGATTACAAGCAGGGCGTGGGTCATCGCGGTTTCTCCTCAGGTTGCTCTATCGGTAGGGCGCGCAGGCCCAATCGTCAATCTGGCTGCGAAGCGTCAATTCGATCCCTTGCGACTCTGTTCCTGCAGGTTTAGACCGCGCGCATGTATACGATCGCTGCTCTCTATCACTTCACCCGTTTCCCGGATCACGCTGCCCTGCGTGAGCCTTTGTTAGACCTGTGCCGTGCGCAATCTGTCAAAGGCACGCTGCTGCTGGCGCAAGAGGGGATTAATGGTACTATCGCCGGCCCCCGCGCCGGGATCGATGCGGTACTGGCGCATATCAAGACGCTGCCTGGCTGTGCCGATCTGGACTGGAAAGAGGCCACCGCCGATCGTCCCCCATTCGGCAAGATGAAAGTGCGCCTGAAGAAAGAGATCGTGACCATGGGGCAGCCGGATATCGATCCGCGCGCCCGTGTCGGCAACTATGTCGAGCCAGAGGATTGGAACGATCTGATCCGCTCGGACGACGTGGTGGTGATTGACACTCGCAACGATTATGAGGTGGCGATTGGCACGTTTGAAGGCGCAATAGACCCTGAAACAGCCAGTTTTCGTGAATTCCCGGCGTGGTGGGAAGAGAACAAAGAGCGGTTCCACAACAAGCGCGTCGCTATGTTCTGCACCGGTGGTATCCGCTGTGAGAAATCCACCAACTTCCTGCTGGGGCAAGGGGTTGAGGATGTGTATCACCTGAAAGGCGGCATCCTGCGCTATCTTGAGGAAATGCCAACTGATGACAGCACCTGGCAGGGTGAGTGTTTTGTGTTCGACAACCGCGTTTCAGTTGGTCACGGGCTGGTCGAAGGGCCGCATAACCTGTGCCACGGTTGCCGCCGCCCGATCCTGCCTGAGGATATGAAGCGCGCCGAATACGAGCATGGCGTATCCTGCCACCAATGCGTTGGTGAAACCTCTGAGGCCGACAAAACGCGGTTCCGCGAGCGGCAAAAACAGATCGTTCTGGCGCGTCAGCGCGGGCAAGAGCATCTGGGCGTCGACTAACTCTCTGATAAATAAGGTTGCAGGCGCAGGTCGGAATGCCGATCATTGAGCCTGTATCACCGTATCGGAGGTTTCATGCACCGCGACCCGACAACTCTGGACGAGTGGAAATCGACCTTGGTCGCGGCTCTGGGTCTGGTGATCGTCAGTTTTGTTGCATGGTTTGGTCTGTCGCGGCTGAGCGAGACCACGGCTGGCGACACAATAGGGACGGCAACAACCGTAGGGTTGACGATCTGGCTGGTGTCGCAGACCTGGTACTACATGACCCAGGTGAAATCCCCAAAGCGTCAGCTGTTGCTGATGGGGATCTCCTTTATTCAGGTCGTGCCGTTCCTGTTCGCGGCCGTTTACGGCTCGTTCGGGTATAACGATCTGTGTGTGGTCGGGGCCAAAGGGCCGTCAGACGTTCTGTATTTCTCATATGTCACATTTACGACGGTTGGGTTCGGAGACCTGCACCCAGCTGGCCTGTGTCGTGGTCTGGCCGTGGCTGAGGCAATCACCGGGTATATCCTGCTGGGCCTGTTCGTTGCGGCGGCCGTGGGCATATACGCGCGCGGGCACAACCAGAACTGATCGGTCACTTGTTGTGGTCGATCCACAGGGACATTGCGTGCTTGTCGCGGAAACACTCAGATGGGATCGGCCTGTGTTTACTGCGCGAAATACGCTCGGCAAAGGCCACCTGCTTGCCTGAGGGGTAGTTGGCAAAGGGTGACGGGTCGTGCGGTTTATGCGCCGATATCCAGGCCGACATCGATTGCCGGTCTCGCTGTGCCTCGACCGGGATTTCCAGCGCCGACTGTTCGGCAATGGCGCGGGCATAGCGCATCTGCCGGTCCGTGACAGGCAGCAGGTGATAGTCGTTTGACGGGCCGCTCGGGGCGGAATTTCGCAAGTTCTGGGCCATCGGATGTTCCCCTGACTATGTAGAACATAAATGGAACATTAACTTTTCATTTCAAGAGAGAGGGCTGCGACTCGGCAGGATATTGCCTGTTGCGGCTTTTATTGACTGGCCAATCAATAAAAGCTAAGTCCGCAGACAACGCTCTTTGCCCGACGCGGGTGCAATCAAGAAAAGGACGCGGCATGAAGTTTCAGCCCAAGGCCAGCCATTTCATCAATGGCGAATATGTCGAAGACACCAATGGCGCCCCCATCGACGTCATCTACCCGGCCACTGGCGAGGTTATCGCGCGGCTGCATTCCGCCACGCCTGAGATCGTAGATCAGGCTCTAAACAGTGCTAAAGCGGCGCAAGCGGAATGGGCCGAGATGTCCGGAACTGAACGTGGCCGGGTGCTGCGCCGCGCCGCCGATATCATGCGCGAACGTAATCGTGAGCTGTCGATCCTCGAAACCCACGACACCGGAAAACCCCTGCAAGAGACCTTGGTGGCCGATGCAACCAGTGGTGCCGATGCGCTTGAATATTTCGGCGGGCTGACGGCGTCGCTGACGGGTGAGCATATCCCGCTGGGCGGTGGCGATTTCGTCTACACTATTCGCGAGGCGCTGGGTGTCTGCGTCGGTATCGGTGCATGGAACTACCCAACACAGATTGCCTGCTGGAAGGGTGCTCCAGCGCTGGCCTGCGGCAATACCATGCTGTTCAAACCCTCCGAGACCACGCCTCTGTCGGCTTTGCAAGTGGCCGAGATCCTGATCGAAGCTGGCGCGCCCAAAGGTGTGTATAACGTGGTGCAGGGCTATGGCGATGTAGGTGCGTCACTGGTGACCGATCCGCGCGTGGCCAAGGTATCGCTGACCGGGTCCGTACCGACGGGCCGCAAGGTCTATGCCGCTGCGGCGGATGGCATGAAACACGTGACCATGGAATTGGGCGGCAAGTCCCCAATGATCGTGTTCGACGACGCCGATATCGAAAACGCCGTATCGGGTGCGATTTTGGGCAACTTCTATTCCTCGGGCCAGGTCTGTTCCAACGGTACCCGCGTGTTCGTGCAGAAAGGCATTAAAGAGGCCTTCCTGTCCCGCCTGTCCGAACGCCTGGCGACTGCGAAAATCGGTGATCCGCTGGATGAAGAGGTCAATTTCGGCCCCATGGTCAGCGAAAATCAGATGAACATCGCGCTGGGCTATATTGAAAAGGGCAAGGCCGAGGGCGCACGTCTGGTTTATGGCGGCGCGCGCATCGAAGCCAACGGCTTCTACATGCAGCCCACCGTGTTTGCCGATGTCACCGATGATATGACCATCGCTCGCGAAGAAATCTTTGGCCCGGTCATGTCGGTGCTGGATTTCGATACCGAAGAAGAGGTCATGGCCCGCGCCAATGACACCGAATTTGGCTTGGCCGCCGGTGTGTTCACCAACGATCTGACCCGAGCCCACCGCATTGTGGCCGGGTTCGAGGCGGGCACCTGCTATATCAACACCTACAACCTGGCCCCGGTCGAGGCACCGTTCGGCGGGTCGAAAATGTCGGGTGTCGGACGTGAGAATTCGAAACTGGCGATCAACCATTTCAGCGAGATGAAGACGGTTTATGTCTCGATGAACGATGTCGAGGCGCCGTATTAACTCACCTCTGCGTGAAAATTATTCATGCTGAGAATACTCTGTTCCCGACATTTCGCGTCGGGAACAGAGCATAAGCCACCTTTGACCTGTGGCTGACTTTCCTGAAAGGGTGCTGTTCATGCGCCCACCAGCAGGAGGTCACACCCATGAAAACCCACGCCCAGGCCGTTGTGATCGGAGGAGGCCTTGTCGGCTGCTCGATCCTTTATCATCTGGCCAAGCTCGGCTGGACCGACGCGGTGTTGCTGGAACGGGATGAGCTGACCTCGGGTTCAACCTGGCATGCGGCGGCGAATATTCACGGGCTGCACGACAACAACAACATCACGCGCATCCAGCATTATACGATGAACCTGTATAAAGAGCTGGAGAAGGAAACCGGTCAGGGCTGCGGTGTGTTTCAGCCGGGATCGTTGTATCTGGCGCAGACCGAGAACCGCGAGCATCAGCTGCGCCTGCAAGAGGCCAAGGCAAAATTCTACGGCCTGAACTTCCACGAAATCAGCCGCGAACAGGCCAAGGAACTGCACCCGCTGGCGCAGTTCGATGACATCCGCTGTATCATGTACGAACCCGATGGCGGCAACGTCGATCCTTCGGGGGTGACCATGGCCTATGCCGCGGGCGCGCGCGCCATGGGGGCCACAATTGAGCGGTTTTGCCCTGTAATAGGGACTGAACAGCAACCCGATGGTTCCTGGATTGTCCGCACTGAAAAGGGCGAAATTCACACGCAATGGGTGGTCAATGCCGGGGGTCTGTGGGGGCGGGAAGTCGCGGCGCTGGCCGGGATCGAACTGCCGCTGCAACCGACCGAGCACCAGTATTTTGTGACAGAAGCAATTGAAGAGGTCGCCAATCTAGGTCGCCGTCTGCCCTCGATCGCTGACCGGGACGGCGAATACTACTTCCGGCAGGAGGGCAACGGGCTGCTGATCGGCGCCTATGAAAAGGACATGAAGTTCTGGGCTGAAAACGGCACACCATTGGATTTTGCCCATGACCTGTTCCCCGATGATCTGGACCGGATCATGGAAAACGTGATCCGCGCCACCGAACGTGTGCCGGTGGCGGCAACGGCGGGGGTCAAACGGGTGATCAACGGCCCGATGATCTGGTCGCCGGATAGCAATGCGATCTGGGGGCCGGTGCCGGAACTGAAGAACTATTTCTGCTGTACCGGTATCATCCCTGGCTTTTCGCAATCCGGTGGCCTCGGGCTGTTGGCGGCGCAATGGATGGTCGAGGGCGAGCCGCAATATGACATGTTCGCCTGGGATCTGGCGCGGTTCGGCGACTGGGCCGATAAGAAATTCACCAAGGCCAAGGTGGAGGATGTCTATACCCACCGTTTTGCTATCCATTTCCCGAACGAAGAACGCAGCGCTGGCCGTCCGGCCCGTGTGCGCCCGGCTTATGAAATGCAAAAGCAGATGGGTTGTGTGTTCGGCCTGAACTGTGGCTGGGAACACCCCTTGTGGTTCGCCGATCAGCCCGGTGCGACCGAAACCAACGGCTTCACCCGCCAGGACTGGTGGCAGCCTGTGGGCCGCGAGGTACAGATGCTGCGCGACCATGTGGGCGTCATCGATATCTCGAACTTCGCCAACTACGTGATCAAGGGGCCGGGCGCGCATGACTGGCTGGACCGTTTGGTGGCCAATCGGGTGCCGACCGAAGTGGGGCGGTCCTGCCTGACACCGCTGATCTCAGTCCGAGGCGGCGTGGCCGGTGATTTCACCATCACCAAAGTGGCCGAGGACGAATACATGATGATCGGCTCTGGCATGGCGGAACGCTATCATCAGCGGTTTTTCAACATGATCGATCTGCCTGAAGGCACTACGTTCGAGGTTGCCACCAATCGGATTGCGGGCTTCAACGTAGCGGGACCAAAATCGCGCGACCTGCTGCAACGGCTGACCAACGCAAACCTGTCGAACGAGGCTTTCCGTTTTATGCGGTCCCAGACCATCGAAGTGGCCGGGGTGACCTGTCTGGCCATCCGCGTTTCGTTCACCGGTGATCTGGGGTGGGAACTGCACTGTGCCGAATCCGATCAAATCAGGCTCTATTCTGCGCTTTTAGATGCGGCGAAAGATTTGAATGGCGGCCCGGTTGGCGGTCGCGCGTTGGGATCGTTGCGTATTGAAAAGGGGTACGGCTCGTGGGGCCGGGAATATTCTCAGGAATACTGGCCGCAAGAGGTCGGGTTGGCCGGCCTGATCAAACTGGACAAGGATTTCCTGAACAAAGACGCCTATCTGGCTGTTAAGGATAACCCCGCCCGCGAAATGCTTTCGATCTTTGAGGTTGATGCCGTTGATGCCGACGCCACCGGTGGCGAGCCGATATTCATGCCAGACGGGACACCCGTGGGCCGCGTGACCTCGGGCGCGTATGGCTATTCGGTGAGTAAGTCCCTGGCCGTCGGATATGCCGACCCCAAGGTGGCTGGCCCCGGCGATACGGTCGAAATCTACATTCTGGGCAAGCCGCACACCGCCAGAATCCTCTCGGAACCGCCGTTCGATCCCAAAGGTCACAAGCTGCGCGATGTTCAACCGGTGGCCGAAGGCGTCTCATGACCGGAACCTCCGCCCGCGTTGCAGATTTTGCCCTGAACTGGTCTGCCGAGCAAATGCCCGACAGCGCCAAGGAAGCGGCGGCGCTGATGATGCTGGACACGATGGGCATCCTGATCGCCTCTGGCCCGATGGAGGCCGGGGTGATCGCGCGCGACACGGCGGCCTTGCTCTATGGCAGCCCTGATCCGGACTACAGCGCCCGTATGATGTTCGACGGGCGTCCGGTCAGCATGGCCGGGGCGGCTTATGCGGGGGCGACCCAGACGGATAACCTGGATGGGCATGACGGCTATAACCCGACCAAGGGGCATATTGGTGTCGTGGTTTTGCCCGCATTGATCGCCATGGCCGCCCATCGCCCGGATCTGACGGGCCCCGAAGCACTGGCGACGGTGATCACCGGCTATGAAATTGCCGGGCGAGCGGGGCTGTCGCTGCACGCCTCGGTCAGTGATTATCATACGTCGGGCGCGTGGAATGCTTTGGGCGTGGTGGCGATGGCCGCCCGGTTGCGCGGCCATTCGCAGGATCAGATGCGGCAAGCGATGGGCATCGCCGAATATCACGGCCCCCGCAGCCAAATGATGCGCGAGATTGCCAACCCAACGATGCTGCATGACGGATCGGGTTGGGGTGCGCTTGTCGGAGTTTCAGCCGCTATTCTAGCCGAGCGTGGCTTTACCGGTGCACCCGCCATCACAATCGAGGCCGAAGCAGCCGCGCCCCATTGGGCCGATCTGGGTCAGTTCTGGCAAGTCGAGCATCAATACGTGAAACCCTATCCAATCTGCCGTTGGGCCCATGCCGCGATTGACGGTGTCCGGGCGGTGATGCGGGACAATGATCTGTCTCATGCGCAAATCCGGACCATTCAGATCAATACATTCCATCAGGGGGCCTGCCTGTATGCCGGAATGCCGGACACGACCTCTCAGGCACAGTATTCGCTGCCCTTCGCGGTGGCTGCACAGGCCCTATACGGTCGGATCGGGGTCGAGCATATTTCTGGTTCCGGTCTTTCTGATCCGGCGGTGGCCGCGCTGATACCCCGTATTCACGTGGCCGAGAGTGACCGCCACAACTCCCGCTTCCCCAATGGGCGTTGGGCCGATGTCAGTGTCGAAACTACGGATGGGCAGATTTTCGACTCCGGAGATGTCCACGCCCGAGGCGGCCCCGAGGCCGCCATCAGCCGGGAAGAAGTGATCACCAAGTACTTGGAATTCGCAACGCCAGTCATCGGCCCGACCCGTGCCGCGGCAATTCGGGATGCCATTTTGGGCTGGGTCGCGCCGGACTCTCGGATGTCTGACTTGTCTCCGTTGATATTTGATCCTTAGAACATGTGTCGCTTACGTCGCGCGTGTCGACAAAAATCAGAAAAGTATCCGCGTTAGAGCCGTATTCACGGCTGGCCCAACACGGCAAACAACTCCGCAATCCTGTTGCGGGTTTCCGCGCTGTCCCGCAGAAGGTTTTCCGCGTCGGCCAGGGGCGTTTCAGGAAGCCGGGCTGGTGCTGCTGTTAGACTTTGGGATGTCTGGACGACCTGATCGAATTTGGCCTGATATTCCAAATTCACTTGCTCTGGTTGATCGGCCAACCAGAACAGGCGGTTTGCTTTATCCTCACGGCCTGAGTTGCGCATCAGATCACCCGCCGCCGCAAAATCATCTGCTGCAATCAGGGCTTCAGCCCGCAGTACAATCGCGGCGTCCGTCTGATCATCGTCCAGTTCCAGCATCGCCTGATGCGGGCGCTGATCCAATAGCGCGGCCCTGGCCCGCAAACGGGCACGCTCACCCCGCCTCAGCCTGTCCTGAGGACGCTTTGCTAGTGCGTATGCCTGTCGTGAAAACCCAAGCTTTGCTAGTCGGTCAGCAACGGCAATGGCTGTGTCGGTTGTTAGATTTTGGGAATGCTTATGTGACAAGATCAGGACGCGGCGCAAAAAGGTGGCATCATCGGCGCGTTCGGTCAGAATAACCACCGTACGGTTCAGCGCGTCCGCGAGTTCCGCATCCTCTGACAGCTCTGCCGCCAAATCCAGAGAAGCATCGAATTCCTGACTTAGGCTTAGCGCGACCATATGAGTTTGTTGCATCAAGGGGCCGATGTCAGAACGGCGAAACTCAACCGTGTAGGATTCCGCCAGATCCAGTTCCTGAGGAGAGATCGCGCCACGTTCCAGCCAACGTTTGTCGACCAGTCGAGCCAGCGCCAACGGCGCCTCAAGCGTGGCGTCTGACGCTTCGATCGCTTCAGTCAGCAAGGCTTCGGTCCGGGGGGAGTCACCTTCAGCTGCTGCAACCTTGGCCTTTGCCTGCGCGACATTTGCGCTGGTTTGCGTCTTGACGCGATCGACCGAGCGCAAGATCCGCCGGGCGGCTTCTAATTCGTTCCCGTCGACCAGAATGCCCGACAAGGCCGGGCCGACATGGCGCCGCAGATGGTCCGGAAGGCGGGCAAAAGACTGCTCGATTGCCGTCAGATTGGCGTCCCCTTGCAGGTGGCCTTCACTCAGCGCCGCCCACATGGCGGCATCGCCCTCGCAACGCTGCAAGCCCTGGAACGGATTGTCTTCGATCCGCGGCCCAACATCCAGAACACGCGCAATGGCTGCGATATGTTCGGTTTCCAAAGATCGCTCGCCCAGCAGGTCCAACGCCCGGATCGCTTCGGCGCCAAACCCGGAATGCGCGTATAGCTTTGCGAGTTTCAGCGCGCTGTCTTTGTCGATGGTATCGAATTCTTGGTACAGTTCTGACCGAAGCTGCGCGGCTTGTTCTGGAAACGGGCGCTCGTCAGACCAACTGTCAAAAGCCAGCTCGGCGCTGGATATGCAGGGCGGACGCCGTTCCACTTTTGGAACATCTGGACCCAAAAGCCCGTTCAAACCGTCCAAAATCGAAGTCACTTGAACATTCAATTCAACATCGGCTGGCACATACAGGCTTTGATTCCCGTTGGATGTGCGTGGCCCCACCGGCGCAATGTTCAGATCAATGATTCCGCGGTCCGCCCCCTGCAGCAGCCGGGTCGAAAGCTGGTCTTCGAACCCGTTCGCGTTGAGGTTCAACAGTGGCAGAGCCAGCGCATCAATGGTCTGCTCCGGGCCTGTCGTTTTGATTGTTTTTGGGGTTTTGGGCAGAACCGGGGCCGGAATATCGCTGGTGAGCGGCGGCAGGAAGGTGCCGGGCGCGATATCGACCACAATCATCGTACTTTTGAAAAGAAAGGCCGTGGCGACACAATCGCAGCCGAACTCCAGTTCCAGCGCTTCGCCCGGTTCGGCCTGCGAAATCGCGGCAAGTCGGTTTTGCGTCAGACGCTGGAAAACCGAGCCGGTTCGGTATGTCACATCCTTCAGCGCGACGTTCAGGCGTGCGCCGTTTTTCGTCTGTTTCAGAATCCAATCGGTGTCTTGAGGCACTTGAACCACCAATCTGGTATAGCCTTCATGCTCACCCGAGCGCACCGTCAGATTTTGCGCTGCGGCTCCGCTGGCCCCCAGGATGAACGCCGAGAAAAAGATTGCAAACCGGGTCATGCGGCTGCCTGTTTGAGCTCTTTCAACGCCTCTTCCAACTCGGTGAAATCAGGGCGGTTGTGGGTTGGAGTGTTCTGACGCCCAACCTCAATGCACATGGCGGCATTATGGTTGTGCAGATTGGCAACCAACACCTCTTTGATCAGCTGGTAGAAGTGGTTGTCCTCTTCGACGACAGCTTTCAGTTTTCCCGCAAAAGGTCCGACCAGGCCATAGGCCAGAAACACCCCAAGAAAGGTCCCCACCAGAGCGCCGCCGATCAATTTACCCAGCACTTCGGGGGGTTGGTCAATCGAACCCATCGTCTTGATCACGCCAAGAACCGCCGCAACGATGCCCAAGGCGGGCAGGCCATCCGCAACCGTCTGTAAGGCGTGGCTGGAATGCATGGCATGGTGAAAATTCGCTTCCATCCGCTTTTCCAGAACTTCTTCCACCTGATGCGGATCATCATAGTTCATCGACGCGGCGCGCATTGTATCGCAGATCAGGTCAACGGCCTCTTTATCTGCCTGAATTTTCGGGTAAGCCGAGAACAGAGAGGAATTTTCCGAGTCTTCGATATGTTGCTCCACCTCGACCGGGTTGGCCTTGGCAATACGGATCAGCGAAAACAGCAGGCACAGCAGGTCGCGGTAGTCCTCGGGCTTCCATTTTGGCCCTTTGAACACTTTGCCCATGTCTTTGACGGTGTGTTTGACGGCGCTCATGTCATTGCTGATCAGGAAAGCGCCAACAGCGGCACCGCCGATCATCATCATTTCAAAAGGAAGCGATTTCAAAATGATGGTCATTTTGCCGCCCGCAGCCAGATAGCCGCCGAACACCATGGCGAAAATGACGACAATTCCGATTATTCCGATCATGGGTGATCTCCAGCAAAATCCTGTGCGGTGTTAGAGTTTTATTCCTGTGGGGCGGCGGCGTTGCGGCCTGCCATTATGACGCTGATGGTATAGGCGGCTTCGGGGCGCAGCCCGGCCAGAACACCAGCTGCCGCATCGGGCGGCATGCGAGACAGGAATCCGGCGGCAAAGCTTGGGTCCATCGTCTCAAACAACGCCGCGGCATCCTTGGGCTTCATGCTTTGATAGACATCCGTCAGGCGTGTCAGATCGGTCTCAGCAGCTTTTTCGGCAATGGCGAGCGTCGCGCGCAGGGCCTCCTCGGCCTCTTGCAGGGCAACCAGCCGCGTTTCGATCGCCTGATCCGCAATGGCCAATGCCTTTTCCTTGTCAAGCGCTACCGCCTCGCGCTTTTTCAGCGCTTCTTCCCGGCGCAGCAGTTCGGTCAGCAGGACCTGTGCGCCGGGCAGATCGGCCTGTGCGTGTTTGACTTTGGGGGCAGAAGGTTCGGCAGTTTTTGCCAACGCTGGCCCTGCTTCCAGCCCAAGACGAATCGCGGCAGACCCGATCATCAACAAAGAGATGACCGCCAGCACGCCACCTTTTGGGCGCCTATCGACTTTCCGGTGGGTCATGTTGCAGCTTCACCCTGAGCGCGATCGTGCCGGAAGAACATCAAGCCGCCTGGCCGCTTGGCCTGTTCTGGGGCGGTTGCGTCCATTTTTGGCTTCTCGGGCGTTTCGATCGTTTCAGCGACCTCATCCGACTCAGCTACGGTGGATTCCGCCTGTTCCTCGAGTGTGGCGCTGATGTCTTCTTCGGGGTCGGTCGACTGGTCGGGATTGTCTGGCGATGGAACGACGTCGTGCATCGAAGCCATCATCAGCTCTAACCGTTGCGCCACCGATTCGGCCCGCTGCGTCAGCTCTTTCAAATCCGCACCGGACTGGTCCGAGGTTTCTCGTGCGGCACTCAGGGATTTCTTCAACTCTTCCGCCTGAGTCGACAGAACAGCAACCGCGCCGCCTACGCCTTTTTCCAGATCGGTGAAGCGTTTCAGCCGTCGGGACAGCACGAAACAATACAGACCCGCACCCAGCGCGCCGGCGACTAGCAAAATATCTGCAATCAGCTCCAACTTCGCCTCCTAGTTCAATACGAATTCCATCACGAGAACGTCGCGCACGCGGCCTTCTCCGACGACGATCTCAATGCGGCGCAGCAGATGGCCGCGGATGCGCATCAGGGCCAGCGAATCTTCAAGGTCCGACACTTCGACCGCGCGTAGATACCCGTTCAGGATGTCCATGATTCGGGGTTTCATCTTTTCGACATCGGCGGCGTATCCACTGTTCACCTCAAGCTGAGCGTGAAATTTCAGATGCCGCGAATCGCCTGCGTTCAACGATACGATCACCGGCGGCAGATCGATGAACCCCACTTGCGGCAGTGCCTTTACAGCCTTGCCCTTATCCGTTTCCTTGATGTCTTCCATTGCGGGCTTGCCACCAAAAGGAAGCAAACCGGAGGTGGTCAGGAAATAGCCACCAGCCGCCCCGGCCACTGCCAGAATCACCCCTATGATCATCCCTTTTTTCCCAGCTTTTTCTGGTACTTCTGCCTGTTCTGCAGTCGCGTCAGTCATGACGTCCTCATTTGTCCGTTCTGCAATTGTCATAACCCGGCAGGGACTAACCGATTGTTAAGGGCAATCGTTCAAACAAGGGATGCGCCGGGCAGAATGTCGGCGAGTCGGAGGTGATCGTGCAGCAGATCGGAACTGTCTGGGCAAGTTTGGACAGGCGTAAACAATTCATCGTCGCCGGTGCAGTGGCGCTGGTTTTTCTTGGGGTCCTTGCGATGTCGCGGCTGGTCACAGCGCCGTCGATGACGCTGCTTTATGCCGGGCTGGAAAGCGGCGTGGCAGGGGATGTCGTCCGCTCGCTGGATCAGCGCGGGGTTCCTTATGAGATTCGGGGCGGTTCGATCTACGTGCCCGGATCACAGCGGGACGAGCTGCGCATGACACTCGCCAGCGAGGGGATGCCCGCCAACGGCAATCAAGGTTATGAGCTCCTGGATTCGCTTAGCGGGTTTGGCACCACGTCGCAGATGTTCGATGCCGCCTATTGGCGCGCAAAAGAAGGTGAGCTCGCCCGAACCATCGTTGGCAGCCCCCATGTCAGTCAGGCGCGTGTTCACATTGCCAACGGATCGACCAACCCGTTTCAGCGCAGCGTGGCGCCGACGGCCTCGGTCTATCTGGTGCCGTCGGGGGCGCAGATCACATCCGATCAGGCCAAGGCGATACGGTTTCTGGTGGCGTCTGCCGTCAGCGGCCTGGCACCCGAGAATGTCACCGTGGTTGATTCGAACGGGGCGGTGATCGGCGCGCAGGAGACCGCAGTCGCTGCTGATACGGCAGATGACAAGGCGCGCCAGTTGCGCGAGCGTGTGATGCGATTGGTCGAGGCGCGCGTTGGCACGGGCAACGCGGTTGTTGAGGTCAGCGTTGATACAGTGACCAAAACCGAATCCATCCGCGAACGCCGTTTCGACCCCAATGGCCGTGTTGCCATCAGCACCGATATCGAGGAACGCTCGGACAGTGCCCGCAACCAATCTGCCGATGTCACCGTGGCCTCGAACCTGCCGGATGGCGATGGCGCGGGTGGAGACGAATCGAATTCGAACGCGACGCAGACGCGGGAGCGGGTGAACTACGAGGTCTCGGAAACCGAATTGGAGGTTCACAATGCCCCCGGTGCGATCAAGCGTCTGACGGTTGCGGTTCTGGTCAACGGCACACGGTCCGTGGATGCGACCGGAGTCGAGACATTTGAGCCGATGCCCGAAACCGAGATGGAGGCCTTGAAGGAGCTTGTGGCCTCGGCCGTGGGGTTCGACGCCGAACGCGGGGACGTCATCACCCTGAAATCGCTGGATCTGCCGGTGGTAGAGCCGCAGGGCACAATGGCTGCGGCCTCGATCTGGCAAAAGGTTCATTTCGACGCGATGTCGCTGATCCAGATGGCAGTGCTGGCGATTGTCTCGCTTGTGCTTGGGCTCTTCGTGATTCGTCCGATCCTGACCAAACCGGCGATGACCCCGGCCTTGCTGTCCGCCGGGGCACCTCCTGAGCCCGAGGCCATTCTGACCGGCGAGATAGCGACTGACGAAAACGGGCAATTTACCGCGCTGCCGGGCCAGACCGCCGCTGGCGACGTCCCGGCGCTGGCCGCGCAGGCGGGCGCTGATCCGGTCGACCGGTTGCGGGCTATGATCGGCGATAAACAGGAAGAGACCGTCGAGATCCTGCGCAGCTGGCTTGAAGAAGGTGAGGAGCGTGTCTGATGTCGATTGCTCATCTTCTTGAGGATTTCACGCTGCAAGCCGGCGGCGGCAAGCTGCACCTGCTGGACGAGGACGCGCTGGAAGAACAGCGGCTGGCAGCGTTCGAGCAAGGTTATAGCGCCGGCTGGGAAGACGCGGTTCAGGCGCAGGAACAAAGCCGGGGTCAGGTCTCGGACGGGCTGGCCAGGTCGCTGGAGGATATGTCCTTTACCTATCACGAGGCCGTCACCCGAATGACCCTGTCGCTAGAGCCGATGTTCCAGAGCCTGGTGAACGCTGTCCTGCCCGAAACGCTGGATCGTGGATTTGCCGCCCGGCTGGCCGAACAACTGACCGATATGGCGCAGGAACAGATCGGCCAACCCATGCAGATCTTTGTGCCCGAAGGGCGCGCCACTGAAGTGGAAGCCCTGCTGCCGCAGGAGCTGTCCGCGCCTACCCGCGTGATCGAGGACCCCTCGCTGGAGCCCGGACAGGCCCGGCTACAGGTCGGTACATCCCAGCGAGAGGTGGATTGCAGCGGTCTGCTCGCCGCGGTCGCAGGGGCATTTGACGCATATGTATTTGAGGCAAAAGAGGCAGTGAACCATGAGTGACCCCCAGACCCCAAAACCCGAAAAAGCCAACCCGTTCGAAGCCGTCCCGATTGAGGTCACGGTCTCGGTCGGGCGTGCGCGCCCGCTGATCCGCGACCTGCTGAACATGGGTGAGAACGCCGTGCTGACGCTGGACAAGCGGATCGATGACCCAGTTGACCTGTATGTCGGAGACCAACTGGTCGCCCGCGGCCTGCTGGAAGAGATGGAGGGCGATCAGGCAGGCCAACTTGCTGTGCGCCTGACAGAGATTGCGGATTTGCAGAACGGGATCGGTTGATGCGGTGTCTGCTTTGGTTGGTTGTTGCGCTGGCGACGCTGTCCCCGTCCCTGGCTGCGGCGCAAGAGCTGTCGCTGTCATTGGGCGAGGGGGGGTTGATCTCGGCGCGGACCATCCAGCTGATCCTGTTGATCACAATCCTCAGCCTGGCACCTGGGTTGGCGATCATGGTCACTTGTTTCCCGTTTCTGATCACCGTTCTAGCCATTCTGCGTCAAGGGATCGGATTGCAGCAATCGCCACCGAACATGTTGATCGTCAGCCTGGCGATGTTCCTGACCTATTTCATCATGGAGCCCGTATTTTCCGAGGCCTGGGCCACCGGTATTCGACCGATGGTCGAAGAAACCATGGCGGTCGAACCCGCGTTACAGATTGCCATTCAGCCTTTCCGAGCCTTTATGGCCGCGCGGCTGGACCCGGATACGTTTCACGCGATGGCGGCCTTGCGACCTGGTGGCGACGCTATCGCCCTGACGCCCGAGGCGCCGCTCTCGATCCTGATGCCGTCCTTCATGCTGTCCGAGATTGCACGCGCCTTTCAGATCGGTTTTCTGATTTTCCTGCCGTTTCTGATCATTGATCTGGTTGTGGCCGCGGTACTTATGTCGATGGGAATGATGATGGTGCCGCCTGCGACGGTGTCTCTGCCATTCAAGCTGGCGTTTTTTGTCATTGCGGACGGTTGGTCGCTGATCGCCGGGGCGTTGGTGCGCAGCTATATGACATGAGGTATCACTGCCGGGTGATTTGCAGCCGCGCACGCAAGCCCTGATCCCCGGCCTCAAAACTGAGGGAGCCGCCATGCTGTTCGGCAATCGTGGCCACGATTGTCAGACCCAGACCGAACCCGTCTGAGGATCCGATGTTCGATCCGCGCCGGAACGGTGCCATCAGGTTTTCGATATCAGTGACAGACAGATCGGCACCCTTGTCCTCGACCGTGATGGTCGCGGTGCGGGCGTCGGTTTCCAGCTGCACCTCGGCATGGCGGCCGTATTTCAGGGCGTTGTCGATCAGATTGGTCAGCGCCCGTTTCAGAGAGATTGGCCGCCCCATCACCAGCATCCGCCGTGTTTCCGGCAATGATCCGTGCCCACGCCGGGACATGAAGACCGAGGGCGCACCTTCGACAGCGACTGGGGCGATTTTCTTCAGGGTAACAGGCAGGCCCATGTCCTGATAATCAGCGACCACAGACTCAACCAGCGCGGTCAGGGAAATCTGACGGGGGTCTTCAACGCTGAGTTCCGAGCGCGTATAGGTCAGCACGCTTTCGATCATGCCCGTCATCTGATCCACATCGGCCTCAAGCTTTTCGCGCAGCTCGTCATCCGCGATCAGGGCCGCGCGCAGGCGAACACGCGTGGCAGGGGTGCCAAGATCGTGGCTGACGCCGGACAAAACGGTGGCGCGTTTTTCAAGCTGCATGCGCTCGGCTTCCAGATGATCGTTCACGGCTGACACGATGTCGCGCAGTTCCACCGGGCCGTCGGCATCATAGCTGCTCGGCCCGCCCCGACGCCTGCGGTCGCGCAGGGCGTTGGAAAACCGGGTGAAGCTGTCCGAGACATTGCCGATCGATGTCAAAATGACCGCCAAAGCCACAATGGCGGCCAGAATTGCCGGCAGGCGCAGGTCGGCGGGGGCGGCCTTGCAGCCCCAGATATCGGTGCCGTCCACCTGCTGCCAGCCCCTGTGTCCTAACCGTGCGACCAGGATAGGCTCGCTGCAATAGGTGGCCAGAAGGCGGGTCAGATTGCCCATCTTCTCGGCCCCGGTCTGGTCAACGCGGGACAGAAGATCAGACACCGGATAAACCAGCCGGTCGGACATCACCGCGATTGTAAGTTCACGCCCGGCAAGGGGGGCGGTGTTGTCGGTCAGGATCGACAGATTGGTGACAAAGCTGCGGTCTGACAGGCCGGGCAGTTGCTCGAACCGCCCGGCATCGGCCAACTGCGCAGCTTCGCGGGACAAGGGGGTGATCGTGATCCCCGGCGGGGGGATTTTGCTGACCCGCAACTCTTCATAGACGGAAAACCCTGCGACATAGGCGCGGGTCAGAAAGTCGTCCCAGGCGCGGGCCGAAGCAAACCACAGCCCGGCGGAGAGTAGCCCCGAGGCAAAGGCGGCCCCTGTCCAGATCCAGCCCAGGCTGCGCAGGCGCGGCGCGCGCGCGGTCATGCGTCCTCTTCCACCGACACTTCGGCCGCAAAGACATAGCCGACCCCGCGTTCGGTACGCAGCATCTGCGGGTCTTTCGGGTTGACCTCGATTTTCGAACGCAACCGACCGACCAGCATGTCGATGGCGCGACCCTGCGCCTCGGGCTTGTCGGCGCTGCCGGTGACGTCCAGCGCAGCGGCGATCTCATCCCGGGTCAGGGGGATGTGCGGGTTGGCCAGCAAAACCTTGAGCAGCGCAGTTTCCCGTTGCGACAGAGGGACCAGGTAGCCTTCGGGGGAATGCACCTCATCCCGTTTGCCATCATAGGCCCAGTCGTTGAACCGAAAACTGTGCGTGCGGCGGCGATAGGCCAGCGACGGTGTGCGCCGGGCGCGTTGCATCACCGCACGAACCCGCGCCAGCATCAGCTGCGGGTTGAATGGCTTGGCGATATAGTCGTCGGCCCCGACCTCGTACCCCGCCATACGCTGATGGTCGGCGGACAGGGCCGAGACCAGAATGATCGGCACATCTTGTTCCACCCGCAGGCGGGCGCAGATCTCGACCCCGTTTTCATCCCCCAGCATCACATCCAGCAGGATCAGGTCGATTCGTCCCGCTGTCAGGTGGTTGCGGATTTCAGCCTCGGAACTGGCGGGCAGAGCGATGAACCCGTTCTGATGCAGGAACTGAGTCATCATCGACCGCATTTCAGGGTCGTCATCCACCACCAATAGTCGCGGAATGCTCACGCGGTTTGTCCTCCCAGTTTCTGCTCCTCCGACATCATCCATTGTAACGAACTGAAACAGATTCAATGTCAACGTAACACGCTGTAACAAAAGCAGTGAATTTTTGGGTGGTTGCCGGGCTTTGGCGCGGATTCAGCGTTGCCAGATGACGAACTGGTCTCAGAATAACGGGCATCGCTGCATCAGCAGTCACTAAGTTCTCTAGGGAGGAGACAGACCATGAAGCATTTTGCATTCGCCACCGTATCGACTTTGGCCGTTGTGGCCGGGTCATCGGTTCTGGCCGAGCCACAGGCCGAAGTTCTGCATTGGTGGACTTCGGGCGGTGAGGCCAAATCGGTTGCCGTTCTGCAGGAAGAGTTCGCGTCGAACGGCGGAACCTGGACCGATATGCCGGTTGCTGGTGGTGGCGGTGACGCGGCCATGACTGCGTTGCGTGCCCGGGTGCTGGCCGGAAACGCGCCGACCGCAGTTCAGCTGAAAGGCCCTGCAATTCAGGAATGGTACGAAGAGGGCGTTCTGGCCGATATCTCATCCGTTGCCGACGCCGAAGGCTGGGCGGATGTGCTGCCCGCATCCATCGCAGATCATATGAAGTGCGAGGGCACATGGTGCGCCGCACCGGTGAACGTACACCGCGTAGACTGGATCTGGGCCAATGCTGATGTTCTGGCCGCAAATGGCATCGAAATGCCGGCCACCTGGGACGAGTTCAACGCTGCTGCTGATAAGCTGCAGGCTGCCGGTGTGATCCCGCTGGCCCATGGTGGCCAGTCATGGCAGGACGCGACCGTCTTTGAAACTGTGGTTCTGGGTATCGGCGGGCCCGAGTTCTTCCAGAAAGCGCTGGTCGATCTGGACCCCGAGGCGCTGACCTCGGACACGATGGTTCAGGTCTTTGATCAGATGCGTACCCTGCGCGGCTATGTGGACGAGAACTTCTCGGGCCGCGACTGGAACCTTGCAACAGCGATGGTCATGAACGGCGAAGCAGCCTTCCAGATCATGGGTGACTGGGCCAAGGGTGAGTTCCTGGCAGCCGGCAAGAAGCCCGGTGAAGATTTCCTGTGCGCCTCGACCCCCGGTGACGGCTATCTGTACAACGTTGATAGCTTTGCCATGTTCGACGTGGACGGAGATGACAAGAAAGCAGGACAGGACCTGCTGGCCAAGCTGATTGTGGCGCCGAACTTCCAGAAGGTGTTCAACCTGAACAAGGGCTCGATCCCGGCACGCACCGATGTAGCGCTGGATGACTTCGACATTTGCGCCAACCTGTCGGCCGAAGACATGGGCTCAACCTCGGATGCAGGTTCGCTGTTGCCTTCCTATGCCCATGGTATGGCGCTGCGCGGGTCGCAGTCCGGTGCGATCACAGACGTTGTGACCGCACACTTCAACTCGGATATGTCCTCGGCTGACGCGGTTCAGCAACTGGCGGACGCGGTGGCAAACAGCTACTGATCCAACACGCTCTGCCCCCTATAGTGAGGGGCAGAGCATCTTTCCCCGGAGGAAAAAATGTCCGAATGGCTGGAAAACCACCTGCCCAAGGTGGTGCTGGCACCCTCGTTCATCGCCGTATTGATCTTTGTCTACGGGTTTATCGGATGGACCGCATGGGTGTCGCTGACCCGATCGAAATTGTTGCCGAAATACGAGATCAAGGGCTTCATCCAATATGAACGCCTGTTCGACTCGCCCCGCTGGGATACGGCAATCAACAACCTGTATATCTTTGGCGCGCTGTTCATCGTGATTGCGATGGTGCTGGGCCTGCTGTTGGCCATTCTGCTGGATCAGAAGATCCGTGTCGAAGGCGCGATCCGCACCATCTATCTGTACCCGATGGCGCTGTCGATGATCGTGACGGGTACGGCGTGGAAGTGGATTTTGAACCCTGGGCTGGGCATTGAATCCATGGTGCAGGGCTGGGGTTTCCCGAATTTCGAGTTCGACTGGCTGGTGAACCCGGATTACGCCATCTACACCATCGTGATCGCCGCGATCTGGCAAAGTTCGGGCTTTGTTATGGCGCTGTTTCTGGCCGGGCTGCGGTCTGTGGATGGTGAGATCATCAAGGCGGCCCAGGTCGACGGGATCCCCACGTGGCGCATCTATACGGCGATCATCATCCCCTCGATGGCCCCGATCTTCCTGTCCGCTTTCATCGTTTTGGCGCACCTCGCGATCAAGAGCTTTGACCTGGTCATCGCCCTGACGGGCGGCGGTCCCGGCTACGCAACCGATCTGCCAGCCACCTACATGTACGCCATGGCGTTTTCGCGCGGTGACATCGGTCAGGCGGCCTCGTCCGCGATGATCATGATGCTGGTCGTCTTTGTCATCGTGGTTCCCTATCTTTACTCAGAGCTGAGGGCGAAAAATGACTGATCTGTCGATGCCCCAAACCCAAACCCGCACTCAAAGCGCCACGGGCAAGATCGCCTTGCGCTGGTTGCTTTATGTCCTGCTGGGCCTGTTCGCGCTGTATTACCTGATGCCGCTTTTCGTGATGTTGACCACGTCGCTGAAAAGCCTAGAGGAAATTCGCACAGGCAGCCTGATCTCGCTGCCGCGAGAAGTCAGCTTTGACGCCTGGAAAACCGCTTGGTCCGGGGCTTGTACCGGTATCCAGTGTGAAGGGCTGCGGCCATACTTCTGGAACTCGGTCCTGATCGCGGTGCCTGCGGTGGCCCTGTCCACCCTGCTTGGCGCGCTGAATGGCTATGTCGTGGCGCAATGGCGGTTCAAAGGGGCCAACATCATCTTTTCGCTGATGCTGTTTGGCTGCTTTATCCCGTTTCAGGTTGTGCTGTTGCCGATGGCGCGACTGCTGGGCATGATGGGAATTGCCGGGACCATCCCGGGCCTGATCTTCGTCCACGTGATCTATGGGCTGGGCTTCACCACGCTGTTTTTCCGCAACTACTATGTCACCATTCCGGCCGAGCTGACCAAGGCGGCCCGCGTGGATGGGGCCGGGTTCCTGCGGATTTTCTGGTCGATCTTCCTGCCGCTGTCGCTGCCCATCATCGTGGTGACCGTCATCTGGCAGTTCACGCAGATCTGGAATGACTTCCTGTTCGGCGTGTCGTTCAGCCAGGCGGGTACGCAGCCAGTGACCGTGGCGCTCAACAACATCGTAAACTCCACCACCGGCGTCAAAGAGTACAACGTCGACATGGCCGCCGCGATCATCGCGGGGTTGCCGACGCTGCTCGTTTATGTCGTCGCCGGTAAGTATTTCATCCGCGGTCTGACCGCTGGCTCAGTGAAGGGATAACCCATGGCTCCCATCCTCGATATCAAAAATCTGTACAAGAATTACGGCGCGACCGAGGTTCTGAAGGACATCAACATTTCGATTGAACCGGGCGATTTCCTGGTGCTGGTCGGCCCTTCGGGCTGCGGCAAGTCCACCCTGCTGAACTGTATCGCGGGGCTGGAGGAAATCACGGGCGGTACGCTATCCATCGGGGGCAAGGACATGACCCATGTCAGCCCCAAGGATCGCGACATCGCAATGGTGTTCCAGTCTTATGCTCTGTACCCAACCATGTCGGTGGCCAAGAACATCACCTTTGGCATGAAGGTGCGCGGGGTCGATCAGGCGACGCAGGAGGCCAAGCTGAACGAGGTTGCCTCGTTGCTGCAGATCGAACCGCTGCTCAACCGCCGTCCGAGCCAGTTGTCAGGCGGTCAGCGTCAGAGGGTGGCGATGGGTCGGGCGCTGGTGCGCGATCCTAAGCTGTTCCTGTTTGACGAGCCTCTGTCCAACCTCGACGCCAAGCTGCGGGTCGAAATGCGGACCGAGATCAAGAAGCTGCACCAGACGCTGGACGCCTCGATCGTTTACGTGACCCATGATCAGATCGAGGCGATGACGCTGGCGACCAAGATCGTGGTTCTGAAAGGCGGGATTGTGCAGCAGATCGGCAGCCCGGCCGAGATCTACAACAATCCGGCCAACCTGTTTGTGGCCGACTTCATGGGCTCACCTGCGATGAACCTGATCCCGGCGCAGGCGTCCAAAGGCGGGCCGGGCACACAGATCGCCATTGCCCGCGAAACGGGCGAGACACTGGTTCTGAACGATGCTCGCGATCTGTCGCTGCCCAAGGATGTGATTCTGGGCCTTCGCCCCGAAGACATTGCCGAGGCCGGATTCCGCGCAGGCGACGGCGTGCAAGAGGCCGCCTGTATGGTCGATATGGTCGAACCGGCGGGCGCGGATACCTATGTGGTCTCGGAACTGGGTGGCAAGCAGGTCACTGCGCGTCTGCACGCGGAAACCAGCGCGCAGGCGGGCAAGATGCTGAACCTGGCCTTTGACATGAGCAAGGTGTCCTACTTCGCCAAGGAAACCGGCGAACGGCTGAACTAAACAAAAAAGCCGCGCGAACCCAATCGCGCGGCTTTTTTCAATTTGTGAACCGGATCAGCTGACCTTGTTCCGCTTCATATCCTTGATCAGACGGTTCAGATCACCGCCGCGCGCATCCAGCATGGCACCGATCTCGGTCCGTTCGGTCAGCAGCATATTCACACCTTCGATGAACATGTTGAAGAACTTGTCACGGCCCGATTTGTCCGACACCAGGAAGGTTACCTCGAACGGGGATGAGCCTTGCAACTTGACCGAGGTGCGTACCTCATAGCCTGCCTTGATCTTACGGGCATTGCGAACGGTGACCTGACCGCCAATGAATTCACGGAAGCGGCGGCCATATTTGTTGGAAATATAGCCCTGAAACGCGCTGGTGAATTGCTTGATCTGCGAGGGGCTGGCTGATCGGCCAT
The DNA here is from genome assembly GCF_040705255.1 of Ruegeria sp. ANG10. Classification (NCBI taxonomy): domain Bacteria; kingdom Pseudomonadati; phylum Pseudomonadota; class Alphaproteobacteria; order Rhodobacterales; family Roseobacteraceae; genus Ruegeria; species Ruegeria sp. ANG10. Next base: position 98,959 of record NZ_JBFCVU010000010.1, read on the forward strand.
CGGCCCCCAGCACATAGCGCGCCATGATCGGCACGTCGGCATATTGCACGAAGATCTTTTCAAAATCACGGATCATCGCCTTTTCAGGTTTGCCCGAGGCGATCACGCGGTTGATATCGTCCACGACACTGACAACCAACGCCTTGGCGCTGGCTTCGGTCTGGGCAAAAGCGGGCAGGGCGGTCAGTGCCAATCCGGCCAGGCCGGTGGCGATAAAACCGCGTCTATTCAGATTGTTATTCGGCATAGGGGTCCTCGTAGGGGTCTAGGTAGGGGTCCCTGACTGGGTCAGTCCCGATATCTGCATAAGGGTCATCATACAGACCCAGATAGGCGTCCTCATCATCGCGTGCCAGTTCAAATCGGCGGTTCTGAATGAAAATTGTCTGTGCCTGCGCATAGCTGTCAGCGCTTTCATACAGGATCGAATCCACCGTGTCTGAGAACCGGCCCCGATCACCCATGCGGCGGACAACCTCGGCATATACACCAATATTATCGACCGGACGCACCGGAGAGAAATTGATCGGGTTAGAGAAGAGGTTAACCACAACACCGATCGCATCGCGCTGGGTTGACGGTCCGTAAAAGGGCAGTTCGACATACGCACCTTCGCCAACGCCCCAGATATGCAGGGTTTCGCCGAAATCGGTATCCACAGGCGGCAGGTTCAACTCGTCGGCGGGGTCAGACAAGCCCAAGCCGCCCACAGTGGTATTGACCACAAAACGCAGCAATGCGTTGCCGGATTGTTTGACATTGCCCTGCAACAGATAGTCCAGTGCCTGCCCGGGCATCGTCAGGTTTTCGGCGAAATGGTTAAAGCTGGTCACCATCGGATCGGGCACGATCTTGACATAGCCTTTCGATGCCGGACGGAACAGAAACCGGTCGACGCCCAGATTGAACTTGTGGATGCCGCGGTTGGTGTTCTCATAGGGATCGAATACCTCATTCGGCGGCGCCCCTTCCGGTGGTCGCGTGGCGCAGGCGCTAAGAAATCCCATCACGGACAGGGCGATCAGGTGCTTAAGGCGGGGTCTGCTCAACACGGTCTTTGCCACTCCTAAACATTCGGGTTCATTGGACCCGAACTATCAATCAATACTGCCTGTGGCCACTTAACACGGCCCAATCCGATGTCACATATACGTTTCGCAACCAGTATGAAACAACAAGCGTTTAACCTGTGCGACGTACTTACGTAAAGTGGTACAGGTTCAACTGTTCGGCATAGGAAGAGTTACGCTGACCGCTCTGGGTCGTCCATCCCCGTTTTCGTACTTTCCGATCCCGGTCTTCCCGGTTAGCTTCGCTCCGACTCAAAGATTGGGAGGAAACTTCATGAGCATCGCAGCAAAACTGGAAAGCCTGGGCGTCACCCTGCCGGACGCGCCTGCGCCAGCGGCGAACTACGTGCCCTTCGTTCGGGTGGGCAACATCGTCTATGTCTCGGGCCAGATTTCCAAGGATGACGATCTGATCACCGGCAAGTTGGGCGATGACATGGAAATCGAAGCCGGTGCCTCTGCCGCGAAGGTTTGCGCCATCAATCTGCTGGCGCAGGTCAAGGCAGCCTGTGGCGGTGACATCGATAAGCTGGTGAAAGTGATCAAGCTGACCGGTTTCGTGAACTCGACCGCCGATTTCACAGCACAGCCCCAGGTGATCAACGGGGCGTCGGATTTCCTGGTCGAGGCGCTGGGCGAGGCTGGCCGTCATTCCCGCTCGGCCGTCAGCGCCGCGGCACTGCCGCTGGGCGTGGCCGTCGAAATCGAAGGTATTTTCGAGGTTCAATGACACCGCCTTTGCCGTCTGTATTCCTGCAGGCCCCGATCGCGCATCGGGCGCTGCATGACCTTTCGGAAAACCGCCCGGAAAACAGCCGGGCGGCCATCCGTGCCGCTGTCGAGGCCGGGTATGGGATCGAGATTGATCTGCAGCGGACCTCGGACAGCCGGGCAATGGTGTTTCATGATTACGACATGACACGCCTGACCGGGCAACCCGGCCCCATTCAGCAGGTGACGGCGACACAGGCGCAGGCGACGCAGCTGCTGCATGCTGATGATGGTATTCCGACGCTGGACGACGTGCTTGCACTGGTGGACGGCAAGGTTCCCCTGCTGATCGAGTTCAAGGATCAGGACGGCGCGATGGGTCCCAATGTCGGATCACTTGAGGCTGACGCAGTGCGGGCCTTGCAGGGGTATGACGGACCGGTGGCCTTGATGTCTTTCAATCCCAACAGCGTGGCCGAACTGGCGCGTCTTGCCCCCCATCTGCCGCGCGGTTTGGTGACCTGTTCTTACCAGCCCAAGGTCGAGTTGTTGCCGCAGAAGGTCTGCGATCACCTGCGCGACATACCCGATTTCGACAGGGTCGGCGCCAGCTTTATCAGCCATGAGGTCGCCGATCTGTCCCGCCCCCGCGTGGCCGAACTGAAAGCGCGCGGCGTGCCGGTTCTGTGTTGGACCGTACGCTCGGCCGAGCAAGAGGCTCAGGCCCGAACGGTTGCCGATAACGTGACCTTCGAAGGGTATTTGGCGCCACATCCGGGTTGAACCTGCCCCTCGGTGTCACAGATAAAGATCAGACGCGGAGGGCACATGGATCAGGCGCAAATCGAAGTTCAGGTTCTGGGATCGCTTTCGCAGATTTCTGCGACCGAATGGGATGCCTGCGCCTGCCCCGAAGCCGCCGACGGAGGGAGGCCGCTTGATCCCTTTACCACGCATCGATTCCTGCTGGCGCTGGAAAACAGTGGTTCGGTCGGGCGTGGCACTGGTTGGCAGCCGCAATACCTGACGGCTTATTTGGATGGGATGCTGATCGCGGCTGCGCCGATGTACGCCAAATCGCACAGTCAGGGCGAATATATCTTCGACCACAGCTGGGCTCATGCCTATGAAAACGCCGGCGGGCGGTATTATCCCAAACTGCAGATTGCGGTGCCGTTCACCCCGGCTACCGGGCGGCGGTTTCTGGTGCGACCGGGGTACGAGGTACCGGGCATGTCTGCCCTGGTGCAAGGGGCGGTACAGATTGCAGCCGATAACCGGGTGTCTTCGGTTCATGCCACGTTCTGCACCGAGGACGAGGCGCTGGCGGGTGAGCAAATGGGCCTGTTGCTGCGCCAGTCGCAACAGTTTCACTGGCTCAACGATCAGTATGCAGATTTTGACGGGTTTCTGGCGGCCTTGTCCTCGCGCAAGCGCAAGAATATCCGCAAGGAACGTGCGCAAGCCTGCGGTTTTGGCGGTGAAATTTGCACATTAACCGGTGATGACTTGCGCCCGGAACATTGGGACGCGTTCTGGCGGTTCTATCAGGACACTGGTGCACGGAAATGGGGGTCACCTTACCTGACGCGGCAATTCTTTGATATCGCTCAGGAAACCATGACGGATGATATGGCGTTGGTTCTGGCGGAACGCAATGGCTATCCGATTGCCGGGGCACTGAATTTCATTGGACGCGAAACGCTTTATGGCCGCTATTGGGGCTGCGTCGAACATCACCCCTGCCTGCATTTTGAATTGTGCTACTATAGGGCGATCGACTTTGCCATTGCCGAAGGATTGGCCCGTGTCGAGGCTGGCGCGCAAGGCGAACACAAGCTGGCGCGGGGCTATCTGCCTATGCGCACGCATAGCTTGCATTGGGTCGCCGACCCCGGCTTTGCCGATGCGATCAAGAAATATCTGGACGCCGAGGCCCACGCAGTGGGACAAGAGATTGAGATTCTGACGGAATACGGCCCGTTCAGGAAATCGAACCCGGAGGAACAGCAATGACCGAACTATTGTCGCCCGAGACTCGCGGACCGCTTTTGGACCCGCTGTTCAACAACGGCTGGACCATGGTCGAAGACCGGGATGCGATCACCAAGACCTTTATCTTCGAAGATTTCGTGCATGCCTTTGGCTGGATGACGCAGGTGGCTATTTTTGCTGAAAAGTGGAATCACCACCCCGAATGGTCCAACGTCTATCGCACCGTCGAAGTGACGCTGGCCACCCATGATGTTGGTGGCATTTCGGCGCTGGATGCAAAGCTGGCGCGCAAGATGGACAGCCTGTGCTAGCGGTTGCCTGACCCGACCCCGCCCGCAAGCGATGCGGTAATGCCCATCTGCTCGAACTCGGCGGGTGTTACTGTGCCACTGCTTACATCGATGTTGCGCGGAATGCCGGTCGTCCGGTTTCCGATCTGACGGACACTGCGCGCGGCCGGGTTAATATCCAGACAGCGGGTTTTGTAACAGGTCAGTCCGGATGTATTGATCTGAATTCGTTCTAGACCGTCTGGTCCGGTCACCAGCGGCGCTTGCGGCGCATCACACGCTACAAGCAGAAAAAGCGCACCCAAACTGATCCATTTGTTCATCGTGCGCTCCTGTTGCTAGTCCAGTTGACCGTTGCCGTTCTTATCCGCCGCGTTGAAATCGTCGTTCATCTGCGCGTCGTATTCCGCCCGAGAGATAAAGTCATCATTGTCGCGGTCAACGTCCTGAAACTGTTTTATGTCCAGAAACGGTTTGGCTTCGTCCAAGCCCAGCGTGCCGTTCTTGTCGTCATCCATTTCCTGAAAGGCATAATCGGAAAAGGCATCGAACTCGTCACGGGATAAGAAACCGTCATTGTTCTTGTCGATGGCTTTCAGTTCGTTTTCATGCAACTCGCCCACGGTTTCGGCGGTGGCTGCACTGGCCAGCACAAGGGCGGCAGCAATCAAAATTCCACGTGTCATCTCGGCTCTCCTCAGCATGCGTATCTGTTGCCTTCAATCGCGCCAGCGGCCGCGCCCGCCGCGGTCAGGATGGATTTGCCTGATCCGCCACCGAACTGATTGCCGATCGCGCCGCCGATTAGCGCACCGCCCAGTGATCCGCTGAGACATGCGATTTCATGCTGCCGCGCCGCCTGTTGTTGAGGGGTGGGTGCCGGGCCGCAGGCGGCCAATGCCCCCGCCGTGCCCAGTAATAGAGTGAATACTTTCAGTTTCATCAATGAACTCCCTGATTGTATGCCACAACTATTGGCTGATCAGGGCGTTGCATCAAGTTAAATAGCGTTTGTGGCCCCGAGGTGACCCGGGGCCGCGCGCAGGATCAGATTGCATCCAGCAGAGTTTCGCCCGCCGAAATCTCGCAGGTGCCAGGGCTTTCTTCCAGGTTCAGCGCAGTGACCTTGCCGTCTTCGACCAGCATGGCATAGCGTTTGGACCGGGCATACAGTCCGGCGGGCGGGGCGTCGAATTCCATGCCAATGGCCTTGGTGAATTCGGCTGATGCATCGCCCAGCATAGTCAGGCCCGCATCGGCCGCGCCTGTGGCCTCGCCCCAGGCTTTCATAACAAACGGGTCGTTGACCGAAACGCAGATGATCTCATCCACGCCCTTGGCGGCAAACTTGTCTTTGGTGCGAATGAAGCTGGGCACATGGGCCGAACTGCAGGTCGGCGTGTATGCGCCGGGCACCGCAAAGATCACCACTTTGCGCCCTTTGGTTTTGTCCGAAATCCGCACCTCTTCGGGGCCGTCTGCGCCCAGTTGCGTCAGTGTGGCGTCGGGCAGTGTCTCACCTGTTGAAATCATTTTTTAAGCTCCTGTCGTTTGGATTTGCAGAGTCGGGCTCAGCCGCAATATAGGTGGTCGCGTGGATGAGACCACGGGAATTCGACACGGTGGGAGGAACATGAGCCATATTGTCGTCATCGGTGCCGGGCAGGCGGGGTCGTCGCTTGTTGCCAGGCTGCGCAAAGACGGGTTCGAAGGGGAGATTACTCTGATCGGGGCCGAGCCGCATCTGCCTTATCAGCGCCCGCCGCTGTCCAAGGCTTATCTGCTGGGTGAAATGGAGCTGGAGCGCCTGTTCCTGCGGCCCGAAAGCTTCTATGCCGAGAGCAATATCACCTTGCGTTTGGGTCAGCGCGTGACGGCGATTGATCCGCAGGCCAAAACCGTGACCGTGGGGGATGAGGTCATCGCATATGACGAACTGGCCCTGACCACCGGGTCGGACCCGCGCTACCTGCCTGCTGCGATTGGCGGCGATCTTAAAGGTGTCCACGTGGTGCGCGATCTGGCCCATATCGACGAGATGGAGCCCCGCGTGAAAGATGGCGCGCGCGCCCTGATCGTAGGCGGCGGCTATATCGGGCTTGAGGCCGCGGCTGTCTGCGCCAAGCGCGGGGTCAAGGTTACTCTGGTCGAGATGGCTGACCGCATCCTGCAACGGGTCGCCGCGCCCGAGACCAGCGATTACTTCCGCGCGTTGCACAGTGAATATGGTGCCGATATCCGCGAAGGTGTCGGGTTGGATCGCCTGGTGGGCGACAACGGCAATGTGGTTGGTGCGGTTCTGACCGACGGCACCGAGATCGAGGTCGATTTTGTTGTTGTTGGTGTGGGCATCGTCCCATCAACCCAACTGGCCGAGATGGCGGGGCTAGAGCTGGACAACGGCATCAAGACTGACGCGCATGGTCGTACATCGAATTCGTCGATCTGGGCAGCAGGGGATTGCGCGTCCTTCCCACATGGCGACGCCCGTATTCGTCTGGAAAGCGTGCCGAACGCGATTGATCAGGCCGAGATCGTAGCCCAGAACATGCTGGGCGCAGCCAAGGACTATGTCGCGACGCCTTGGTTCTGGTCGGATCAGTATGACGTCAAACTGCAGATCGCGGGTCTGAACACCGGCTATGACCGCGTGGTGACCCGTCAGGGCGAGGGTCAGACCGTGTCCTTCTGGTATTACAATGGCGATCAGCTGATCGCGGTGGACGCGATGAATGATCCGCGCGCGTATATGGTTGGCAAGCGCCTGATTGAGGCGGGCAAAACCGCTGATCCGGCCGTGGTTGCCGACCCTGATGCGGATCTGAAACCGCTGCTCAAAGCGTGAGGATCATCGCCGGAGAGTTCCGGGGCCGGGCCTTGGCCTCGGTTGGCAAAGGGGATGCGGGCGCACATCTGCGTCCCACCACCGACCGGGTGCGCGAGAGCCTGTTCAACGTGTTGGGTCATCAGATCGACTTTGACGGGCTGCGCGTGCTGGACCTGTTTGCCGGAACCGGCGCGCTGGGGCTTGAGGCGCTGTCGCGCGGCGCTGCACATGTGACGTTTGTGGATGACGGGCGCGTGGCGCAGGGGCTGATCCGCAAGAATATCGACCTGACCCGCTGTGCCGACCGAACTGACCTGATCCGCCGCGACGCCACGCGGTTGGGTGAAAATCAAGGTGCGCCCTATGACCTGATCTTTCTGGACCCGCCTTACGGAAAATCTCTGGGACAAAAGGCCATCGCCGCCTTGTCCAATGGCTGGATTGCCGATGACGCGCTGATCGTATGGGAGGAAAACAGCCCCATGACAGCGCCGCAGGGGTTCGATCTGCATGACAGCCGGAAATATGGCGACACGCATTTCTCATTGATGTGGCGAAATGTTTCAGGCTGAAACCCTGCGGGCAAGGATACGCTGACGCCCGGTTTGCACCTGTTCCCACCGTTCGCTAGGCACAGTGCAAAACAACGAGGGCAGAGATGCACGATTTGGTCATTTTCGATTGCGACGGCGTTCTGGTGGACAGTGAGCCTCTGTCCAATCAGGTGCTGGTCGACAATCTTGGGCGCTACGGGTTGAACCTGACGCTGGAAGACAGCGTAGGGTTTTTCCTTGGGGGCACGATGACCGGGGTTCGCGACAAGGCGCGCGCGCTGGGTGCGAACCTGCCCGAGGATTGGGTCGATGAGGTTTATGCAGAAACCTATGACCGTCTGAGGCAAGGTGTGGATCTGGTGCGGGGGATTCCGGAATTGCTGACCGCGCTGGACGCCAAGGGCATCCCCTTCTGCGTGGCGTCCAACGGAAGCCCGGATAAGATGAAGATCACTCTGGGTCAGAACGGATTGTGGGAACGTTTTAGCGAGGCGATGTATTCGGCCCATGTTTTGGGTACGGCCAAGCCTGACCCTGTCATGTTCCAGATGGCTGCCGATCAGTTCGGGGCCCACGCGCCGGTGGTGATCGAAGACAGCCAGAACGGCGTGATGGCGGCCAAACGTGCGGGCATGCGCTGTCTGGCCTATGCGCCACACGGGCAGGATGAGGCGCTGGCAGAGCTTGGGGCCGAGATTTTTACCGACATGACCGAGGTTCCGGGGCTTTTGGGAATCTGACCCGGGCGTGTTAGCATCCGGGGCATGGACCGCACCCTGACACCTTCGATCTGGACCCTTTCACAGGATACGGACTCGGCCACCGCCCCCGAACGCAAACCACTGCGCGCGCCGGTGTTCATCCACGACGCCGTGACGCCGTGGCGGGATGAGACATTGCTGCTGAAACTGCTGCGCGATCAGGCCGCCGATCAGGACGAATAGGTCGGGTGAAACTTGTTGCCTGGTGACAGGGTAAAGATCTCAACTCCATCTGCCGTCACACCCACCGAATGTTCGAACTGTGCCGACAGTGACTTGTCGCGGGTCACGGCGGTCCAGTCGTCGGCCAGTGTCTTGGTCTCGGGTCGGCCCAGATTGACCATCGGCTCGATGGTGAAGAACATACCTTCTTCCAGTTTCGCTCCGGTCCCCGGACGGCCATAGTGCAGCACGTTGGGCGGGGCGTGAAATACGCGACCCAGCCCGTGGCCACAGAAATCGCGGACAACGCTCATCCGGTGCGCTTCGACATAAGCCTGAATCGCGTGGCCAATATCGCCGAAGGTGTTGCCCGGCTTGACCATCTCGATGCCTTTGAACAGCGCGTCATGGGTCACCTGGATCAGGCGTTCTGCCTTGCGGGGCAGTTTGCCTGCCACAAACATGCGCGAAGTATCGCCGAACCAGCCGTCAACGATGACGGTGACGTCGATATTCAGGATGTCGCCATCCTTCAGCCGCTTGTCGCCGGGGATGCCGTGGCAGACCACGTGATTCACGCTGATGCAGCTTGCGTGCTGATACCCTTTGTAGCCAATGGTGGCCGACGTCGCGCCTGCATCCTCGACCATCTGGGTGATCAGGCGGTCGATCTCACCGGTGGATTGGCCGGGAAAGACATGATCCGCAATATCGTCGAGTATCCGCGCAGCCAGTGCCCCTGCCGCGTGCATGCCAGCAAAGTCACCTTGTTCATAGATGCGGATGCCATCCTTGGTCAGACGGCCACGATGTTCTTTCATGGATGCGAGGCTCCAAATGTTTCGCGCAGCACTCCTTTTACGCTGCTTGTGCAGAAAGTACCAGAGGGCGTTGGGTCGTAATGTCAAGTCCGGGCCCGATCCGGTACCTGATCGCATATAGACCCTCAGGTAATTTTCAACTAGCACAAAGCAAGGCTGCGCGGTTGCGCGAAACAGGGGAAGGCGTGCAAATGCAAAGAAAAGCAGACCAGTTGAGAGCCGAAATCACCAATATCAGCGCGCTTCTCCAGGCTGGTCGGCTGGATCAGGCCTTTAAACGTGCCACCAAGGCGGCCAAGAAATGGCCTAAGGCTGCGGCCTTGCCCCGAATTGCCGGTCTGTGCGCAATTCAGCAACAGAACTTCAAGCAAGCCCAGATGTATTTTGAACGCGCTTGGCGGCTGGACCCCGGCAATGCCGAACTGATCCAGAACTATGGTCTGAGCTTGATTCAAGGCGGTGAACCGGCTGCTGCCTTGAAGTTTCTGGAGAAAATCCGCGCACGTGGCCCTCTCAGCCCGGCGCAGCAGTTCATTCAGGCGCTGGCCCTGCTGCAAGTGCAAGAAGCGGAAAAAGCCCTTGTCGTCATCGAAAAAGTCCTGAAACGCGAACCCGCCAATGTGAATGCGCTAATTCTGAAGGCGGATGCACTGGACGTGATGCAGCAATGGGATAGCGCTGTGGACGTGCTGACAGCGCTGGTTCGAAAGAACCCAAGGTTTCTGCCCGGCCTGTTACGTCTGGCCAGATCGCAGGTGGGTCTGGGCCAGCTTGGCGAGATGTTAAAGAACCTGCGCGCGGCCTTGGCGCTGGCGCCCGGTCACCCTGAGGCGCTTGAACTGATGGCGGGGTTGCCCAACCTGACCTTCGAGGATGCTGCGACGCTGAAGACGCAGATCGCAGCTGCGCAGGAGCGTGGCGTGGCAAACCCGAAGGATGCCGTGATGCTCTGCTTTGCTTCGGCCAGCCTGGCGCGCCGGGAAAAGAACACGTCGCTTGAAATGCAGCACTTGTCCGAGGCTCATTTGCTGCAGCGTGCGGGTTTTGATTCCTGGGAAGAACGCAGCGCACAGGAATGCGACAAACGGCTGGCCGCCCCTCTGCCCGCAGCCGAGCCCATACCACCCAAGAACAGTGCCAGGCCGATTTTCGTGGTTGGTCTACCCCGGTCGGGCACCACACTGGTCGAGCGTATTTTGGCCCGTCACTCCGCTGTTCAGGGTTTGGGTGAGCTGGCATCCGTTCACGAATGGGCCAGACAGGCCGAAGCGCAATCGCCCGAATGGCGCGCGGCTCATAAGCTGGCTGATCACTATTTGGGCAAGCTGCCGTCGTTGGCCGATGGGGCCGTGGCTTTTGTGGACAAGGCACCGGGCAACTACGCTTTTCTGGGCGAGATTGCGCATGCATTCCCCAATGCCGTGATCGTCAACGTCCTGCGTGACCCGCGCGATGTTGCGCTGTCCATGTGGCGCGCGAATTTTGGTGCAGGCGGGTTGTATTACACCCATGACCTGGACTGGATGGCAGCCGAGGCCAACCGGTATCAGCGCTATATGCAGCATTGGCACAAGGTTCTACCGGGGCGGATTCACGACGTTCGGTACGAGACGTTGGTGGGCAATCTGGAAGAAACCGCAAAAGAACTGGCTCAGATTTGCGATCTGTCCTTTGAGGACGCGATGCTGTCGCCGGACCAATCGCCGAACGCGATCAGGACAGCCAGTAACCTGCAGGCGCGTAAGCCCGTCAATGCCGCCTCAGTCGGGGGCTGGCAGGCGGTGGCGGATGAGTTCGAGCCGTTTGTGAACGGATTGGATACCGAGTTGTGGGCAGAGTTTCTGGATGCGCCGGGCGATGCTGAGGAACAGCAAGCCTGAAACCTATTGCGCCCTCATCCATTGGGGCCGCTTCGGTTCAGTCCCTTGCGGGCAAACGATCGCGCGCAAGCGCGGTCCAGAAATCGGCCCCCAAGGGTAGCAATTCATCATTGAAATCGTAATCGCTGGAGTGCAGCGGTTGCCCATGCGGTCCGGTTTCGCCATTCCCCATCAGCAGAAAACAGCCTGGAACGGCCGCGCTGAAATGGGCGAAATCTTCGGAAAAGCTCATGGGTTGGCGGTCGGGGATGGTATCGGCACCGATGGATCGTGCAGCCCGAACAACGGCCTGTGTGGGTTCCTCGGCATTGATTGTTTCGATGAATTCCGTGTTGAACGTGACATCGACCGAGACCCCGTGCGCGATGGCCACACCGCGTGCGATTTCGCGCATCAGGCCCTCGATAGTGATGCGGTCTTCGGGGCTGCGGGCGCGCACGTCGCCTTTCAAAGTCGCATGTCCCGGCAGAACATTGCGCTGCCCATCGGTCAGAAACTCGGTCACGGACACCACTGCCCCGGCACCGGGGGCAAGTTTGCGCGATACGATGGTCTGCAATGCCTGTACCATGTCCGCGCCAATGGTGATCGCATCGCGCCCTGCTTGCGGCATCGAGGCATGGCCGCCCTGCCCGGTGATGGCAATCTCGAACAGGCTTTCTGAGGAACAGATCAACCCGGTCCGCGTCGATACCTGCCCAACAGGGGCGCCGGGTAAGTTGTGAATGGCATAAATTTCGTCCACCGGAAACTGTTCCAGAACCCCTTCATCAATCATCGCCCGCGCGCCGAGCCCGTGTTCTTCATTGGGCTGGAACACAAAAACTATTGTGCCATCGAAAACGGGATCAGCAGCCAGTTCCTGCGCGGCGCCCAGCAACATCGACATGTGGCCGTCATGCCCACAGGCATGCATCACGCCGTCGGTCTCCGAGGGGTAATCGTGCTGGCTGGTCTCATGGATTGGCAGGGCATCCATATCAGCGCGCAGCCCGATGGCCCGGTTGCCTGTACCCGCTTTCAACACCCCCACGACGCCGACGCCCTCGTGAACGTCCAATCCGAGATCGCGCAGAAATTCCGCTACTTTGGCCTTGGTGCGGGTCTCATCGAACCCAAGTTCCGGAAAGCGGTGAAAATCTTGCCGCAAGGCAACTAGCTTTTCTTGATTGGACTCCAAGTGCTTTCCCCTGACTGGCTGTTAAATCGTTGGTGCGGGTGACACGCGCATAGTCAAACGCGCGGACCGGGAAATGGCAACGGGCGCAACAGATAAAATCCGGTCTTAACCGGGTTACGCCAGAAGCCTTTCGCCGACAGCGATTTCGTCGGGCGCAATGCGCGTGCCGTAAATCAGCCGTTCTACTCCCTGCGTCTGCGCGACCTCAAACGCAGCCGCATAGGCGGGATCGATATCCGCGGCCAGCGCAAACCGGTCGCAATCGGTGCGCTGCACCAGATACAGCATGATCGCGCGATGCCCCTGTGCCGCCATCGCCGCCAGTTCGCCCAGATGCTTGGTGCCGCGGGCGGTGACACTGTCGGGGAATTCAGCGAGTCCCGGTTGGCGAGACAGGGTGACGCTTTTGACCTCGACATAGGCATCCGGCAGGCCCGGTTGGGTTAACAGAAAGTCGATGCGGCTGTTTTCGCCGTATTTCACCTCGGGGCGGATGGTCTCATAAACCGCCAGTTCCGGAATCTCGCCAGCCTCCAGCGCCGCGCGCAGCGCTTTGTTGGGAACCGAGGTATCAACCCCGGTAAAATGCCCATTCTCATGATCGACCAGACGCCAGCCGTATTTCAGTTTCTTCTTCGGGTCGTCATTGGGCTCCAGCCAGATTTTCTCGCCCGGTTCAGCCAGACCCATCATCGAGCCCGGATTGGCGCAATGGGCGGTGACCTCGCGCCCGTCCTCCAACGTGCAATCAGCCAGGAAGCGTTTGTAGCGTCGGATCAGGCGGGCGGGGACAAGAGGGGTTTCAAATCGCATGCCTCAGGGCCTATACCTGCCCATAAGGTCGATCAAGAGGGGGCACGCGCCATGGCCAATCCAACCGCTGCAATGCTAGTGATCGGGGATGAAATCCTTTCAGGCCGCACCCGAGATGCGAATATGCATTACCTCGCCGGTGAACTGACCAAACATGGCATAGACCTGAAAGAGGTGCGCATTGTCAGCGACGACGCATCCGCCATTGAAACGGCGGTCAAGGCGCTGGCGGAAGCCTATGACAATGTCTTTACCAGCGGCGGCATTGGCCCGACCCATGACGATATCACCGCCGACAGCATTGCCCGTGCCTTCGACACACCCATCGACGTGCGTGAGGATGCCCGCGCCTTGTTGCAGGCCCGCTATGACAAATCCGGGCAGGAGTTGAACGCGGCCCGCCTGCGTATGGCGCGCATTCCGGACGGGGCGGCGCTGATCGACAATCCGGTTTCGACCGCGCCGGGGTTCACCATTCAGAACGTGCACGTGATGGCCGGGGTGCCTTCGGTGTTTCAGGCGATGGTTGCCAGCGTGTTGCCCGGCCTCACTGGTGGCAGCCCGTTGTTGTCGCAAACCCTGCGCGTGGAACGTGGTGAGGGTGATATCGCGGGACCGCTGTCCGTGTTGGCTGAAGATTTTTCTGATCTCTCCATCGGCAGCTATCCGTACCAGATCAACGGCGTATTTGGGGCGAACGTGGTTGTGCGTGGCACAGACGGGGCACGGATCGACGCGGCTGTCACCCGGTTGGCGAAAGAGCTTGATCTGTGAGGGTCAACTGGCCCGACGTCGTCGACGGCACCTGGCCCGCTGCGGGCTATCAACGGCTGGGTCCGTTTCAGCTGCGACAAGGGCAGGGCGGCGGATCGCGTGTGTCTGCGGCCAGTGCGCAGGGTCCGGTAACCGAAGCTGATATCAGCGCCGCCGAGGCTGCAATGCAGGCGATGGGGCAAAAGCATCTGTTCTGTCTGCGTCCGGGGGATGAGGCATTGGATGCTCAGCTTGCCGCGCGCGGGTATGAGGTTCTGGATCCGGTTAACATCTATGCCTGTCCGACAGGCCACCTCACCGATACACCGATCCCGCGCGTGATGGTCTTTCCCACGCCGGAACCCCTTGCGATCATGCGTGAAATCTGGGCGCAGGGGGGAATTGGCCGGGCGCGGGTTTCCGTGATGGAGCGGGTGAAAGGCCTAAAAACAGGGCTGCTGCTGCGTCGCGACGATCAACCCGCCGGTACTGTATTTGTCGCGATAAAGGACGGCGTTGCGATGGTTCACGCGCTTGAGGTTCTGCCCCAGCACCGGCGACACGGGTTGGGTGCCTGGGCGATGCGCGCGGCAGCCTTTTGGGCACAGGAAAACGGTGCCGAAACACTCAGCGTGATCTGCACCAAGGCGAATGCTGCGGCCAACGGGCTTTATTACGCACTTGGGATGGAGATTGTCGGCGAATACCACTACCGTCAGCTTGTCCAAAGAGAGAGCCTGACGTGACCGACCAGAATATGCCCACCGCGCTGGACTTGCCGATGGTGGACCCGCTGCCGCCCGAGACGCAGAAATATTTTGATATCTGTGTGGAAAAGCTGGGCTTTGTACCGAATGTGCTGCGGGCTTATGCGTTTGATATCGACAAGCTGAACGCATTTACCGCGACGTACAACGACTTGATGCTGGGCGACAGCGGTCTGACCAAGTTGGAACGGGAAATGATCGCCGTGGTCGTTTCGGCGATCAATAAATGTTTTTACTGCCTTGTGGCCCATGGCGCAGCGGTGCGGCAATTGTCGGGCAATCCGCAACTGGGTGAGATGCTGGTGATGAACTACCGTGTGGCGCCACTGGACCCGCGCCAGCGCGCCATGCTGGATTTCGCCGCCAAAATGACCATCGCCAGCGCCGAGATCGAAGAGCCCGATCGCCAACGCCTGCGGGATGTGGGGCTGAGTGACCGGGATATTTGGGACCTCGCCAATGTCACCGGTTTTTTCAACATGTCGAACCGGGTTGCCAGTGCTACGGCCATGGCCCCGAACGATGAATATCACGCGCAGGCCCGATGACCCGAATTGCCTTTCTGATCCTGTTTTTACTGGCCGGACCGCTTGCCGCGCAAGACCTGGCCCTGCCTACCGGCGCGCGCCAGCTCAGCGACCGTGTCAGCCCCTTGGACAGTTACGATCTGCCCACTGGCCCCTTTGCAGATGGCAGCCTGCCTGTCCGCCATGTCGAAGGGCAGGTTGAGCGCATCACATGGCGTGTGCAATCGGGCTCTAGCACCACGTTGCAATTGTTGGCGCCATTGCGTGAACAGGTCATCGCGCAGGGCTATGAGGTCTTGTTCGAGTGCGAGGCTCGGACCTGCGGTGGGTTCGATTTCCGCTTCGGGACCGAGGTGGTGCCGACCCCCGACATGTATGTGTCGATCCAGGATTACCGCTTTTTGGCTGCCACGCGCGGGGATGAGGTGCTGAGCCTGCTGGTCAGCCGCAACCCGCCCAGCGGTTATGTGCAGATGATCCGTGTCACCCCAGTTGGTGTCGCTGCTCCGCCGCCGCTGGTGATAGAGGAAACGGTCAGTGGTTCGGACGGCCTGCTGAGCGAATTGGCCCAGAACGGGCATGTGATTCTGGACGACCTTCATTTCCGTACCGGCGAGATAACGCTGGGTGACGGGCCCTTTGCCTCTCTGGATTTGATTGCCGGGTATTTGGCCGACAATCCGGGCACGCGGCTGGCGTTGGTGGGCCACACAGATGATACGGGCGCGCTGGACGCCAATATCTCGGTTAGCACGGGTCGGGCGCAAGCGGTGCGAACCCGCCTGATCGAGGCCCATGGGGTCGCCGCCGACCGGCTTGAGGCGCGGGGGATTGGCTATCTGGCACCGCTGACGTCGAACGCGACCCCCGAAGGGCGCGACCTGAACCGCCGGGTCGAGGCCGTGTTGCTGGTCAATTGATCGCACCGACTTAGGTCAGTGAGAGGACCAAGAGAGAAGGAGCCTGCCATGGCCGATCCGACACAACCCCCTCAGGCATTGATTATCGGCGCGGGGGCGGGCCTGTCGGCCTCGTTCGCGCGGGCCTTAGCGCGGGATGGCTATGCGCTGCACTTGACCGCGCGTGATATCGCGAAACTGGAACCACTGGCTGCCGAAACGGGTGCGACGCTGCATCAGCTGGACGGTACGGATGCCAAGGGCGTGGCGGCGCTGGTTGCCGATCTGCCGGGTGAATTGCGCGTGGCCTGCTATAACCCCTCGGCCCGGCAACGTGGTCCAATCATCGAGCTGGATCCCGAAACGGTGCGAAAGGCAGTTGAGGTCACGGCCCACGGAGCCTTTTTGTTAGGACAGGCCGCTGCTCGCCGCATGCTGGACCAGCCGATGCGGGACAACCGGCGCGGCACAATTCTGTTCACCGGTGCCTCGGCCGGGGTCAAAGGCTTTCCGCTATCCGCACCCTTTGCCATGGGTAAATTCGCACAACGCGGTTTGGCGCAATCCATGGCGCGCGAGTTGCACCCCAAAGGCATCCACGTGGCTTGGATCAATATCGACGGCGGCATCCGCAATGCATCACGGCCTGAACGGGTTGAGGCCACGGACAACCCCGACAGCATGTTGGACCCGGATGCCATCGCGCGGGAATACATGCACCTGATACATCAGGACCGATCCGCCTGGAGCAACGAGCTGACCTTGCGTCCATGGGTCGAGCGTTTCTAAAGGGCAATCAAGAAAAAAGACCCGCACTTATGCGCGGGCCGTCGAAGTTCACCGGGGGAGATATTTCCTGTTACTTGCACTATCACTGGCAAAAGAGACGATTTGTCGACAAAACGAAGACGATCTGTGGTTTTTCTTCGACCAATCGCTTTCGATCCGCCCTGACTATCAGGGTTTCTAACTGCGACGGCGCTTTCGCGAATGCGCAATCAGACCATTTTCCGCGATCCAACCCGCACAGGCGCGATAGTCTTCGTCGGCCATAAGATGCTTTTCTTCCGTCTTGGCGCGCGCGTAATACAGTGCATTCACCCCCAACAACAAAATACAGCTTTGAAGGGCGGCCGCTGGTCCGACGGCCGAAAGAAACGGCATATAAAGCATCCACCACATGATTTTCTTGGACAGATAGGCAGGATGTTTGGAATAGCGAAACGCCCCGGTTGTGATGATCCCGCGATGGGTCAGGTTCGAAAAACGAAGCCCGAATGCAGCGGTTGCCCAGGCGTAGACTATGGCAAGCACCAGAATCGCACCGCCCCAAACAACCAAAAGCACAGGCTGATCCGACAGCCAATCCGTCCATGATTGCGTGCCCGCGCGATAATCAAGCGGGCCGCCAGCGGTCATCAATGCGAAGGGGCGATAACACATCGGGGCCGCGATCCAAGCAGACAGATACGGAGTCGCGGTTCTGATATGTGAATCGAGAAGCCGGAACACCGGGTCGGCAAAAAAGCTTTCCAGATCTACGTTGGTCACGAAACTGACAATCTGCGGCAGGATGGTGATCATGAAGGCCAGGAAAAATCCTTTGACCAGCCATGCCCTGCAGTGGTCCTTGATCTGTTCAGGATCGACGATGGAAAGCTGCAGGGTGATCAGTTTGCCAAAGTGCCAAAGCTCGTTGCGCGGCTCGACCATGTGGCGGGTGGTGAAGGCAATGTATGCAGGGGACAGAATCCAAGTTATAGGAAAACAAGAAAGCGTCTGTGCGCGAACCAGCTCGTATTTCGACGAGTCGTAGGTCGGGATGATCTGGTAGGCCATGGCGATGACAAAAAGGTCGCCCCAAGGCCCTAGGTCTTTGTCACTGTAATCGCGACGACATCTGAAGAGTGCCTCCTCAGCCCATAATCCAACCGTGTCGAGGCGCGCAAATGGGCCTTGTCCAGCAGGGTAGACAAGGCAATCATCGGCAGCGCGGCGCCCGCCAACAACAACTGAATGGATTGCAGCAGTGGCGTGTCGAATTAGACGGCTACCGATGTTGCTGCAAAAAGGCCGAATACGCCAATCAGGCCAGTGATTTCGCTGATGGCTGCAACCGGTGGCGTTTTAAACCCTGTTGACGATGCAGGACGTGCGTCGCCATCGGCGCGCTCGGTGCTAATCTCGGTCTAAATAGCTTTATTCATCCGTTCAGCCTGTTGAACATCGGGTCAATCCACCCAATCCATCAGGCCTTTTTCCGCAAAGGACTGAACCAGGAAGTCGATGAACGCGCGTACTTTGGGCTGCGTGAAGCGGCCGGGTGGATAGACGGCATAGATGCCCTGCACTTCATCGGGCAATGACGGCATCGCATCCAGTACCGCGCCGGATTTCAGCGCCTCAGCATATAAGTAGCTGGGTAGATACGCGATCCCCAACCCCGAGATCGCCGCATTCAAAAGCGATTGACCGTCATTCACGCTGAGCCAACCGGCGGTGCGCACTTGTCTTTTTTCACCTGACGGTGCGGTCAGCCTCCAGACATTGCCCGAGGATTGGCTCGAGTAATGCAGCAGCTTGTGTTCATTCAGATCGTCGATTTTCTGCGGACGGCCGAATTTCTCGATATAGCTGGGCGCGGCGACCATCCGTTTCACGGTTTCGGTCAGTTTACGTGCGCGCAGCGTGCTGTCCTCAAGCTCACCAATGCGTACGGCGACGTCGAAGCCTTCGGAAATCAATTCCACGTAACGGTTGTTCAGAACCATATTCACGGTGATATCCGGGTACGCGGCCAAAAAGTCCGACAGCACCGGCGACAGATGATTCACCCCGAAATCCGTCGCCACGCTGATTCGCAGCAGACCGGATGGTGCCGATTGCATTGAGGTGACCAGCGCATCCGCCTCGCCTGCATCATTCAGTACGCGGCGCGCGCGGTCGTAATAGGCTAGCCCGATCTCGGTCGGGGATACCCGACGCGTGGTGCGGTTCAGCAATCGCGCGCCCAACCGTGCCTCAAGGCTTGATACGTGCTTTGATACTGCAGATTTGGAAATACCCATCTTCTTGGCCGCATCAGTGAACCCACCCTGATCCACCACATTGGCAAAGGCTTCCATTTCGGTCAGTCGGTCCATACTCGTTCCTCGGGTGTTTTGTCTTTGCCTGACTTTGGCGCCCAATCTGGGCGGAAACGGGGCAGACATGGGATAATATCAGGGATTTAATTGCTATCGTTTGCAGATGGGAAACGCGGAAACAATAGTTTCCAAGGTGGCCACATCCCAAAAAAGACAAAGGGTTTAGGGGCATTGGCGCGAATATGCTAAGATGAGAATGGCAAATTTGTGACCACGGAGGAGATCATGAAAGCCCTTTTCGCCCTTGCCGCCCTGTGCCTGTCCGCAACCCTCGCGTTGGCCGGTGGAGAAACACCATCCAACCCCGAAGCAAAGGTCTATTTCGTCAATCTGGCGGACGGGGATACTGTCCAGTCGCCGGTGACGGTGGTCTTTGGCCTTAGTGGCATGGGCGTGGCCCCTGCCGGGACCGAGAAGGAAAACACCGGGCACCACCATTTGCTGATTGACCGCCCACCCCTGGGTGAAGGCGAAGACGGCGCGGATGAGCTGGCTTATGGTTTGCCCTCGGATGACAATCATCTGCATTTCGGCGGCGGCCAGACCGAAGTGACGCTAGACCTTGCTCCCGGTGAACACACGCTGCAACTAGTGCTTGGCGATGCGGGCCACGTGCCGCACGCGACGCCGATTGTGTCCGAGGTGATTACGATTACGGTGGAGTAGTCACCAGATCTGCTGCGAAATCGGTTTACATTATTTTGATTGTCGGAAACTCTGCCTCGGAACAAGTTGGAGGCGGCATGTCGCTTGAGTTTTTTCTGACATCCTTAATAGTAGTGCTATTGCCAGGGACCGGTGTGATATACACGCTGGCCGTTGGTCTTGGGCGCGGTTTTCGCGCCAGCCTTGCAGCAGCAGTTGGATGTACAATTGGAATCGTTCCGGCAGCGCTTGCGAGTATCATCGGGCTTGCCGCGCTTTTGCATACCAGCGCGCTGGCGTTTCAGCTCATCAAGTATCTGGGTGTCCTCTATCTGTTTTATATGGCTTGGGGGATTCTCAAAGATGGCGGCGCGTTGGAGGTCAATGCCGAGAAATCCTCGGTAAGCTACGTCAAAATTGCGGTGACCGGAACGTTGATCAATGTACTGAACCCCAAACTGTCCTTGTTCTTTCTGGCCTTCCTGCCGCAGTTTTTACCAGCAGGTACGGCGAGCGCAGGGCTGGAACTGATCAAGCTCGCCCTTGCCTTCATGGCACTGACCTTTGTGGTTTTTGTTGGCTACGGGGCCTGCGCGGCGCTGGCGCGGGATTATGTTATTCACAGACCATCCGTCATGGCCTGGATCAAGCGGTGTTTCTCAACCGCGTTTGGTGCGTTGGGCGTCAAGCTCGCGCTTTCTGAGTAATCTGTGTAGGAGCTCAGAGACCAGCTGCAAGTCGCGTGCCTTGATTGATCGCCCGCTTGGCGTCCAGCTCCGCCGCCACATCCGCGCCACCGATCACGTGCGGGGTGATGCCGCGGTCGATCAGCGTGTCGGCAAGGCTGCGTTCAGACACCTGACCAGAACACAGAACAATCGTATCCGCTGGGATGACGGTCGGATCAGCGCGTTCTTCGCCAAAGGTTACATGCAGGCCGTCCTCGTCGATGCGTTCATAGTTCACGCCGCCCAGGAAATTGACGTTTTTCATCTTGAGCGTTGCGCGATGAATCCATCCCGTAGTTTTGCCCAACCCCTTGCCGTGTGCCTGTTTCTTGCGTTGCAGTAGGGTAACCTGCCGCTTGGGAGCCTCGGGTAGCGGACCTTCGGGGGCCAGACCCGCGCGGTGTTCGGCCGGGTCGGTCACGCCCCATTCCTTCATCCAGACGGACAAGTCAGTGGTCGGGCTGTGGCCGTCCTCGATCAGGAATTCGGACACGTCAAACCCGATTCCGCCCGCGCCGATGACAGCAACGGATGCGCCGACTTCCGCTTTGTTGCGCAGCACATCGACGTAGCTAAGGACATTGTCGCGATCCTGCCCCGGTATCTGTGGGTCGCGAGGAGAGACGCCGGTGGCGATGACTACCTCGTCAAAGCCGCTCAGGTCATCGGCGGTCACTTCGCGGTTCAATTCCAACTTCACACCCAGATCAGCCATCATGGTGCGGTACCAGTTGACCAGACCCCAGAACTCTTCTTTACCCGGTACCTGTTTGGCCATGTTCAACTGACCGCCAATTTCGCTGGCGCGGTCGAACAGGGTGACCTTGTGGCCGCGTTGGGCGGCGGTCATGGCGGTGGACAGGCCAGCCGGGCCTGCACCGACAATAGCCACCGTCTTGACCGTATCCGCCTTGGCAATCTCCAACTCGGTCTCGTGGCAGGCGCGTGGGTTAACCAGGCATGAGGTCAGCTTGCCGCTGAACGTGTGATCCAGGCAGGCCTGATTGCAGGCGATACAGGGCGCGATCTTGGCCCCGTCCCCGGCAAGCGCTTTGTTCACGAAATCCGCATCCGCCAGCATCGGGCGGGCTAGTGAGACCATATCGGCACAACCTGTCGCCAGAACCTCTTCGGCTACTTCCGGTGTATTGATACGGTTCGAGGTGATCACGGGGATCGAAACCTTGCCCATCAGCTTTTTGGTCACCCACGCAAAGGCGGCGCGGGGAACACTGGTCGCAATCGTCGGAATCCGCGCCTCGTGCCAGCCGATGCCGGTGTTGATGATCGTCGCGCCGGCCTGTTCGATCCGCTGCGCCAGTTCCACCACCTCATCATGGGTCGAGCCATTGGGGATCAGGTCAATCATCGACAGGCGGTAGATGATGATGAAGTCCGTCCCCACTGCCTCGCGCGTGCGGCGTACGACTTCGATGGGCAGGCGCATCCGGTTCTCATACGACCCGCCCCAACGGTCGGAGCGCTTGTTGGTGTGGGTCACAAGGAACTGGTTCAGGAAATACCCTTCGGAGCCCATGATTTCGACCCCGTCATAACCCGCCTTCTGTGCCAATCGGGAGGCGTTGACGATATCGCTAATCTGTTTTTCGATGCCGTCTTCGTCCAACTCGTTCGGCGGAAATGGCGAGATAGGGGATTTTACCGGGCTTGGGGCCACGCATTTCGGACCATAGGCATAGCGGCCCGCGTGCAGGATCTGCATGGCGATCTTGCCGCCTGCCTCGTGCACGCGCTGCGTCACGATAGAATGGTTCGCCACTTCTTTATCGTTTGTCATCATCGACGCGCCGGGCAACACCGAACCTTCAAGGTTCGGACCAATCCCACCGGTGACCATCAAAGCCACACCACCCCTTGCGCGATCTGCATAGAACTCGGCCACGCGGTTCCAATCGCCGGTCTCTTCCAGACCAGTATGCATCGAACCCATCAGCACGCGGTTCTTCAGCGTGGTAAAGCCCAGATCCAGCGGGGCCAGCATGTTTGGGTACGCAGTCATGGCAAAACTCTCCCTCACGAATTTGCACTCTAAATTGACGTGCGCGTAAACTTTGTCACGCGAAACCTAACGTCACCCCCTTTGCGGATCTTGCGGCGCTTGTTACAGGTTGCCTGAACAACCCCATGAGGCCGCGGATGACCCCGGAAGAAATCGCCAAACTGCCCTATCGCCCCTGCGTCGGCCTTATGCTGATGAATGCCGAGGGAAAGATTTTCGTCGGCCAGCGCAATGACCGCCATAAGGACGCCTGGCAGATGCCGCAGGGTGGGGTGGACAAGGGTGAGGACCCCCGCGATGCGGCCCTGCGCGAGTTATGGGAAGAAACCGGCGTGACCGCTGATCTGGTCAAGGTGGTGGCCGAGACCGATGGCTGGCTGCCCTATGATCTGCCGCATGAGATCGTGCCCAATATCTGGAAGGGCCGCTTTCGCGGGCAGGAACAGAAATGGTTCCTGCTGCGCTTCACCGGCAGCGACGATCAGATCAATATCGCAACCGACCACCCGGAATTCACCCGCTGGAAATGGCAGGAGCCAGGCAAGCTGATCGCGGAAATCGTGCCCTTCAAGCGCGCGGTCTATGAGCAGGTGGTGGACGCGTTCGCCGATTACCTGTCATAAACCAGCATGCAGATCGAAGATATCTGGCCGAAATATCGCGCTCGTCTAAAGGCGTTTTTGCATTCGCGCGTGTCCAATGCGGCGGATGTGGATGATCTGCTGCAAGAGATTTCGTTCAAGGTCTTCACCGGCCTGCCTGATTTGAAAGACCCGGCCAGGCTGCAGCCCTGGCTGTTCCAGACGGCGGATCGCACCATCATTGACCACTATCGCAAATCGGGCCGTGCGCAGGCGCATCCGGATGATCTGTGGTATCATCGCGAAGACCCCGAAACCCGTCAGGATCTTGAAGGCTGCGTCGAACCCTTCATTCGGGGTCTGCCCGCCGAGACCGCAGATATGTTGATGGCCATCGACATCAACGGCATGTCTCAACGCGACTATGCGCAGGCGCATGGGCTGTCCTATTCGACACTCAAGTCCCGCGTTCAGAAAGGTCGGGCCGAGCTGCGGAAGGCGTTTGAAGATTGCTGCAATATCTCGATGGATGTGCGGGGGAACATCTCGGACGTGCAGGCAAAATCCGCCAATTGCAAAAAATGTTGATCTGAACGTCGTCTTTTTGGCGCGCGCTTCGTCTGACAGGTGAAGCAACCAAAAGGAAAGACCAATGATCCGTATCATTAGCTTTAAAATCTGCCCCTTCGTTCAGCGCGTCACGGCGCTGCTTGAGGCCAAGCAGGTGCCCTATCAAATCGACTTCATCAAACTCAGTGACAAGCCCGAGTGGTTTCTTGAGCTGTCACCCACCGGCCAGGTGCCCGTGTTGGTGACCGAAGGCGGCACGCCGCTGTTCGAGTCAGATGCAATCGCCGAATATCTGGATGAGGTGTCCGCCCCGCTGCAACCCGATCTGACGCCCGAACAGCGCGCCTTGAACCGAGCGTGGAGCTATCAGGCAAGCAAGCACTATCTGGTTCAGTGCAGCACCATGCAAAGTGCCGACAGCGCGGTGTTCGGCGAACGTGTGGGCAAGTTGAGCGGCGCGTTTGCCAAGGCGGAAAAGCAACTGGGCGATGGTCCGTTCTTTGCAGGGGAAACACTGGGCAATGTGGATATGGCATGGCTGCCCTTGTTGCACCGTGCTGCGATTGTGGCCGATCACAGCGGGCACGACATGCTGGCCGATTATCCCAAAGTGAAAGCGTGGCAGCAGGCCCTACTGGCCACGGGCATCCCGCAGAAATCCGTGTCCGACGACTTTCACGACCGCTTCACCGATTTCTATCTGGCCGAACGCACCTGGCTGGGTCGGGGTGCGAATGTGAACGAGGCTCCGTCGGCGACCGAAGTGAAACGATCCGGTGGCTGCTGCGGCTGATCGTTCACCGGCCCGCACGTTGGCGTGAGGGGGCGTGGCCGCATGTCCGAGCCCTCTCTAGCTTGGTGCGTATGAAAGACACCGCGCATCCCCAGCCCGCTATTGCCCCCGCCGGACGCAAGTTCACAGGCACCGACCGTCGTACCCCCTTGCGTGGTGGATTAAAGAGTTGCGGTGAATTTGGTGCGGGACAGACAGCGGGGCGGTTTTACCCCATCGCCTGCGTTGCGCTTGAGGTCACCCAGCACTGCAATCTGGATTGCAAGTTATGCTACCTCTCGGACCGCGCCGAGATGACCTTTGACCCACCGCTTTCGGTTCTGTTTGCACGGCTCGCCACGATCCGCAGCCACTATGGCACCGGTGTCTCGGTACAACTGACGGGCGGTGATCCGACCCTGCGCAAGGTCGAGGATCTGGAGGCCTTGTGCCGCGAAATCCGCCGCCTGGGCATGCGATCCTGCCTGATGACCAACGGTATCCGCGCCAGCCGGGCCTTTCTGACGCGGCTGGCAGCGGCAGGGTTGGATGATGTCGCCTTTCACGTCGACCTGACTCAGGAACGCACAGGCTTCAGCTCCGAGGTCGAACTGAACACCGTACGCCGCGCTTATATCCGCCGTGCGCGCGGGTTGGGGTTGCGTATCCTGTTCAATACCACCGTGTTTGGTGGCAATTTCGGCGAGATACCGGAATTGGCCCGGTTTCTGCGTGACCGCCCCGAGGTTGCCTTTGTGTCGTTCCAGATGCAGGCCGATACCGGGCGCGGTGTTCTGCGCGCGCGGCCCGATGCGATCACGCAGGGCAGTGTGACGCGCGCGATCGAGGCAGGCTATGGCACACCGCTGCATTTCGACACCGCGGCCGTTGGGCATTCCAAATGCAACCGTTATGCCAGTGTGGTCACAGCCGGAGGGCGTGCGGTCTCGTTGCTGTCGAACCAGCGGCTGGTGCATCGGGTGATCGCCGCGCTTGAGGGCGTGGACGATAAGCAGGACGCGCATATTCGCATCCGCCCCAAACTGCGGCGCATGATCCGGCGGCACCCGCTGCTGGCTTTGCGGGCGCTTGGTCATCTGGCGTTAAGCGTGGCGCGTCTGGGATCAGGGCTGCTGCGCGGCCCGGTACGACGGCAGGCCGTGTTTATCCATAACTTCATGGCGGCGGATGCGCTTGAGGAGGATCGTTGCGCCTCATGCGTGTTCATGGTCGCGACGGCAAACGGACCGCTGTCGATGTGTGTACACAATGCGCAGCGCGATATGCATCTGGCTAGCCCGGATCGGATCGAAGGCCCCACCGGGCCAAGCTGGTGGAATGCCGCCGTGCCGCGCCTGTCTGGTGGCCCGGATCTGCCCGAGCTTGGCGACCCCTCGCTTGCCCCACTGAAGCGGCTCAAGGGTCAGATGCGGGCCCTGCGCCAGACCCGGAAGGACGCGTCATGAGATACCTGTTGATCCTGCTGCTGCCCTTGCTGACCGCCTGCGCCAGTGTCGAGCGTCTGGCGCTGCCCGCGCCTGAGGCTTTGCCAGGGAGGACCTTGACCAGCTATGCGCCACCGCCCGGACAACGGGTTGATCACCGTGATTGGACGGCTTTTCTGTCCCGTTATGTCGCGCCGGATGCGCAAGGTGTAAATCGGGTGGCATATGGGCAGGTGACGCAGGCCGACCGGGCGCGGCTGGACGGCTATTTGACCGATTTGCAAGCCGTGGATCCGATGCAATTGACCCGCAATCAGCAGCTGGCCTATTGGATCAATCTCTATAATGCGGTGACGGTGGATGTGGTTCTCGATAACTATCCCGTCGCCTCGATCCGTGACATCAAAGACGGGCCGCTGTCGATCGGCCCCTGGAACCGGACTCTGGTTGAGGTGGCGGGGCAGCAGCTGAGCCTGAACGATATCGAGCATCGCATCATCCGGCCCACATATGATGAGCCCCGCATCCACTATGCGTTAAACTGTGCTGCTGTGGGCTGTCCCAACCTGATGGGCCGTGCCTGGCAGGCCAAGACGCTGGAACAGGACTTTGCCGCGGCCGAGCATGCCTATGTCAACGATCCGCGCGGGGTGCGGTTCAACGAGCGCGGGGGGCTTGTCCTGTCGAAAATCTACATCTGGTTCCGCGAGGATTTTGGACCAAATGAACAGGCCGTGCTGGCCTATATTCGAACGGTCGCCGATCCGAACCTGCGGGCCCGATTGCAGCAAACACAGCGGGTTAGGGCGTATGATTACGACTGGCGGCTGAATGACGCGACCGGTTCATAGCACGACCTTCCGATCACACCTGGCCGAGAATACCCTGCGGGAGTTCCACGACGCGGTTCATGTCGGGTGTCGCAACGGGCACAAGGATACCGCGTCGATACCAGGCCGGTCTGTGGCGATTGCTTTGAACGTTCCGGACGTGACTTAGATGAGCATCGCTATCGTCGACCAGACCCAAAGCAATGTGGTCAAGAATGATCCGTTCCCACTTGTCCAGATTCTTCCACGAACGCGGCGCGTTCTTCATCATGATCTTTCGGTCACGATGGGCCTGATGCACCGCGTTCGAACACATCCGCATGTGCAGCAGATAAAGCCCTTCAGGCATGTTCACAGTGTAAGAAGATGAGTCCTGCGGGTTTATGTGAACTCCATGGTTTTCCAGCCGCATGCCATTTCGTACCGCAAACGCCTTGGAATACCTGGCCAGAACCAGACCATAGCGTCGTTGGGTGGTGATAGGGTCTGGCGTCAGTTCTTTTTCGCTTTCGTGCTGGAAAACCTCAAGGCCGAGGGCAAAGGCGAACGGAACCTCCTGACGCTGGAGGATCTCGGGCACGGTTCCATATGCCCTGTCCGCGACAATGAACTCATCCGAATCTGTCCGAATGACCCATTCATAGGAACTGGACAGGAATTGAACGAAGCGATGCAGCATTTCGAACCGCCACGTGTCGAAATTCGCGACCGGCTCCCTCGGGACAGTGATGCAGTTGCACCCTTGGGCAATCTCACGGTGCCGTGGGTCGGCACCATGAGAGACGATAAAAAGGTTTTCGCGGCCCAGCATGTCGCCGTAATAATCGCACCAGCGCGCCAGCATTTCATAGTCGCGGTACACCATCGTCAGCGCAGCTATTTTCATGCGATGCCCTCTGTCCGGCCCTGACCCTTTACAGCAAGCCTTCGGCGCGCAGCAGTTCCTGCATATTTGCTTCGGGCCTTGGGCCGATATGGCTGATCACTTCGCGGGCGCAGACATTGCCGATGCGGGCGCAGGTCTCATAATCGCGACCGGTGGCCATGCCATACAGGAACCCGGCGGCAAACTGGTCGCCCGCGCCGGTCGCGTCCACCGGCACCACCTTTTCCACCGAAACATCGGTGCGTTGGCCGTCATACAGAACCGTTACCCCGTCACCCGACCGGGTACACACGACCAGAGGGCAGATCGCGGCGGTCTTTGCCAGCGCCTCTTCCAGATCGTCGGTTTCGAACAGCGACTTGATCTCGGCCTCGTTGCCGATGACGAAATCCAACTCGTTCTCGATCAGCAGCAGGAAATCGACCCTGTGACGTTCCACGCAGAACGGGTCGGAAATGGCGATGCCCGCTTTGCCGCCGCCCTTGTGGCAGTTTCGCGCAGCCTCAAGAAACGCCGCCTTGCCCTTTTCCTTGTCGAACAGATACCCCTCAAGGAACATAAGCTGGCTGTTGCCCGCCACGTCAGCAGAGACGTCGGCCGAAGACAGCTCGGACGAAATCCCAAGATACGTGTTCATCGACCGTTCGCCATCGGGCGAGACAAAGATCATCGAGCGTGACGTTGGCAGTTCACCGCCAGGCACCGGCGGGTTGACGAAATCCACACCATCCTCGTTCATCGCATCCGCATAGAACCGGCCCAGCGCGTCATCATGCACCCGCCCGATAAACGCGGCATCCAGCCCCAGTGCGCCGGCCCCGGCGATGGTATTTGCAACAGACCCGCCCGGCGTCTGCACCCGACCTTCCATCGAGGCATAGAGCACCTCGCCCCGTTCCTGTTCGATCAGCTGCATGATGCCTTTTTCGATGCCCATCAGTTCCAGGAAACTGTCATCGGCCTGGGAAATCACGTCCACAACGGCATTGCCGATGCCAACAAGCTGGTAGGTTTTCATAGATTCTTGTCCTCAAATTCGCAGAGATCGCGGATGATACAGGTGCCGCACATGGGTTTGCGCGCCTTACAGTGATAGCGGCCATGCAGGATCAGCCAGTGATGCGCGTGCAGCTGGAAATCGGTTGGGATGTTATCCTCGATGGCACGCTCGACCGCGTCCACGTTTTTGCCGGGGCAGATGCCGCTGCGATTTCCGACGCGAAAGATATGGGTGTCCACCGCCTGTGCCGGATAGCGCCACCACATGTTCAGAACCACATTGGCCGTCTTGCGCCCCACCCCCGGCAGTGATTGCAAGGCCGCACGGGAATTGGGAACCTCGCCGCCATAGTCTTCAACCAGAATACGGCTGAGCTTGATGACGTTCTTGGCCTTTTGCCGGAACAGGCCGATGGTCTTGATATGTTCGATCAGGCCCTCTTCGCCAAGATCCAGCATCTTTTGCGGCGTGTCGGCAACCTTGAACAACGCGCGTGTGGCTTTGTTGACGCCCGCGTCCGTCGCCTGCGCAGACAGCGCCACAGCAACGACCAAGGTGTAGACGTTCACGTGCTCCAACTCGCCCTTGGGTTCGGGGTCGGCGTCGTGAAAACGCGTAAAGATCTCGCGGATCGTGTGATAATCGAGTTGTTTTGCCATCCGGGCCTTAATGCCGCCCGCTGGCCCGTGACACAAGCCCAAAGCCAATGCGCAAGTTCCGGGTCGCTTGGGCGTGGCCTGCGCGCTATGGTTTACCCCAGATAATGAGGTGAAAGACATGAACGTCCAGACTCCTGAAAGCGGCTATCACTACAACGTCATGCGGCGCGCGATCGAGTTGATTGATCAGGGCGGAGAGCCTCTCAGCCTGGATGAGCTGGCCTGCCAGATGGACATGAGCCCGGCGCATTTCCAGCGTCTGTTCTCGCGCTGGACCGGCGTGTCGCCGAAACGGTACCAGCAATACCTGACGCTGGGCCACGCCAAGGCGCTGTTGCGCGAACGGTTCACGACATTGGAAACCGCGCATAACGTCGGCCTGTCCGGTTCTGGCCGCTTGCATGATCTGTTCCTGAAATGGGAATCCATGAGCCCCGGCGAATACGCCCGCAAAGGCGCAGGTCTGACAATATATTGGGGCTGGTTCGAAAGCCCCTTTGGCCCGGCGCTGGTGATGGGCACCGACAAAGGCATTTGCGGCATGGCCTTCGGCGCCGAGACCGGTGAAGAAGACGCGATGGAGGATATGCTGTCGCGCTGGCCACAGGCGGACTTCGTCGAGGACCCTATGCGCCTGCGCCCCTGGGTGCTGAGCGCGTTTGGATCGGTCAGTGATCGGTTGGAGCCGACACCGCTCTACCTGATCGGCTCACCCCTGCAGATCAAAGTTTGGGAGGCTTTGATGCACATCCCATCAGGCCAGGTCACCACCTATTCCGAGATCGCGCAGCGGGTAGGGTCTCCGCAAGCGGTGCGTGCGGTTGGTACGGCGGTGGGGCGCAATCCAGTCAGCTGGCTGATCCCCTGCCACCGGGCGCTGCGGAAATCCGGCGGTTTGGGCGGCTACCATTGGGGCCTGCCGGTCAAACGCGCGATGCTGGCTTATGAGGCCGCGCAGGCGGATGCCTGAAAACAGAGCGAGGCACCGCAAGGTGCCTCACAATTGGATTATTCCAAGTCTGTTTACTCGGCTGCCCAGCCGCCGACGGATTTGACTTCCAAAAAGTCCTCTAGCCCCCAAACACCGCCTTCGCGCCCATTGCCGGATTGCTTCATCCCACCAAACGGTGATCCTGCGCTGCGCGACTGGCCATTCATTTCAACCATGCCCGACCGCAGCACCCGCGCCATGCGATTGGCGCGCGCGGCGTCCTGAGTCTGGACATAGTTTGTCAGACCATAAGGCGTGTCATTGGCGATCTCGACGGCCTCTTCTTCGGTGTCGAAGGGCATCATGGTCAAAACCGGGCCAAAGATTTCTTCACGCGCGATGGTCATCTGATTATTGGCGTCCGCAAAGACGGTGGGGCGGACGTAGTAGCCCTTGTTCAAACCCTCGGGCCGTCCGGTGCCGCCAGCAACCAGACGCGCACCTTCATCAATACCCTGCTGGATCAGGTCCTGAATCTTGGTCCATTGCACCTCGTTCACCACAGGGCCGATATGGCGACCTTCCTCAAGCGCGGGACCAACGGTGACTTTGTTGGCTACCTCTGCCGCAATCTCCACCGCCTGATCATAGATCGGGCGCTGGACCAGCATGCGGCTGGGCGCGTTGCAGCTTTGGCCGGTGTTGTTCATCATGTGCAGCACACCGCGTTTAACGGCCTTTTCATCGGCATCGGCAAAGATCACATTCGCGCCCTTGCCGCCCAGTTCCAGATGCACTTTCTTCAGCGTCTCAGCCGCGGCTTTGGAGATCGCCGTTCCGGCGCGGGTCGATCCGGTAAAGCTGACCATATCCACATCTGGGTGTGCCGAAAGTTGCGAGCCTACGCCCATCCCATCGCCGTTCACCAGGTTGAACACGCCGGGCGGGAATCCTGCGGCGTCCATCATCTCGGCAAAGATCATCGCGTTCAGCGGGCTTTGCTCGGACGGTTTCAGCACCATGGTACAGCCCGCAATTGCCGCCGCGCCGACCTTGAGCGTGATCTGGTTCATCGGCCAGTTCCACGGTGTGATCAGGGCCGCAACGCCGACTGCCTCGTGAATGATGCGGTCATTGGGGGCATGATCGCCCAGCGGGCGTTCGAATTGGAAATCCTTTGCAGCGCGGATGAAGTTCTTGAGGTGATAGATTCCCGCACCTGTCTGCGAACTGCGCGACATATCCAGTGGCGCGCCCATCTCAAGCGACATGGCCTGCGCCAGATCTTCCGAGCGGGTCTGGTAGACCTCAACGAGCTTCTCCATTAGTGCGATCCGTTCCGCAACAGGAGTGGCCATCCAGCTCGGCAGAGCCGCCTTGGCCGCAGCGACGGCGGCATCCGTATCGGCCTGCGCACCCAACGAGATCACCGCGCAGGGCTCCTCGTTCGAGGGGTTGATCACGTGAAAGTCATTGGCCGCTGCGGGGGCGACCCACTGACCGTTGATATAGAAATCGCGTTTTTCGATCATGGCGCATCCTCCTGTGCCAACAGCCCGAAGCCGGGAATCGCGGCCACTCTGTCACCGGGGCAAGGGCACGGCAAGGAAAAATTTGATCAAATTATTTGACGCCCTTATGTGGTTTAACAATTGCGCAAAGTGTTTAGGTTTACGGCAACCGACTCGGGTTTTTCACAATAAAGGAGATTCGCCATGGGTTTGCGCATCAATGATACGGTTCCGAACTTTACCGCAGAAACGGATCAGGGCACCATTCAGTTTCATGATTGGATCGGTGACAGCTGGGCCATCCTGTTCTCGCATCCCAAGGACTTCACCCCTGTCTGCACCACCGAGTTTTCGGCCGTGGCGCAACTGAATGACGAATGGGCGGCCCGCAATACCAAGGTTCTGGGCGTATCGGTCGACGGGGTCGAGGATCACAAGAAGTGGAAAGAAGACATCAAAGCCTATGGCAACGCCAACCCCGGTTTCCCGATCATCGCCGATGACGGGCTGGCCGTGTCCAAGGCCTTCGACATGCTGCCGGCCGAGGCGTATCTGCCCGATGGTCGCACGCCCGCAGACAGCGCCACGGTGCGCTCGGTCTTTATCATCGGGCCGGACAAGCAGCTGAAACTGTCGATGACCTATCCGATGACCGTGGGCCGGAACTTCGCCGAGATTCTGCGCGCGCTGGACGGGTTGCAGATGTCGGCCAAGGGCGTTGCGACGCCCGCCAACTGGGTGCCGGGTGAAGATGTGATCATTCCTCCTGCCGTCTCCAACGATGAAGCGAAAGAAAAGTTCGGCGAGTTCGAGACGATCTTTCCCTATCTGCGCAAGACCAAGGCGCCGTCGTAAGACGGGGCCGGGTCTGGGGGGGCTGTCTGCCCCCCATCGCGCCTTTTGGCGCGATTCCCCCCGAAGGTATTTTCAGCCAGATGAAGCAGGCGGGCGCTGCGGGTGAAGATGCAGCTTTGCCCGATAAGCGGCGCGTTTGAATTCGCGGGTCAGTTTATCCGACAGTGGCGGTTTGGTCTGGATGGTCGACCCACCGATTTCGCGCGCCACTTCCTGATTGCCGCTACCCAGCAGGGCGTGGATGGGTTGGCCCGTCAGCCAGTGCATTTGCATGAACGTATCTACTGGGCGGTCAATCTGTTCGGTGGCGGCCAGCAACCGTTTGGCTGCGTGCCGACCCACCATCTGACAGACACATTGCAACCCGATCACCTTGGGTAGGATCAGCCGCAAACCATTCTGTTCGGCCAGAGTCTGAACCGGGACCTCGCGCTGCTTTACCGGAATGCGGATATAGTGGTCGGGTGTGGCGATCGGGGCCAGAACCTTGAGCGTCTCGGCCATGCGGGCGGGGTCGATACGCAGGTCATCTTCGGTGATGATGGCCAGATCGATCTCTTCGTCGACCAGCTTGCGCCAGATGCGGCGATGACTTTCGAACACGCCGATTTCGGCCGGGCGCAGGGCAAAGGGGTAATGCGGGCGGTGCAGATTGCCGGGATGAAGCTGAACTCCGGCGATCTGGTCAGGATCACGGCCGTTCACGGCCTCGAACAGTTCGGCATTGGGCAGATCGGCGCACAGCTTGTCGGCATTGGGTCGCCGGGCGGGGCTAGAGGACATATGGATGATAAAAGATCGCATGATCCCGTGCATAGAACACGGGACCATGCGGGGGAAGAGGAACCGGATAGAAACTCTGCCCCCGTGCGCACTCAGAACCCGTAGCGCAGGCCGACATTGACGCTGAACGTGTCGATATCGTCTTCGACCGAGCCGGTAGAGGCCCCGTTGGGTGCCACGCGGTTGGTTGAGACGTCGAAGGCGCGAGAGTAGCGGGTATCGAGGGTCAATGCGGTGGTTTCGTTGACCTCATAGGCCACGCCGGCAATGACCTGGGCCGCAAAGTTCGTCTCACTGTCGTCCAGCCGGACGCCTGGCCCGTAAGAGATATCGATATCGGAATAGGTGACGCCCAGACCCAAGCCCACATAGGGTGTGAAAGCGCTGCTTTGCTTGATGTCGAACAGTACATTGCCAAACAGCGAGGTCTGCGTGATGTCGCCCGATGTATTGCCCTCATTTCCCGGTCCGTTGCCCGAGAAGTTGACGCCGTCCACGTCGTTGTCGCGGTAGGACAGTTCCAGTTCAACTCGGGTGCCGATCCGATCATTCGACCATTGTGGAATTTCTTTGCCGACGGCGATGCCCAGTCCATAGCCCGAGTCAAAATCGGTATCCACTGATTGCGGCGATCCGTTGACTTTGCCGCCAAAGTCGCTGTCTTGCAATTGGCTGTAGCCTGCGAAGCCTTGAATATAAAGGCCATCTGTCAGGCTTTGGGCAGCCAGTGCCGACGCGCTGACCGTCAGGGCCGCCGAGGCGAGAATGAGACGAGAAACCATAACCATGTCCTTTGTTCCGAATTGCGTACGAGGCACATGTGGGCAATTGAGACGCGAAAAGAAGACGCGGGACCTTCACGTTGAGTCACAGGTTCTTTGCACGGTGTGAGTGAATAAACCCGCCTTGAATTTCAGGCTTGATCTTTCCTGGGCTTGGCCGCTTTGGCCTCGTTCATCAGGGGGGCGGTCAAAAGCTCTTCGACAAAGAAACTGAGCAGTTGAAGCCGCCCCGTGACATCTGCCTTACGGTAGATCGCCGCGCTTTGTGCCTTGATCGTCCCTTCTTTGGTCTGCCTGAGTTCGGCGATTTCTGCGATGGACAGCCCTTTGATGGACAGCAACGCGACGTCACGCTCGGCGTCGCTGAGTTGCCATTCGCTGAACTGGTTGTCGATGATTTGGGCAAAGGCACCCTGCGCTACACCAAGCTGGCGCTGCATTTCGCGCACGCGTCGGTTTTGTGTGCGTATCAGGGTAATGGTTGCGGCCAATCCTCCCATCAGCGCCAGCGACAGGGCCAGTTCAAACCCGTGCAGATGGCGGAACCCGGCACTTTCGCCTCCGGTCCAATCCAGGATTGCGTCGGTCAAGAAAAAGGCGGCGCAGAGGGCCTGCACCACCAGAAGGAGCCAGAGTAAAGACGTCTGTGAGAGCTTCATGGCGCTCCTTTGATATCGCGCGGTCAGTCGTCGTCTTTTTCGATTTCGATGGCGGTCACCTCGCCATCCGTTTCGGTCAGGACCAGTTCAGTTTCCACGCCATCCTTGCTGAGTTCAACCTCGATCTCACCATCTTCGAATTCGATCTCTTCGATCTGGTACCCCTGCGCCTCAAGAGTCGACCGGATTTCGGCCTCGTTGGTTCCCAGTTTGTCGCCAAGCCCTACGTTGGCCAGCGCCAGGGCCGGTGCAACGGCGATCAAGCCGGTCAGTGTCAGCATTTTGAAGGTTTCCATATCGCATCTCCTTTTGTGTGTTGCGTCGATGCGATCGAACTGGGGATGGCCCCCAACTGCTGCGATTGGATTTTGGTTGAAACTGGTGTGTTTAAACCAAGGTTTATGCCGCAATTTCAACGAAACAGTGGCATTTAGGCCTTCCGGTTCTGAACGCAGCCAATTTGTGGTAGGGTGATGCCGGGGGAATAATCTACAGGCATGCGACCAACGACGTCGGGATTTCAGACTGTGCATAACAGGAGAAGACGATGGGTTTTACTGATTGGTACATTGAAGGCGATGCTTTTGGGAACTGTAATTGCGGGTATGCATGCCCTTGTCAGTTCGAAGAATTGCCGACCCACGGTCATTGCCGCGGGTTTGAAGTGTTGGAAGTATCAAAGGGGCATTTTGGCGACACGGATCTAAGTGGCACAAAGGCTGCTCTGATCTATGCTTGGCCGGGCCCCATTTTTGAGGGCGGCGGTGAGATGCAGGTGATCATCGACCCAAGCGCTTCGGACGCCCAACGCGCCGCATTGGAAAAGGTCTTTCATGGTGAAGAGACCGAGGAAATGGCAACCCATTGGCACGTCTTCCGTACGATGTGCGATAATGTTCACGACACCCTGTATGTGCCGATTGATTTCGAGATGGACATGGAGGGGCGTACAGCCCAGGTCACCATCGGGGACGTGCTGAAATCATCCGGCGAACCGATTCAGGCACCTCATGGCGGTGGCCCGCATCGCGTCCGGATCGACATTCCCGGAGGTATCGAATTCACCTTGGCTGAGATCGGCAGCGCATCGACCAAGGCGAATGCGGCGATCACGCTGGATCTGAACGACAGCTACGGTCAGTGGCATGTCATGAAGCACGGGCCAACAGGGATAGCGCACTGATTTTCGGACTGCGCTGCATTTGTCCAAAACACGAATTGCAGCGGGGTTCTCACTACATGTCGAGTGTCCGAGCGCCCTTGAAAGTTTCGAACCCGTTGGTTGTCTCGGTCAGTTCTGCCTCGTAGTGGGCAATCATTGACATTGCGATGGGCTCGATCTGCTCGTGCCAGACTGGCCCTTCGTAGAAATCATTCTTTATCCGCTCTCTTGCTTCCAAAGAGGGGAAAGCGCGCATCCAGTGTACTTTGTTGGCGTCCTCCAAATCTCGGAGCGGTCCGAAAACAAGCATGCCTGCTTCGCGCAGAGCAGAGCGGTTATGCTTTTCGAAGAACGCAATAAACTCTTCTCGGAGACCGGGTTTCAGCGTGTAGTGACGAATTTCCAGGATCATTGAATTGCCTCTCAGAACACCTCTTTGACTGTCGGCTTGGTTCGGAGGCGTTTCAATAGCAGCTCAAAAAAAACCCCGGCCGAAACCGGGGTCTTTCTTGTTCGAAATAGAAGGGCAGATTACTCTGCGCTTTCCTCTTTCTTTTCTTTTTTCTCGGGAACGATCTCTTCGCCGGTTTCCTGATCGACCACTTTCATCGACAGGCGGACCTTGCCGCGATCGTCAAAGCCCAGCAGCTTGACCTTTACTTCCTGACCTTCCTTCAGAACATCCGACGGATGGTTCAGGCGGCGGTTTTCGATCTGGGATACGTGGACCAGACCGTCGCGCTTGCCAAAGAAGTTCACGAAGGCACCGAAATCGACGATCTTCACGACCTTACCGGTGTAGACCTGACCTTCTTCCGGCTCAGCGACGATCGAGTGGATCATCTCATAAGCCTTCTTGATCGATTCACCGTCAGGCGAGGCGATCTTGATGACGCCGTCGTCGTTGATGTCGACCTTGGCACCCGACACTTCGACGATTTCGCGGATGACTTTACCGCCCGAACCGATCACTTCGCGGATCTTGTCGGTTGGGATGTTCATGGTCTCGATGCGCGGAGCGTGGACCGAGAACTCGTTGGTCTCGGACAGGGCTTTACCCATCTCGCCCAGGATGTGCATCCGGCCGTCCTTGGCTTGCGCCAGGGCTTTCTCCATGATCTCGGGTGTGATGCCCGCAACCTTGATGTCCATCTGCAACGAGGTGATGCCGTTTTCGGTACCCGCAACCTTGAAGTCCATGTCGCCCAGGTGATCTTCGTCACCCAGAATATCCGACAGGATCGCATAGTCGCCGTCATCTTCCAGGATCAGACCCATGGCCACACCGGCAACCGGTGCTTTCAGCGGAACACCCGCATCCATCATCGACAGCGAACCGCCGCAAACAGATGCCATCGAGCTGGAGCCGTTGGATTCAGTGATCTCCGACACGATGCGGATCGTGTAGGGGAAGTCGGTTGCCGCAGGCAGAACCGCCTGCAGGGCGCGCCATGCCAGCTTGCCGTGGCCGATTTCACGACGGCCCGGACCACCCACGCGGCCGACTTCACCAACCGAATACGGAGGGAAGTTATAGTGCAGCAGGAAGTTCGATTTGAAGTTGCCATGCAGCGCGTCGATGAACTGCTCATCGTCGCCGGTGCCCAGCGTGGTCACGGCCAGCGCCTGCGTTTCACCACGGGTGAACAGGGCAGAACCGTGTGTACGCGGCAGCATCGAGGTTTCAGCTACGATCGAGCGGATGTCGGTGGTCGAACGACCGTCGATCCGCTTGCCGCCTTTGACGACGTCGCCGCGCAGAATACCGGCTTCCAGCTTTTTCATTGCGGAGCCGAGGTTGCCGTCTTCCAGCTGTTCTTCGGTCAGTGCTTCCTTGATCGCTTCACGTGCAGCGGCAACAGCGGCGGTGCGCTCTTGCTTGTCGGTGATCGCGAAAGCTGCGCGCATCTGCTCTTCACCGGCGGCCTTAACCGCTGCGGACAGCTCAGAGTAATCCGGCGCCTGGAAGTCAAACGGCTCTTTCGCAGCTTCCTCAGCCAGCGAGATGATCAGGTCGATGACCGGCTGAATTTGCTCATGCGCAAAGTTCACCGCGCCCAGCATTTCGGCCTCGGACAGCTCGTAGGCTTCGGATTCCACCATCATCACGGCGTCTTTGGTGCCAGCAACAACAAGATCCAGACGCTGTTCGGGGTTCAGGCGCAGGTCCTGCATGTCGTCGACGGTCGGGTTCAGGACATATTCACCATCCTCAAATCCAACACGGGCACCGGCGATCGGGCCACGGAACGGCGCGCCGGAAATGGTCAGGGCAGCCGATGCCGCGATCATCGCAACGATGTCGGGATCGTTGACCAGATCGTGGCTGAGGACGGTACACATCACCAGAACTTCGTTCTTGAAGCCGTCAACAAACAGCGGGCGGATCGGACGGTCGATCAGACGCGCGGTCAGCGTCTCTTTCTCGGTCGGGCGCGCCTCGCGCTTGAAGAAGCCACCCGGAACCTTACCGGCGGCATAGTATTTTTCCTGATAATGCACGGTCAGCGGGAAAAAGTCCTGACCGGGTTTTTGAGCCCGCGCAAAGGTCACGTTTGCCATGACGCTGGTCTCGCCCAGCGTGGCAATCACGCTGCCGTCCGCCTGACGGGCAACCTTGCCGGTTTCCAGTGTAAGCGTCTCTTCGCCCCACTGCATAGATTTCTTTGTTACATCAAACATATGCGTATCCTAGATGGGAGCACTCCCGCCCCTGCGGGTCTCCCGTTTTGCATGGCGGCCCCATTGCCGCCGACCCAATTTTTACTTTCGTCTGAGTGCCGGGGTCAGGGCACAACGTCTCAGATATCGCGCGCATACATGAGAATGCGCCCAAAGGAAAGCGAAACCGAACCGGGTTGGCGGTCTGCCGCCCTGCTGAATTCGTGATGATCCCGGCATGGACCTGGGGTGGTACAGGCCGCTAAGGTACGGGGGCATTTCGGGTTTCGGGCGGAGAATGCAGATGACGGCCTGGCTAAAGATTATACCGCTGGCATTGCTGGGTTTCATCGGCCCGGTTTCGGCCGCGCCGGGTGCTGCGTTGGATTGGGCCGCGCTGCCGGACCCGTCGGTCCAGAACTTTGACGACCCGTTTCGCGCGCTTACCCCCGAGCAATTTGATGATCTGTTATTCGCGGTCCGCCTGCGCAACAGATTGCAGCAGGATGTCGGCAGCGTGGAAGAACGCCTGAAATGGCAGACGCTTTTGATCGAAACCGAGGACGCGCTTGCCGCTTATCAGATTGATATCGATTGGCTGCTGTCCCAGCGCGAGGACGTGGCCGAGCGCCGAAACAGGGCCAATACCAGCGGCAATCCCGGCCTTGACGGTCAGACGGTGACCCTGATGGGCTATGCCATTCCCGCGCCATCGGATGAAGATGGCCAATCGGTGGCCTATCTGGTGCCTAAGCCCGGTATGTGCAGTCACCTGCCACCGCCCGCGCCGAACCAGATGATCCGGGTGAAATTGCGCAACGGCTGGACACCGGCCTATGCGCATGAACCCGTGCGCCTGACCGGGCAACTGGTCATCGATCCTTCGGACCATGAGATGAACGTGGTTGACGGGCTAATGCCAATGCGCGCCACATTCCGGATGGATGCCGATCTTGTCGAGACGCTGGAAAACCATGAGGGTCAGCCCACTTGGACGCCAACCCTCAGGGACCGGTTGCGCGCGGCGGGCAGTCGAAAAACCCGTGGGACACCGTTACAGGATTAACTGCCCGTTTTTTCCGTTTTTGGCGGGAAAACCCCGAATATTGTGAGGATTTTGCGAAATTTTGATGATCGTGTAAGCTCTTACCAGAAGACCCGCGGTCGACATGACGGGAAACGCGCCAAGGGAAAACCAGAACACTTGCCGTCCACCGACCGAAGACCTTGGCGTTTGCACACAGCAAACTGAGGGAAAGTCGAATGGCACAAACCAAGAAAATGCTGGATCCGGATCCACGGATCTATGATTTCGAGACCGAATATGAACTGGGCCAGGATAATGTCCGGCCCTTCGGTCTGGATATCCACAACCCGGTCTTTTTGATCTCAAGTATCCTGATCTTTGCCTTTGTTCTGATCGCATTGGCCAACCAAGAGGCCGCAGCGACGTTCTTTGGTTGGCTCCGGCCCTGGCTGACAAGCACGTTTGATTGGTTCCTGGTCCTGTCCGTGGACGCGATCACGCTGTTCTGCCTCGTGCTGATCATCCTGCCCGTGGGCAAGGTCCGGATCGGCGGCAAAGACGCCAAGCCTGATTATTCCTACGCAGGTTGGATTGCGATGATGTTCGCCGCCGGCATCGGCATCGGCCTGTTGTTCTTTGGCGTGATGGAGCCGGTCTATTACAACTTTGCCGAGGATGGGAACGCCGTGCCATTGGGCATCGATATCGCGGTACCAGGCAATGAATATGCTGGTGTCGTCGGCACCATTCACCATTGGGGTCTTGAAGGTTGGGCGGTTTACGCCGCGGTTGGTCTTAGCCTTGCGATCTTCAGCTACAACCTGGGCCTGCCGTTGACCCTTCGGTCTGCGTTCTACCCAATCCTGGGTGAGCGAGTCTGGGGCTGGTGGGGCCATTTCATCGATACGCTGGCCGTCTTTGCCACCCTGTTCGGCTTGACCACCTCATTGGGTCTGGGCGCGCAGCAGGT
Organism: Ruegeria sp. ANG10; assembly: GCF_040705255.1. NCBI lineage: Bacteria > Pseudomonadati > Pseudomonadota > Alphaproteobacteria > Rhodobacterales > Roseobacteraceae > Ruegeria > Ruegeria sp. ANG10. The sequence continues at coordinate 139,592 of NZ_JBFCVU010000010.1, forward strand.
TGCGGCGGGGCTGTACGAAGTGTTCGGCATCGAATCCAGCCCGACCGTCGTTGTCCTGCTTATTATCGGCATCACCATGATCGCACTGGGCTCGGTCCTGATGGGTATGGATGCAGGCGTCAAACGGCTGAGTGAGATCAACATGATCATGGCTGTAGGGCTGTTCATTTTCGTCATCGTTGTCACCGGAATTGGCACAGCCATCTCTCGGTATTTCAGCGTGATGACGGATTACGTTTTGCACCTGCCAGCACTGTCCAATCCTTTCGGGCGTGAGGATACCAGTTACTTCCACGGCTGGACCACCTTCTACTGGGCGTGGTGGATCGCTTGGTCACCGTTTGTAGGCATGTTCATCGCCCGTATCTCGAAGGGGCGCACGGTGCGTGAGTTCGTCATCTGCGCCCTGCTTGCACCAACGGCGGTTTGCGCCCTGTGGATGTCGACCTTTGGCGGTGCAGCGATCGACATGCTGAACGCAGGCGGAGCAGAAGGTGTTCGCGCCACGGTAATCGACAGCTACGCCCCCGAAGGCGCGCTGTTCGGCTTCCTGAAAGAGCTGCCGCTGTATAGCATCGTGGCCCCCATCGCGCTGGTCCTGATCGTGGTGTTCTTTGTGACCTCGTCGGATTCGGGTTCGCTGGTGATCGACACGATCACGGCGGGCGGCAAGATGGACGCCCCGGTCATCCAGCGTGTGTTCTGGTGCACGCTCGAAGGTCTGGTCGCCATCGCCCTGCTGCTGGGGGGTGGCCTCGCCGCCCTGCAAGGCGCGGCGGTATCGACCGGCATCCCCTTCACGCTGGTAGTTTTGATAATGTGCTACTGCTTGTGGCTGGCACTGAAGTCGGAACGGGCGAAGATGTAGGCGATTTTCACTAAATTGTTTGAAACGCCCGCCAGTCGGCGGGCGTTTTTTTGTTTGGTGCTTTGAGCCCTGAGCGGCCATTACCGCGCCAGTAGAAAGCTGCGGATGCATTCGGCAGCTACGGATCCAAGAGCGGACCCAACAATATTCTAAACATATTCCGGCTAAATGATCTGCACCCCAGTTTCCAAGCCTGGTGGATTAGCCAAATTTGCAATGATGCTTTTGATAGAATTTTAGAGCCTCAAGACAAATTGGTTTTCTTGATTTCAATCAGTTATATTCGAATGTGATCACTTGGATGCGGGGGGACAGGTGAACAGTTCTATTTCTGATGAGGCGATGGCAAGACTCCCTTTTTGGGTAACACCCCCGGGGGAGACGGACGGTTTTCTGATCGTTGTTGGGTTGGTTCTAGTCATAGTGCTGCTGGGTTTTGGTGCGCTCTACTTCACCGTACAGGCCATTCCCGACCGCATGGCCGCCGGTGCCCACAAAGTACAAATGCAGTTGGTCGGCGTGCTTGGGTTGATCTCCCTCTTCACCCTGAACAACGCCTTTTGGATCGCGGCAATTCTGATCGCCGCCGTGCCGTTGCATGAAATCTTTCCACTCAAGAACGAAGTAGACGTCTCGGAGAGCGACGATGCTTGAGTTAGTCTTCTCTGCGCTGATCACAATCGTCCCGGACTACTTGTATCGTCGTTACAAGCAGGGCAAGCGGTGGGGTCACGAAATAACCCTGTTCAATGTCTGGTATGAATTGCGGTGGGGTTTGACCGCCTGTGCAATACTGGCTGTGACGCTGATCACGGTGATCTTCTATTTCCACCCCTCAACGCGGAATGTCTCTGCGGCGTTTCGCACAGTTACCATTCTGTCGGATCGCGCGGGGCGGGTAGCGGAGGTCTACGTTGCCAATAATGAAGACGTTATGGCTGGCGAGGCCATTTTCCGACTGGACACCACCCGTCAGGAGGCAGCAGTGGAAACGGCTCAGCGACGTATCGAAGAGATTGAGGCGGCTTTGGGCCTGACCGCAACGGAAGTCGCGAGCGCCACCGCTAGGGTTGAGGCGGCGGAAGCTGACCTTGCTCAGGCTACGAGCGATTTGGAGCGCCGTCTGGAGCTTGCGGAACGAAACAACACCGTTGTTAGTGAGCAGGAACTGGAACGCTTGCAAACAGCAGTGACCGGCGCGGAAAGTCAGCGCGCAGCCGCCATTGCCTCGCTAGACGGTGCCAAGTTGCGCCAAACCACTCTTCTCCCTGCACAGCTTGAAACTGCGCGATCGGTTTTGAGAGAATCTGAGAACGAGATATCAAAATCCACCGTGTTTGCCGAGGTGGATGGGACGGTAACGCAGTTCCTCCTAAAGCCGGGTGATATCGTTAATCCAATACTACGCCCTGCCGGGATTTTGGTGCCTGAGGTCACGGGACAAGGGCGTTTTATCGCGGCTTTTGGTCAGATTTCTGCCAGTGTGCTAAAGCCGGGTATGCTGGTGGAAATTACCTGTGCGTCTAAACCGTTGACCATAATCCCAATGGTTGTGGACGACGTGCAGGAGGCGATTGCTGCAGGGCAGTTCCGACCAGGGGATGCGCTGCTGGATCAGCAGGATCGAGCGAGACCCGGTACAGTTACAGCGTTCTTAGCACCTATTTTTCCACGGCATCTTGATAGCATCCCGCCCGGTAGTTCGTGCGTTGGAGTTGCTTATTCGAGTCGAGCAAAGGAAATCGACGCTGGTGAGATCACAGGCCTGTCTGCTTTCATCGCAAGGATTGTTGATGGCATGGGTATAGCAAATGCAATTGTCTTGCGTGCACAGGCGATTCTGCTCCCTGTCAAGACATTGGTATTCAACTAAGCTCCCAACTAGCAGAAAGGTAGAGTATCATAATGGGTTGCGACGCAAGCTATATTTGCACGTTTTTGTCGGTTTTCCTTTGGGACCTGATCTACCTTTTACCGATACTTGTATTCTTGTTGGTCTTGGTGTGCATTCTGGGGGTATCAATTGGTCGGATCGAAGGCTGGTCGACCGGACCGAGCCTTTACCATGCTTTCATAAACGCAACTACGGTTGGCTACGGAGACATTAAGCCGGAGAAACCCGCGAGCCGGGCTTTGGCGGTTATCAACGCATTTGTTGGGCTTATCTTTGCAGGCGTTGTCGTAGGTATAGGTGTACATGCAGTTGAGACCTCAATGAATGTCGAGTTTTGATTTGTGTAGGTTGCAAGAAACGAGAATGACCGCTTGGTCCGCGAAGCGGCCGTCAACGACGACTAGTGCTGCACCCGCAACGAATGGCGGCTGTGTGGCCTTCTAAACAAGAAAAACGCCCGCCAAATTGGCGGGCGTCTGAAATCCAAAAGCGGCAGGAGCCAAAATTAGCGGCGGATGCCCAGCTTTTTGATCAGGTCCTGATAGCGTGCTTCTTCCTTGCCCTTCAGGTAGTCCAGCAATTTACGGCGCTGGGCGACCATTTTCAGCAGACCGCGACGACCGTGGTTGTCTTTCTTGTGGGTCTTGAAGTGCTCGGTCAGGGTGGTGATGCGCGAGGTCAGGATAGCAACCTGGACTTCTGGCGAACCGGTGTCGCCGTCCTTGGTGCCGAATTCTTTCATGACGCGTGCTTTTTCAGCGGCAGTAATCGACATCGGGGTCTCCTTTAAAGGTTAGAGTTGATGGCGCAGGCCGGGATGTCGTCCAGCACAGGCCCATGGAGAAAACCGCACCGATTCCGATGCGGATGCGCGCGTATAAGCGTATTTTTGACGAATGGCAAAAAGATTCTTCGGGCTCAGCCCAATGCAGTCAGCTGTGCCAGATCGATCTCAGAGATCAGCTGAATGTCGTCGGCGGTCATCCCTACGGCCCCCAGCAGCTGCGCCACATCCTGCCCGTCGATCAGCACATGGGTCAGATTCTCGTTTTCAGCGTCGGTTTCGATCTGGATATCGGGGTCTTCCTGACCATCCCACGATACAAACAGCTTGTCCTGGCCGGGTTGGAAATCCATCACGGTCACCGCTTCATCCTCGGCTTCGGGGGTCAGGATAATCTCATCCGCGCCGTCGCCGCCGGTGACGATGTCGCCACTATCGGCCAGAATCGTATCCTCGCCAGCGCCGCCGTTCAGGAAATCGACAGCGTCTTCTCCTTCTTCGCCGGTCAGGATGTCGTCGCCGTCGCCACCAAAAAGAACATCCTCACCCGCGCCGCCGTCGAGTATGTCGTCGCCATACCCGCCGTGCAGCGCATCATCGCCTTCACCTCCGTCCAACGTGTCATCGTCCTGCCCGCCATAGAGCGTATCTTCACCCTCGTCCCCTTCCAGCTGATCTGCGCCGGAATGACCATAAAGGATGTCATCGTCTTCACCCCCGGTCAGCAGGTCATCCCCGTCCTCGCCATGCAGAATATCGTCACCCGCGCCACCTGACACGAAATCCGCCCCTTCACCGGCGAACAGCACGTCATTGCCGGCACCGCCGTCGATGGTGTCATCCCCACCATATCCATTGACTTGGTCGTCCCCGTCCTGACCGATCAGCACATCCGCCTCTTCGGTTCCGGCAATCACCAGATCACCATCGAATTCGGACAGGATGGTTCCGGTCGATGGTTCCTGTTCTTCTGCGGCATCTTGGGACGTGGTCGGGTCTTCGTCGGCTTCGTCGATCTCAAGGTACTTGCCGTCAGAGACCTCGTCAGGCTGATCGTCAATGCTGTCTTCATCTTCGGGCGCGTCTTCAGGGACAAACGCGTCGCTCATGGCAAAGGCTGCGCCACCGACAGCGGCCAGACTTAGGAATCCGATCAGAAGCATGGGAACCCTCCGTGAACGTACTGCCCCGAGGGTAAATGTCTCATGCGGTCAAGCACTTGGTCAAAGCCAAGCTGATCTCGTGGTTAACCTTTTGTCACCACGGTTCGGGTTGTTGAGTATAAGCGATATAGAGTGGATGCTTCGGGTGCCCGCCTTTGGTCAGCCCCAGATGAAACAGCGGCTCACCGGTGCCGCGCAGCAGAGTTTCCACCGCCGGGCCGCGCTCCAGATGCGCGCCATGGGTGCCCCAGGCGGCGATGACCTGATCGGCCCATTCAACGCCGTCCAAAATCGCGGCGTCATTCTCAGGCCCGACCGGATCGGCGGCAGCGCGCATCTTGCGCGGATCGGTGTCGCGCCAGGCAAAGATGTTGGTCACCTGAAACGCCCCGAACCCCAACGCCCGCGCGCGGCGTTCACAGCGTTCGACGGTAGGGTCGTTCTGTACCTCGGTCGCGGTTGAGGGGTTCAGCATCACGAACAGCGCCTTTCGCCCCTCCGGGTGCCAGATGCGGGTCAGGCTATAGCGATAGTTCTCGCAATCGGAATAAATGGCGGTCGAGGGCGCGTCGCCCTTGGTGTGCGTTCGGGTGATCATACCCTTCGCCTAACACGTGGCTCAGGTGACGAACACCCGGCTGGGATGCAATTCACCGGATTTATAGATCCCCACGGCCACAGCCTTGCCATCAAGCGAGGCCCATGCCTCGTCGCCGTAATCCACGTCCGAGGCCAGCACCATGCCCGGGTTGCCGTTGCGCAGGCGAGTGGCCCCTTCGGGGGTGCATTTCAGTTCGGGCAGGTCCGACAGGCCGGTTTCCAGCGGATGCAGGTAGTCGTCCAGCGCGGTTGTCTTGGCCATCTCGTCGATCTGTTCGATGCTCAAGCCGTCCTCGGCCTCAAACGGGCCGGACCAGATGCGGCGGAGGACCTTGACGTGGCCATGGCATCCCAGTGCCGCCCCTAGATCGCGGGCGATCGAGCGGACATAGCCGCCTTTGCCGCAGGTCATTTCCAACACAACATGGTCTGCGTCGGGGCGGTCGACCAAAATCAATTCCTCAACCCATAGGGGTCGGGCGGACAGCTCCACATCCTCACCATCGCGGGCCAACTTATAGGCGCGCTGACCGTCTATCTTCACAGCCGAGAACTTGGGCGGAACTTGCATGATCTCACCCAGAAATGGGGCAAGCGCGTGTTTGATGTCGTCATCCGAAGGGCGCCCATCGCTTTGTGCAATCACTTCGCCCTCGGCATCGTCGGTATTGGTGGCCTGACCCAGACGCACTGTAAAAGTATAGGCTTTCAGCGCGTCTGTGATGTAGGGAACGGTCTTGGTGGCCTCGCCCAGCGCCACCGCCAGAACGCCAGTCGCTTCAGGGTCAAGCGTGCCTGCATGGCCCGCCTTCTTGGCATCCATTGCCCAGCGGACCTTGTTGACCACCGCGGTCGAGGTCATGCCCGCGGGCTTGTCCACTACCAGCCAGCCGGAAATGTCGCGACCCTTGCGTTTACGTCCCATCTTGCACCTTGCCCTTTGCTGAGGCGCGCGACCTAACGGATCACCCGGGTCCTGTCAATTTCCCGGTGTGTCTTCGACCACCCCCACGATTGGTCCCAGCGAAAAGCCGACGTCAGAGCGGTTGCTGGCCCGGTCATACATCCGCGAGATATTGCCATCGAAGAACAGCGCATTCGGCGTTTCCAGCACATCGCGGAACAGGCTGCCGAATTCATGAAATGTGACGTAGTCGTCCGAGATCGCAAACACCGCCCGCGTGCCGTCAGTGCTGGTGCCAACGCCGTTGCGCACAAACAGCGAAGTCGAATCAGGCAGGAAGCGCGGATGCAGCTCTCCGTCGATCACCAGCATCGGGCCGGATTGGGTGGCAAACCGGCAAGCGGGTGCCTGTTCGACGAAATCCAGCGTCTCGAACACATCAGCACGACCGTCGCGGATGCAGAACACGCCGTTGGGCAGGAGGCCGAAATTGCCGGGGCCAGGATTCGGGATCACGCGCATGACCTCTTCGCCCTCTTCGACATAATGTCCGACGGGTGAGCGGTCGTCGTGATACATGCCCGCGTTCATTGCAAAGGCCAGCCGCTTGCCACCGGGTTCCAGAGCCTCGTTCACAGACGAGAAATGCCCCAGCAGGTCGCCGTTTTCATCATTCAGAAACAGGCGCAGGTCTTCGCTGGCGGCGTCCACCTCGCAGATGGTGTACCGCTTATCCTCGTGGGTCAGCTTTTCGCAGGTGACCGCCGAGGCTTGCGCAGCCCAAAGGACCGCGCCCAGCGTGACAGTCAGGCGGATCACTCGTCCAGATCGCGGCGCACCGCGTCCTGACTGAACATGCGGCGGGTGTCATCCAGACGGTCAAACGTGTCATCCAGACGGAACCGCAGATCGGGCGAAAATTTTAGATTGAGTTTCTTGCCAATCACGCGCCGCAGTTCGCCCTTGTTACGGGCCAGCAGGTCAATCACGTCCTCCTGCCCTTTGCCGCCCAAGGGCAGCACATAGGCAGTGGCGATCTTCAGATCGGGCGAGGTGCGCACCTCACCTACGGTGATTGACATACGGTTCAGGTCGGGGTCGTGGACATCTCCGCGTGCCAGAACCTCGGACAGGGTGCGACGGATCAGTTCGCCGACACGCAGCTGTCGTTGGGACGGGCCGGGGCCATCGTGGAATTTGTTCTTTGCCATATCCCCGATCTAAGCCCAAAGCAGGGCTTTGCCAAGCGGGCGCGAACGGGGTAGGAGGCTTTGAGCCGACTTAAACAAAAAGGACCAGCGCAATGACCCATATTCCGGGGATCGTCATCACAGGGGCTTCGGGCCGTATGGGGCAGATGCTGATCAAGACCGTCACCGACAGCGATCAGGCGCGTCTGGTGGGCGTGGTTGAGCGTAAGGGCCACGATTGGATCGGCCAGGATGTGGGTGAGGCGATGGGTGGTCAGGCGCTGGGCGTGATTGTGACCGATGACCCGCTTGAGGCATTTGCGCAGGCGCAGGCGGTGATCGATTTCACTGCCCCCGAAGCGACGCTGGAGTTTGCCGCGCTGGCCGCGCAGGCGCGCTGCGTGCACGTGATCGGCACCACCGGCATGACGGACGAGCAGATCGCGGCGCTGGAGCCAGCCTCGCGCCATGCGGTGATCGTGCGGGCCGGGAACATGAGTCTTGGCGTCAACCTGCTGGTGCAACTGACCAAGAAAGTTGCCGCCGCGCTGGATGAGGATTTCGACATCGAAGTGATCGAAGGCCATCATCACCACAAGGTCGATGCGCCCTCGGGCACTGCGCTGATGCTGGGTGAGGCCGCCGCCGAAGGGCGCGGTGTCAATCTGGCCGACGTGTCCGATCGCGGCCGCGACGGCATCACTGGCGCACGAAAACGCGGTGACATTGGATTTCACGCCATTCGCGGTGGAGACATCGTCGGTGAACATGACGTTCTTTTCGCCGCCCCTGGTGAACGCATTGTGCTGCGCCATCTGGCCACCGACCGCGCCATCTTTGCCCGTGGCGCGCTGAAGGCGGCGCTGTGGGGGCAGGGTAAGGCACCCGGCCAGTATAACATGGTGGATGTGCTGGGGTTGTAAGCCCGTTTAGCGAAATGCGGTCAGACCGGGAGGGTCTGTGCCCTCTTGTTTCGCCATTGCAAACAGCGCGCTCAGCCGTTGGTCCCAAGTCGGATACTGTCCGGTTCGGGCATAGGTAAGGCGCTCGGCCCCGATGGATATGCCAAGAGGCGCGGCCTCACCTCCGATCACGATCTCGCCGATCTCAGTCCAGTTGGCCGACGGGGGATAGGTCGCGGGGGCGAGTTCATCGGTATCACCGACGCGGTAATAGACGCCCATCGTCACGATGTAGGCATCGCCAAACGGATCAGGAAAGAAAAAGCCCGAGGCATCGCGGGCGGCCAGGGCCTCAGCCTCATCGCGCAGCAGCACTTTTTCGGTAAAGGGTAGGGCCATCTCGTCCAGCACCGTGCGCATATCCTCGGACTGCGGCACGCTGACAAAGGCAATGCGGGCGGGGTCGAGGTCAAAGCCTTCGGTCAAAATGCGCATCATCAGGCGCGTCGTGGCCTGTCCGTCGGCATCCGCAGGGTGACAGCCGACCTCATGAAACAGGGGCAATACGTCGGCACGTGATTTTTCATCCACATCTGCAACCCGCGCCAGGGGTTGAATGACAAAAGCGTCCGAGGGCAGCGCTGACTGATCGAAATCATGCCGCAGCCCTTCGTTATAGTCATTGCGTCCGGATGCGAGGGAAAGCGGCGCTGCTTCGTTGAACCCAAGCCCCGAGAATGTTTTTCTCAGATGATCGAGCGTCGTGCTGAATTCCTGTTCGAACGCCGCATTCTGGTCTGCCGCTGCTGCGGCCACGCGCGGCAACAAGGTTCCGACCGTCGCTGCGGTTCCCAGCTGGATAACTTTACGCCTGTTCCATCCCATCGGATATCTCCCGTGCCTGTTGGACGTGGAACGAGAGTATCACAGATGTTTCGGATGAGGGTTAAGGGTTTCTGATGACGGGCTTCCGAGGCCGCGGTTACAGGTCCTTGATCTTATCTTCACACAACGGGCAGGAAAGATAAACGCCGAACTCTTTGCCGATATCCGCGCTGACGCGGGCATGGACCCGACCCTGTCGGTCCAGAAAACGCTGATTGTCTTCGACGGGGAAAATCCCCTCGTGCCAGATGCCGGGATGGATATAGAGGCCTCGCGAACCGTCGCACCAGAATGCCACCACTTTCTCGGGCGTCAGGTTGTCGCCGGGCAGCGCCGCGGGAACGATGAAGGGCTTGTTGTCCAGCGGCCAGAACATCTGTCCGCCGTCGGGATGATAGTTCATATGCCATAGCAGCACCTGATCACGCGGTGCGGTTTGCTGGTCGGTCTGTGCCTGTTGCGGGTCGGCAGACCAGCCCAGAATGTAATGGCCTTTGACCGCTTCGTTCTCACCATAGAGCACGTCGCCCTGCCAGTCGCATTTGAAGGTGCCCTCGACCCAACCACCTTCGTCGCCGGTGCCCTCGTCGATGGGACGCCAGCCCTGTCGGGGCCAGCGAGAGATTTCGATCTCGAAGCTGTCCGGATCATCGACCAGACAGCCATAGCCCTTGACCGATGCGTCCGTTGCCCGGATCAGAGGCACCTCATGCCAGGGCAAGGACGGCTTTGAACTGGCTTCAAAGATATATTCGGGGGCGTTCATGCCGCCCCCAGATGTTTGTCGACCATGCGTTGCACCATCGGCGCGAAATGGGCGAATTCAGGCGTCTCCATGTCCGCACGCTTGCCTGCTTCGTCCAGATACCGCACCTGAATGATCTCTTTCAGGTTCGGGTTGACCTCGAATTCCGCAACCTCCTCGGTACTCATTGGGCCACCCTGTAGCTCCAGCGTATGGACCGAAGCCGTGGACAGGCGGTTGAAATACTCAGGCTTGGTGGCGCAGAGATACCGCTTGGCCGCCACGTGATAGCGGCAACAATCGGTGATGACCGAGGGGAAGAACTGTTCCAGCACCTCAGCCCCTGCATCCTCGTGGTGACGGTCCTCGGTGTCATCCGGGTGATAGGTGCCGAACTCGGACGTGAAGTGGCCGATATCATGCAGCAACGCGCCGACGATGATTTCCTCGGACTGGCCGTTCTGTTCAGCAATCGTGGCGCCTTGCAGCATGTGTTCTGCCATCGTGACCGGTTCACCCAGATATTCCTCACCTCCGCGGCGGTCGAAGATATCCGCGATAAAGGCCACTATGTTGTCGCGGTTCAGGGTTGAGAAATCGGGTTTCATTCCGCTGCCTCCGGTTGCGCCATGTCCATCGCCGCGAGCGTCGACAGCAAGCCATCCTTGTCGGCGTAACACCCCTGCAACCAGCGTGAACCCGCCCCGGAATAGCCCAGCCGCGCGTGTAGGACGCGTGTGTTGTCGACGATGAAACTTTCACCCGGTTCCAGCTTGAATGACACGCCCATGGCCGGATCGTCGATGATCTCGCCAAGTTGACGATAGGCAGCATAGTAGGCTTCCATCTGATCGAAGGGCACGTCAACAAACGGCGCGGAAGACCGATTGTTGAAGCGGATGCCGACTAGTTCACCGTCCGGCGACAACTCGATCATTGGGCGGCGAGACCGCAGGCAGATGCCGTCCGAACCTTTGTATTCAAATCGCGCGGGATAGCCCGCCAGCAGGTTGAAGCCTTCGGGGTTCTGATCGCGCAGTTTTTCGGCGGCACGGAAACCATCGACTACAATGGAATCGCCACCTTCGGCACTGTTTTCCAGACAATAGAGGATTTGCAGCGTCGGCACCGGGTCACGATAGGGGTTGTCGGTATGCGCCTGAAGACCAAGGCCAGTATAAGCGAGGTTGGTCGGGTTTACCTCAGTCCGAACCTCAAAATAGGGGCCATAGTTGGTTTCGCGGACGTAGCCGAACAGATCAGCCACCTTCAGCAGCGATTCCGGTTCGGTCGGGCCGCCGGTCAACTTGGCAAAGCCAAACTTGGCCACTGCGGCCAGCCAGTCGCGCTTGGTGGCGGGGTTGGCGTGGACCTCACCCCAATCAGCACTAGGCGCTTCGATGCCGCGTTCCCAGGTGGTGATGCCATGTGCGATGCGGCCTGTTTCCTCGGGCCGGTCAAAATCGTAGACGTGATCGGCCAGCCACGCGGTGGGGAAGGTCACGGTCTTGTCTTCGGGCTGGAAGGTGACGCTCAGATCACCGTTGGTGATCTCGGCGGCGCTGACTGAAATATCGGCAGGAATGTCGCTGATGGTGATCAGGCGCTGACCGTTTCCGGGCGCACGTGTTTTCGGGTCCAGCGCGTTATCACGCAGCCAGATGGCGTGGAAACGGGCCTGCGTTCCGGTGTCAAATTCAACAGTCACAACCGAAGTATCGTGATTGGCAGTGCGCAGCATGGGGCTCTCCTGTTCGGCGCGGGCTTTGGTTGAGCAGATACGCCTCTTGTGGCATTAACACAATTAATCCTTCTTTCGGCTGAGGCTTGGAAAATCTTATGGCAAAGAAAAAGATCGGATTGCCGCCGCTGGACTGGCTGCGCGTGTTCGAGGCCGCCGGTCGGTTGGGTGGTTTTTCCGCCGCTGCCCGAGAGTTTGGCCTGACACAGGCAGCCGTCAGCCAGCGGATCGACAACCTGGAGGCCTGGCTGGGCCGGTCCCTGTTCGTGCGCGAGGCACGAGGCGTGTCACTGACGGTTGAAGGCGAAAGCTACCTGCCGCTGGTGCAAGAGAGTTTGCAGGCGTTGGAGCGCAACACCGAGGATTTGTTTGGAAAATCCCCGCAAGAGCTGCGTGTTGCGGGCCTGTCCTCGAATATTCATGCGCTTGTTCTGCCTGGGCTTGCCCGGTTTCAGGAATTGCGACCCAATGTGCGGGTGATGACCGACTCGGTGGCGCGCCGGTCGTCTCTGGATGAGGAACGGACTTGGTTGCAAATCCGCTATGGGCGCGGGGCGTGGCCGGGTCGGGATGCGGCCCTGATCGCCCGCGAGGTTCTGGTGCCAATGGCCGCGCCCGGTGTAAAATGGGGGGTGCCGCTGATCGAGTTGCGCGGCGAACGCCCGGCGTGGCGGGACTGGGCGCGTAAGACGGGACATGGCGAGATGCCGCCATCGCAGATCAGTTTCGATTCGATGGAACATGCCATTTCGGCGGCCCGGCAGGGGATTGGAGTGGTGCTAGGCTCGGTGCCTCTGGCCAGCGCGGATTTGCAGGCCGGTCGGCTGTGTCGGCTAGATCTGCTCGAATTGCAGACCAAAGACGGCTATTGGCTGACTTGGCCCGAAGAGCGGGTCAAATCGAAAAAGCAGCGTGCCCTGATTGCCGATTTTCTGCAGGCCCTTCAGGGTTAATCAGTCAGAAATCGACAGCGATACCCTTTTTTTCCCAATCGCCATAACGGGCCGGATCGGGGCCGTCGCGCCCGCCCAGTTCCTTGGGCATCTCTTTTGCTTCTGTCTCGGTCTTGCGGCGGCGCTCATCCGCTTCGGCCAGGGCGCGCTGGGCGGCGGGCGGCAGGTCTTTGCAGTCGTCACTCATGACATCGGGTTCCTTTCCGTGCAGGGGCTTGATATACGCCCCCGTCCGCCTTTGGCAATGCGGGCGAGAGTCACATTAAAGGCGGTTCCATGTCCGACAATGCAACAGCGGCGCGACGCAGCGCGATCTATCTGTTGGATCAGATATTGGGTGAGGGGCGGCTGTTGTCCGAATGTCTGGCTGCGGGCGCGCTGGATCGGCTGGCCCCCGAGGATCGCGCGCGGGCGCAGCGTTTGACCTTGCAAACCCTGCGCGGGTTGGAACGGGCAGACCGTCTGCTGGACAATCACCTGAACCGGACGCCTGCTCTGACCGTCCACAACGCCCTGCGCCTGGGCGCGGTCGAGCTGTGCCAGGGCGAGGCCGCGCATGGCGTCGTCAACTCGATGGTGGAGATCGTGGGCCGGTCGCGTAAACATGGCCGGCTCAAGGGGTTGGTCAACGCGGTGCTGCGCAAAGTTGCCGCCGAAGGGCCGGAAGCCTGGCCCAAGATGCGGGTGCCGCGCTTGCCGGACTGGCTGCGCGACCCGTTGGTCATGGCTTGGGGATCTGAGGCCGTTGCAGGTATGGAGCAGGCGCATTTCACTGGCGCGCCGCTGGACCTTTCAATGAAACCTGGGGTCACTGGACCGGGTGAGGCGCTGCCGACCGGATCGATGCGGGTGCAGGATGCGGGGCAGGTCTCAAACCTACCTGGGTTTGACCGGGGTGACTGGTGGGTGCAGGACGCGGCGGCGGCCTTGCCGGTGCGTGTTTTGGCACCAAAGCCCGGGGAAACCGTGCTGGACCTCTGTGCCGCACCGGGCGGCAAGACGCTGCAAATGGCGGCAGCCGGGGCCAAGGTGACGGCTTTGGATATTTCGGCGTCCCGACTGGAGCGAGTACGCGAGAACCTCAAACGCACCGGTTTACAAGCGCAGGTCATCGCTGGTGACGCGTTAGAGCACCAAGGCAAGTATGACGCGATCCTGCTGGATGCGCCCTGTTCGGCCACCGGAACCATTCGGCGCCACCCGGACCTGCCTTTCGCCAAGGACGGCTCGGAATTCGGCGAGTTGATTGAGTTGCAGGCGCAGATGCTGGCCCAAGCCTGGACCCTGCTGAAACCCGGCGGGCGGCTCGTCTATTGCACCTGTTCCCTGTTGCCTGACGAAGGCGAGGTACAGATCGAAGAGGCGCTGGAACAATATCCCGACATGAGCATCGACCGCGACGCGCTGGACGTGACCGGGGTGGATCAAAGCTGGATCACCGAAGAAGGTGGTCTGCGTCTGCGGCCCGACTATTGGGCGGATCGCGGTGGCATGGACGGGTTCTATATCGCCTGCCTGAACAAATCCGCCTGACGGCACGCTTTTCGATGACTTGACGATCACACCGGTCTATCGTTGGGTCTCAGGCGCCAGCAGAGCGCAAGAGGCAGAGTAACGAGCGTCATGTCAAACTCAGATACCATGACAAACCGGTGGACGCGGTTTCAGAACCGTCTGTATGCGCGGCTCAGCCAGCGGCGCAAGGCCGCTGCCGGCTTCGTCACCGAGCCTGAACCGCGCACTGTAGGATCGTTTGCCCGGGGGCGGCAGTTGGTTGCCGGAAATCTGCTGTTTGCCGGGTATCTGGTCGAGGCACAGGACACCGGCCTGTGGGACGTGACGGCGCCTAGCACCGGATTTGACAATGAACGTCACGGCTTTGCATGGCTGGATGATCTGGCCGCCGTCGGCGATATGCGGGCGCGGGAAAAGGCGCAGCGTTGGGTGTGGGGTTGGATTGACGCGCATGGCCGCGGGCAAGGGCCGGGCTGGGCACCCGATCTGACCGGCCGACGGGTGATGCGCTGGATAAACCATGCCGTCTTCCTTCTGCGCGGAATGGATGACAAGCAAACCAATGTGTTCTTTCGCGCGCTGGCGCAGCAAACCTGGTTCCTGTCCAAACGTTGGAAAGCGGCCACGCCGGGCCTGCCCCGGTTCGAGGCTCTGGCCGGTCTGGTTCAGGCCGGACTGGCGCTGAAAGGGTTGGAGCAGATGGCCGACCCGGCGCTACGTGCGCTGGCAAGAGAATGTGAAAGGCAGATCGATGCGCAGGGCGGCATCTCCACCCGCAACCCCGAAGAACTGCTTGAGGTGTTTACCCTGTTGTCTTGGACCTCGGCTGCGCTGAGCGATCAGGGGCGGGGCACCCCCGGCGCGCAGGCCGATGCGATCAAGCGAATGGCACCGACCTTGCGCAGCCTGCGTCATTCGGACGGCGCACTGGCCCGCTTTCATGGCGGCGGGCGCGGGATCGAGGGGCGGCTGGATCAGGCACTGGCCCAAAGCGGGGTACGCCCCCAGCACGCAACCGGATTGGCGATGGGGTTTGCGCGGCTTTATGCGGCCCGGACCAGCGTGATCGTCGATGCCAACGTGCCGCCCAAGGGGGCTGCATCTTATAATGCCCATGCCTCAACGCTGGCGTTCGAGCTGACTTCGGGGCGGCGGCCGCTAATCGTGAACTGCGGATCAGGCGAAAGTTTCGGAACGGAATGGCGGCGCGCCGGACGCGCGACGCCTTCGCATTCGACCTTGTGTCTGGACGGCTATTCCAGCGCGCGTCTGGCACCAGCGGGGAATGGCGGTGAACGAGAGGCTTTGGTCGACGCACCGCAAGATGTGCCGACCGATTTCGAAGAGGCCTTCGAGGGCACCCGCTTTATGCTTGGTCATGACGGTTATACCAAAGTGTTCGGCCTGACCCATGCGCGTACGTTCGAGCTGCGATTTGATGGGCGCGAGCTGACGGGGGAGGATATTCTGCTGACCGCCACTGACAAGGCCAAGCGGCAGTTTGACCGGGCGCTGGACGCTTCGGGCCTGAATGGGATCGGCTTTGATATCCGGTTTCACCTGCATCCTGACGTGGATGCGGCCATTGATTTGGGCGGCGCGGCGGTGTCGATGGCGCTCAAAAGCGGCGAGATCTGGGTTTTCCGCCATGACGGCGTGGGAAAATTATCCGTCGAACCAAGCGTTTACCTTGAAAAAGGCCGTTTAAAGCCACGCGCGACAAAACAGATCGTTCTATCCGGGCGCGCAATGGAGTATGCGACCCGCACCCGGTGGACGCTGAGTAAGGCACAGGATACAGCCTATGCCGTGCGCGATCTGCACCGGGACGAGCCCGAGTTTGACTGACGCCAAAAGGACCTTTGGACCCATGACTGATCTTCACCCCGTGCGCCGCGCGTTGCTTTCCGTTTCCGACAAGACCGGATTGATCGAGCTGGGAAAGGCACTGGCCGAGCGCGGGGTCGAGCTGTTGTCGACCGGCGGTACGGCCAAGGCGCTGCGTGATGCAGGGCTTGAGGTGAAGGATGTGAGCGAGATCACCGGTTTCCCCGAGATGATGGACGGCCGGGTCAAGACCCTGCACCCGATGGTGCATGGCGGCCTGCTGGCCTTGCGCGACAATGATAGCCACGTGGCTGCGATGAATGAACATGGTATCGGCGCGATCGACCTGTTGGTGGTAAACCTCTATCCGTTCGAGGCGACGGTGGCCAAAGGCGCCGATTACGACACCTGCATCGAGAACATCGATATCGGTGGTCCGGCAATGATCCGCGCGGCCTCGAAAAACCACGCCTTTGTCAACGTGGTGGTAGATGTTCAGGATTACGACGCGCTGATGGCCGAGTTGGCGGCCAATGACGGGCAGACATCGTACGCGTTCCGTCAGAACCTGGCGCAAACGGCCTATGCCCGGACCGCCGCCTATGACACGGCTGTGTCGAACTGGATGGCCGATGCGCTGGCCGCTGAGGCCCCGCGTCGTCGCGCCTTTGCCGGAGAGTTGAAACAAACCCTGCGCTATGGTGAGAACAGCCATCAACAGGCGGCTTTCTACACTGACGGAACCAACCGTCCGGGCGTGGCGACCGCTGTTCAGCATCAGGGCAAGGAACTGAGCTACAACAATATCAACGACACCGACGCTGCGTTCGAATTGGTTGCCGAGTTCGACCCCGCCCAAACCGCCGCTTGTGCCATCATCAAGCACGCCAATCCTTGTGGTGTGGCCAAGGGCGCGACCCTATTGGAAGCCTACAAGGCTGCGTTTGACTGCGACCGTACCTCCGCCTTTGGCGGCATCGTGGCGCTGAATCAGCCATTGGATGCCGAAACCGCGCAGGAAATCACCGGGATTTTCACCGAAGTTGTAATTGCCCCCGGTGCCTCGGATGAGGCCAAAGCGATCTTTGCTGCCAAGAAAAACCTGCGTCTGCTGACCACCGAAGCCCTGCCGGATGTGACCGCCGGTGGCAAAACCGTACGTCAGGTGGCCGGTGGCCTGCTGGTACAGGACAAGGATAACGGGTTCGTCGGCATGGACGACCTGAAAGTTGTGACCAAGAAGGCCCCGTCCGAGGAACAGATGCGGGACCTGCTGTTTGCCTGGAAAGTGGCCAAGCACGTCAAATCCAATGCCATCGTTTACGTCAAAGACGGCGCGACCGTGGGCGTCGGTGCAGGTCAGATGAGCCGCCTGGACTCGGCCATGATCGCAGCGAAGAAAGCCGAACGTATGGCCGATGCGCTGGGGCTACCGCGGCCTCTGACAATTGGGTCTGCCGTGGCTTCGGACGCGTTCTTCCCCTTCCCCGACGGGTTGATGGAGGCTGCTGAGGCCGGTGCCACCTGTGTCATCCAGCCCGGTGGCTCGATGCGCGATGATGAGGTGATCGCGGCCGCGGACGAGGCCGGTCTGGCCATGGTCTTCACCGGCATGCGCCATTTCCGCCACTGATGCGCGCTCGCCTTCTGCTCTGGGCCGCGCTGGCCGCGTTTGCGATCGACCAGATCAGCAAGTATCTGGTCGTTCACGTGATGCGCGTGGCCGAGGGCAATATCGACGTGCTGCCGCCGCTCTTGGTGTTCAAATACGGTGAGAATCGGGGCATCAATTTCGGTCTGTTCCAAGGCGACAGCGACACCGCCCGTTGGGTGTTGATCGGTATTTCGCTTGCTGTTGCGATTGGCGTGCTGATCTGGCTGATGCACACAACCCCGTCCAAGCTGATGCTGTTTTGCGGCGGGCTGCTGATTGGCGGCGCGCTTGGAAATGTGGTGGATCGGGTGCTGTATGGCTATGTTCTGGATTTCCTGAACATGTCCTGCTGTGGGATCAACAATCCGTTTGTATTCAATCTGGCAGATGTGTTCATCTTTGCGGGTGCTTTCGGACTTGTGTTGTTCGATGGCAAAAAGCCCTCGTGACGCGCCGGGTGATATGCGATAAAAGCGCCTGAAACTGGCTGGAGAAACTGATGCGGTTGCCGCGTTCCATTTTTGCTGTGACATTGGCCTTTGCGGTTGCCGGGTGCGCGGATATCGGTTTGCGCCATCTTGAGGCACCGGGGGATGGCCCGGATGAGTTTTCGGTCATGCCGGTCAAACCGCTGACCCAGCCCAAGGATTATAAGTTCCTGCCTGCGCCCACACCGGGCGGCGCAAACCTGACCGATCCGAACCCCAAGGCCGATGCCGTGGTGGCGCTGGGCGGCAGCGAAGCGGCGTTGAACCCGAATGCCGCAATTCCTGCATCTGATGGCGCGCTGGTGACGGCCTCTAGCCGCTATGGCGTACCGTCCAACACGCGTCAGGTCGTCGACACTGAAGACGCCGAGTTTCGCAGAAAACAGGGTCGTTTGACTCGTCTGCGCCTGTTCAAAATCGACCGGTATGAGCAGGTTTATCGCCGCGAAGCACTTGATGCCAATCGGCAGAACGAAGTAGCGCGTCAGGCCGGGGTTGAGACACCCTCGGCCCCGCCGGCTGATGAATAAATCTTAACTTTCCGTCATCACCCTTGAACCTGCGCACCACAACCGTAGTTTGAACACCATCAAACGAAACGGAGGACGCCCCATGGTTCGGGCCCTGGCATTATCTGCCGCCCTGTTCGCCGCCACCCCTTTGCTTGCCAAGGAAGGGCACGAGGCGGTTACCACTTTCACGCTGGATAACGGCATGGATGTCGTTGTGATCGAAGATCACCGCGCTCCGGTCGTGCAGCACATGGTCTGGTATCGCGCCGGATCAGCGGATGAGCCCGTCGGCTCGTCGGGTGTCGCGCATTTCCTGGAACATTTGCTGTTCAAGGGCACCGATACGCTAGCACCGGGTGAGTTTTCCGCCACCGTCGCAGCCAATGGTGGCAATGACAACGCGTTCACGTCCTACGACTATACTGCTTATTTTCAACGCGTTGCCGCCGACCGTCTAGAGCTGATGATGCGGATGGAGGCGGATCGGATGCGCAACATCCGCCTGTCCGAAGAGGATATTCTAACCGAACGCGATGTGATCCTTGAAGAACGCAATCAGCGTACCGAAAACAGCCCGCGGGCCCTGTTCGGCGAGCAGATGAGCGCAGCGCAGTATCTGAACCATCGCTACGGCGTACCGATCATCGGCTGGAAGCATGAGATGGAGACGCTGGATATGGAGGATGCGCTGTCCTTCTATCAGACCCACTATGCGCCCAATAACGCCATTCTGGTGGTGACCGGCGATGTGGAACCGGATGAGGTCAAAACCCTGGCCGAACAGTATTATGGCGTCATCCCCGCCAACCTGGACCTGCCTGAACGCGTACGTTCACAAGAACCGCCGCAATCGGCTGAACGTCGCCTGACCTTCAAGGACGCGCGTGTTTCACAGCCTTATGTGCAACGCAGCTATCTCGCGCCCGAACGGGATGCGGGCGCGCAGGAAAAAGCCGCGGCGCTGTTCCTGCTGGCCGAACTTTTGGGCGGCAGCACTACGTCCTTCCTGAACGAAAAACTGCAATTCGAACAGCAAAAGGTCGTTTATACGGGCGCTTTCTATCGCGGCGTGTCGCTGGACGACACGACGTTTGATCTGCTTGTTGTCCCGGCCCAGGGCGTTTCGCTGCAAGAGGCCGAGGAAGCCATGGATCAGGCTGTGGCCGATTTCATCGCCGAAGGTGTGAACGAAGAAGACCTTGATCGGATCAAGATGCAGTTGCGTGCCGCCCAGACTTATGCGCGCGACAATGTGGACGGGATCGGCAACCGCTATGGCCGCGCTCTGACCAGTGGCCTGACGGTCGAGGATGTGCAGGCCTGGCCCGATATCCTGCAAGCTGTGACCGGGGATGAGATCATCGCCGCCGCCCGCGAGGTTCTGCAACCCGAAGCGTCGGTCACCGGATGGCTGATGCGCGACGATGAGGTGACGCAATGAAACGGATTTTCGCAACCCTGATCGCCGTTGTCATCGCGCTGCCCGCATGGGCTGAGATCGAGATCGAAGAGGTCACCTCACCCGGCGGTATAACCGCGTGGCTGGTCGAGGATCACTCGATCCCCTTCACCGCGCTGGAACTGCGCTTTCGCGGTGGCACCTCGCTGGACGAACTCGGCAAACGCGGCGCTATCTATCTGATGAGCGGTCTGATCGAAGAAGGCGCAGGTGACATGGACGCCCGCACCTATGCACGCGAGTTGGAATCATTGGCGGCCTCGTTCCGGTACAATGCCTCTGATGATTCTGTTTCGATTTCGGCGCAATTTCTGACTGAGAACCGGGACGAAGTCATCGACCTGTTGCGCACAACGATCCACGAGCCTCGGTTCGATGAAGACGCGGTCGAGCGGGTGAAGGCGCAGATTTTGTCCGGGCTGCGCTCGGACCAGACTGACCCTAATGACATTGCCGGGCGTAATTTTGCACAGATGGCATATGGCGATCACCCCTATGCCACCGAAGGCAAAGGCACGATCGAAAGCGTCAGCGCATTGAACCGCGATGATGTAGTGACTGCCTATGACAACGTGTTCGCCAAGGATCGGCTCTATGTCGGTGCGGTGGGCGATATCACCCCCGATGAGCTGGGCGCGCTACTGGACACTTTACTGGTGGATCTGCCCGAGGCGGGCAAACCCATTCCGGGCCGTGCTGACGTGGACATCCCCGGTGGCGTCAGCGTGGTCGAGTTCGAAACGCCGCAATCCGTGGCTCTGTTCGGGCATGCGGGGATCGACCGGGACGACCCGGACTTTTTTGCCGCTTTTGTTCTGAACCACATTCTGGGTGGCGGTGGTTTTGAGAGCCGCCTGATGCAGGAGGTGCGCGAAAAGCGTGGTCTGACCTACGGCGTCGCGACCTATCTGGTGCCCAAGGATCTGGCCTCGGTCTATCTGGGCTCGGTGTCCTCGGCCAATGACCGCATTGCCGAAGCGGTTGAGGTGATCCGCGACGAGTGGGCCCGTGCCGCGACCGAAGGCGTCACCCAGAAAGAGCTGGACGACGCCAAGACCTATTTGACCGGTGCCTATCCGCTGCGGTTTGATGGCAATGGTCCGATTGCTGGGATCATGGTCGGTATGCAGATGGAGAACCTGCCCATCGACTATATCGCCACCCGCAATGACAAGGTAAGCGCGGTGACGCTGGATGAAGTGAACCGTGTGGCCAGTGAATTGCTGGACCCCGAGGGGTTGCATTTCACTGTTGTTGGCAAACCCGAAGGTTTGGAAACCACAAACTGATCAAAGGGGGCTGAGCGACGCTCAGCCCTTTTTTCCCGCTGCGCTGCGCAGCATCTGCCCCATCATCTGCCCGAACTTGCCGGACCCGCGTTGATACAGCGCGCCGTCTACGGACAGAACTGTGCCACTGATATAGCTGGCCATATCCGAGCTGAGGAACAGGCAGGCATTGGCCACGTCCTGAGTATTCCCCCAGCGTCCCAGCGGCACATCTCGGCGCAGTTCCTCGTGGGCGTTTTCCGTCGGTGCCAGACGCCGCGCGCCTTCAGTTCCTTCAATAAATCCTGGCACAACCGAGTTCACGCGGATGCCCTCGACCCCCCATTCCATCGACAGAGTGCGGGTGATCTGATCGACCCCGGCTTTGGCCGCGCAGACATGAGCCTGCCCTTCGTAGGGCAGAAACGCCTGTGGGGCCGAGATGTTGATGATGCTGGCACCGGGGCGTTTGAGGTAAGGATAGGCCCCCTTCATCACATGAACGGTGCCCATCAGGTCGATATCCACCACCGTCTTGAACGCGTTGACCGACATCTCGGAGGTGAGCGCCGGGAAATTCCCCGCCGCGCCCGAGACCAGAACGTCGAAATCACCCAAATCGTCATGGAATTGTTTCAGCCCGTCCGCCACTGCCTGCGCATCGCGCACATCAAAGGCTGCGCCGACTACTTCGGCTGCGCCGGTCTTTTTTAGCGCGGCAAGCGTGTCATCAACCTTGTCCTGCGACCGGCTGGCAACGGCCAGTTTGGCCCCCGAGGCCGCAAACGCCTCGGCAATGCCGCGGTTGATGCCGCTGGTGCCGCCAATGACGATGACGGTTTGTCCTGAAAAATCCATGTAGGCCTCCCTAAAGCGGGAGCCCTACTCGCCGTAGGGCACCCAGATGTTTTTCACTTCGGTCGCAGCCTGCAGGAAGCGGCGCGAATGGTCCACGCCCCAATCAAATGCCGTCGCGTTATTGACCCAGGTTCGTTTCAGATTTCCGGCAGAAACGACCTCGATCTCTTTCGACAGATCGGTGGACGAGAACGACCAGACCGCATCGACGTTCAGATGCGAAGCCATCGGCTTGGCCAGTTCCGCGTGACTGCCGGTCAAGATGTTGACCACGCCTGCGGGCACGTCGGAGGTTTCGAGGATCTGGTAAAAGTCGGTTGCTGCCAGTGGATAGGGCTCTGAAGCGACCAGAACCGTCCGATTGCCCATCGCAATTGCCGGGGCCATGGCCGAGACCAGACCCAGCAATGGCGCCTCATCCGCGCACACCGCGCCGATGACACCAACGGACTCCTTCATGGCAATCGCCACGCCCCGGATCGGAACGCCATGCACCTGACCGTCATACTTGTCAGCCCAGGCAGCAGCAGTGAACAGTCGCTGGATCGAAGCCTCGACCTCTTTCGCGCCGTCTTTCTTGCCGGTCATGGCATCGATACGAGCTGCGAATTCTTCCGCACGGGCCGAGAGATTCTCGCCAATGAAATACAGGATTTGCGCCCGCAGATGACCGGTGGTTTTAGACCAACCCTTGGCACCCGCCGCAGCCTCAACCGCGTTGCGGACGTCCTTACGGTTGGCCAGACCCACATGGCCCAACAGGCCGGATTTGCCCCAGACAGGTTTGGAATAGCCACTATCGGGCCTTGCCTGCTTGCCACCGACATACATCTTGGCGGTGCGGTCGATGGGATCGACCGGAGCACCTTCGCCCAGGGTCGCCTCAACCTTGGCCAGCGGTTTGGCCTTGCCCTTGGGCTTGGTATAGGCCGCCAGACCTTCCCAGCCGCCTTCACGGCCAAAGCCACTTTCGCGCACACCGCCGAACCCGGCGGCCGCATCGAACAGGTTGGTGGCATTGACCCAGACCACGCCCGCAACCAGCTTGGGCGCAATATCCAGTGCAAGGTTCACATTCTCGGTCCAGACCGTCGCCGCCAGCCCGTAGCGGGTGTTGTTGGCCAGCTCGACCGCCTCTTCCGGGGTGCGGAAGGTCGACGATACCAGCACCGGGCCAAAGATTTCTTCCTGCATCAGCGGGTCCGAGGTTTCGAGCCCGGAGATCAGCGTCGGCGGGTAATAGCACCCATTGGCGGGCAGGTCGCAGGCCGCCTGATGAACGTGGCCGACGGTGTTGCTTTCGACCATGCTCTTGATGGTCTGCAACTGAACCGGGTCCACCACCGCGCCCACGTCGATGCACTTGTCCAGCGGATCACCGACGCGCAGCTTGTCCATCCGCGCGCGCAGTTTCTCGTGGAACCGGTCGGCGATGCCTTCCTGCACCAACAGGCGTGAGCCCGCGCAGCAGACCTGACCTTGATTGAACCAGATCGCGTCGACCAGACCTTCGATGGCTGAATCGATATCGGCGTCATCAAAGACGACGTAAGCGGACTTGCCGCCCAGCTCCAGAGTCAGCTCTTTACCAGACCCGGCGGTTGCCTCGCGAATGCGGCGGCCCACAACGGTCGAGCCGGTAAAGGCGATCTTGTCCACGTCCGCGTTCACAATCATCTCGCCCACGGCGCCGTCGCCGGTGACGATATTGACCACGCCCTTGGGCAGTCCGGCCTGCGAACAGAGGTCGGCAAACAGCAGCGCGGTTAGCGACGTATACTCGGCCGGTTTCAGAACCACCGTGTTGCCCATCGCCAGCGCTGGGGCAATCTTCCACGCCAGCATCAGCAAAGGGAAGTTCCACGGGATGATTTGCCCGCACACACCCAGCGCCTGCGCATCCGGCAGCTCGCTTTCCATCAACTGCGCCATGCCCGCATGGTAGTAGAAATGCCGCTGCGCCAACGGGATGTCGATGTCGCGAGATTCCCGGATGGGTTTGCCGTTGTCGAGGCTTTCCAGCACGGCTAACAGGCGCGAATGCTTCTGTAGCAGGCGTGCGATGGCATAGAGGTATCGCGCACGACCCGCACCGCCCAGCTTTTCCCATTTCGGTTGCGCCTTGCGGGCAGCGGCAACGGCTGCGTCTACATCGGCCTGTTTGGCTTGGGTCAGCTTGGCCAGCACCTCTCCGGTCGCGGGGTTGCGGCTTTCAAACCCTTTGCCCGGTTTGGTGAAGGCACCGTCGATATAGTGACCGAACTTATCACCCTGATCGACCAGCCAGGCCAGTGCCTCGGCGGCGCTTTCGGGGGCAGGGCCGTAATCCATCGTCTCGAAGATTTCTTTCACAGTCATGACTTCATCTTTTCCCAAATACTCACTGTCCTGACGCTTGTCACAGGCTCAGCCGAGTGAATGCCTGTAACCGGCGGAATACGCGCCCGTTACATAATGTTCCAACTGCCGTTCGATATCGCCCAGCAGGGATGATGCGCCAAAGCGGTACAGGTCCGGCTGCAGCCAGCGGTCGCCCAGCTCATCCTTGATCAGCGATAGATACACCAGCGCGTCCTTGGCTTTAGAAATCCCGCCCGCAGGCTTATACCCAACTCGATACCCGGTGCGGTCATAGTAGTCGCGGATCGCGCGGATCATCACCAATGACACGGGCAGGGTGGCGTTGACGCTTTCCTTCCCGGTCGAGGTTTTGATGAAATCAGCACCCGCCATCATGCATACCAGCGAAGCGCGGGCGACGTTGCGCAGACTGCCCAGCTCTCCGGTGGCGAGGATGGCCTTCACATGCGCATCACCGCAAGCCACTCGGAAGGCCTTCATCTCATCATACAGCGCCTGCCAATCGCCGGACAGGACGTGACGGCGCGAGATGACGATGTCGATCTCTTCGGTGCCGGCTTTTACACTTTCTTCGATTTCGGCCACACGCAGGTGGAACGGCGACAGGCCCGCCGGGAAACCGGTTGACACAGCCGCAACCGGAATGCCGGTGCCTTTCAGCGCCTCAACCGCCGTGCCGATCATGTCGTGGTAGACGCAGACAGCCCCGGTGGTGATCGGCGGCATGTCCAGCGCCTGCAATACCGAAGGCGCCACGGGCTGACGCGCCTTGGCGCACAGGCGGCGCACCCGACCCACGGTGTCATCGCCGGACAAGGTGGTCAGGTCGATCATGGTGATCGCCTTCAACAGCCACGCGGCCTGATACTCTTTCTTAACCGACCGACGACCGGGCAGGGTCGCGGCGCGGCGTTCGATGGCCGAGGTATTGGCCTGCACGGCGCGTACCCAATCCAGATCAAGATCCATGCCGGGGTTTCTGGGTTCGGTCACTTGCGGCAGATGCGCGGTGCGCACGGGGCTTTCTGAGCTCTGCGTATCCATAGTCACGTCCTTTGGGAGGTTTGCGCCAAAATCGCACGAGCCGCACGTAAAGGGAAGGTGCAGCAAGGAGCGATCTGCAAATTTTTTGACCAAATGGACAAAAATAGGCATTTTCTTGCGAATAATTCGCAATAGCGTTGACTTAGTTGCGAATGGTTCGCATATTCATTCTCAACAGGACACCAAATCGGGATCTGACTATGATTCGTCGCAGCTTTCTTGCAGCGCTAGCATTTGCGGCTGCTTTGCCACTGACGGCTTGGGCCGAGACACCACTGAAAGTGGTCGCAACCACTGGTATGATTGCTGACGCCGCGCGTCAGGTGGGCGGGGACCAGGTCGAGGTGAAGGGCCTGATGGGCCCCGGCGTCGATCCGCATGCCTATCGCCAGACCCGCAGTGATATCGTTGCGATGACTCGCGCGGACCTGATCCTGTGGCATGGCCTTTATCTTGAGGCGCAAATGGAAGATTTCTTCCATGACCTCGGCCGCAAGCGCACCGTGGTGGCCGTGGCAGAAGGGATCGACAAATCCAAACTGCGCGCGCATGACGATTATGCCGACAAATACGATCCGCATGTGTGGATGAGCCCAACCCTGTGGCGCGATGTGGTGGTTGAGGTGCAAGAGGCCCTGACCGCAGCGCGCCCCGAAGCGGCGGATATTTTTGCCGCTAATGCGGAAGTGCATTTGGCTGAGCTTGATGCGCTGACCACCTATGCTAATCAGGCACTGGCGGCCGTTCCCGAAAACAACCGCGTGCTGGTTACCGCGCATGACGCCTTTGGCTATTTCGGCGCGGCATACGGGTATGAGGTGATGGGCATTCAGGGCATCTCGACCCAGTCCGAGGCCGGGCTAAGCCGGATCGGAGAGCTTGTGGATACGTTGGTCGATCAACAGCTGACGGCGGTGTTCGTTGAAAGCTCGGTCTCTGATCGGTCGATGCGCGCACTGATCGAAGGGGCTGCTGCCAAAGGTCACAACGTGGGTGTGGGCGGAGAGCTTTATTCCGACGCCATGGGTGAGCCCGGCACGTATGAAGGTACTTATGTTGGCATGCTGGATCACAATATCACTGTCATCGCCGGGGCGTTGGGCGCGGATGTGCCTGATCGCGGCATGAACGACAAACTGTCGGCGGGGTTTTGAATGATGCTGGAACTGGCCGCTGATCAGGGTGTTTCGATTGCCGGGCACAGTTTAGACGACAGCCCTCTGGCCATTCGCGGATTGACCGTTTCCTATGGCCAGAAACCTGCGGTGTTCTCGGTGGATATGACCGTGCAGCCCGGTGCGATGACGGCGATCATCGGGCCCAATGGTGCGGGGAAATCGACCCTGCTAAAGGCGGCACTCGGGATTGTATCGCCGCTCTCCGGGCAGGTCACTGTCTATGGCAAACCGCTGGAGCAGCAGCGTGCCCGTATCGCCTATGTTCCGCAGCGCGCCAGTGTGGATTGGGATTTCCCTACACGCGTGATCGACGTGGTGCTGATGGGCCTGTCGCGGCAGCTGGGCCTGTTGGGCCGCATTCGTGCCCGTCACATGTCCCGCGCCATGGATTGCCTGAACCGCGTTGGCATGCGTGATTTCGCGGATCGTCAGATTGGTCAGCTTTCTGGCGGTCAGCAACAGCGCGTGTTTCTGGCCCGCGCTTTGGCGCAAGAGGCTGATCTGTACCTTCTGGACGAACCCTTTGCCGGGGTCGATGCGGCCACAGAAAAGGCCATCATCGCGGTTCTGAAATCGTTGAAAGAGGCGGGTAAGACCGTCGTTGTTGTGCATCACGATCTGGCCACCGTCACCGACTATTTCGACCACGTCTTCCTGATCAACACCCGTAAGGTGGCCGAAGGAACAGTGGCCGAGGCTTTCACAGCCGAATCCCTGCAATCGGCCTATGGCGGCCGTCTGGCCACTGCGCAGATCGACCAGATCTCACGCGCGCTGGGGTAATCATGCTTTGGGATGCTCTGAGCCTGCAGCTTGGCTATAACGCCACGCTGGTTGCCATTGGTGCGACCTTGCTGGGCGTATCCGCCGGGGTGACCGGCACTTTCCTGTTTCTGCGCAAACGCGCGCTGGTCAGCGATGCGATCAGCCATGCGACTTTGCCCGGCGTGTGCCTGGCCTTTATGGTGCTGGTCGCTTTTGGCGGCGACGGGCGCAATCTGATCGGTCTGCTTGCCGGATCGGCGATCTCAGCCTGGATTGGTCTGCTGTGTATGAATTGGCTGACCCGGCGCACGCGGCTGGCCGAAGATGCAGCTATCGGGGCCGTTTTGTCGGTGTTCTTTGGCTTTGGCATCGTTCTGTTGACCGTGATTCAAACCATGGGTGTCGGTCGTCAGGCAGGGCTCGAGGGGTTTTTGCTGGGGTCCACCGCCGGAATGCTGTGGGCGGATGCGCTGATCATTGCGATTGGCGGGGCAGCCACGCTTGTTCTTGTGATGATCATCCGCCGTCCGATGACCATGGTAGCCTTTGACCCGGAATATGCCGCCGCGCGCGGGCTACCGGTGCATCGGATTGATCTGGCGATGATGGGATTGGTGATGGCCGTCACCGTTGTCGGGTTGAAGATCGTCGGGCTGATCCTGATTGTGGCATTGCTGATCATACCGCCCGTGACCGCACGGTTCTGGACCGACCGCTCGGACCGGGTTGTCTTGCTCGCCGGTGTAGCGGGTGGGTTGGCCGGGTATCTGGGCGCGGCCCTGTCGGCCTCGGCGCCGAACCTGCCGACCGGTCCGATCATCGTGCTGGTCAGCTTTGGCTTTTTCGCGCTGTCGCTGCTGTTTGCACCTGTTCGCGGTGTTCTGGCGGCGGTGTTGCAACATCTGAAATTCCAGCGCCGGGTGCATATCCGGCAAGGTTTGCTGGCGCTGGCGCAAGGTCAGAAAATCTATGAACCGTTGACTCTGCGCCTGCTGCGCCGCGCTGGCTTGGCCCGCGCCGATGGCGTTGCCACCGAGGCTGGTAAAGCCCGTGCCGCCAAGGCGCTGCGCGACGAAAAACGGTGGGAAATCGTACGTGCGGATCAGGCGCATGAGGCGACGGCAGCGCTCTATGACGGGCTGCGCGATATCGAAACGGTGCTGACCTGCGATCAGATCGCGGATATCGACCGTCTGATCGGTGGCCCGCAGGAGGTCCAGCCATGAGCGGTGAAGAATTTGTCCCCCTGTCTCTGACGCCTCTGTTGATCGGGATCTTCGCCGCAATTGCCTGTGCCCTGCCGGGAAATTTTCTGGTTCTGCGCAAACAAGCCCTGATCGGGGATGCGATCAGTCATGTGGTGCTGCCCGGCATCGTTGTGGCCTTTCTGTTGACCGGAGCGATCTCGACCTGGCCCATGATGTTGGGCGCGGCAGGTGCTGCGATAGTCGCCGTCGTGATGATCGAGGCGATCCGGCGGCTGGGTCAGATCGAACCCGGTGCCGCGATGGGCGTGGTGTTCACCACCATGTTCGCAGGCGGTGTGCTGCTGTTGGAGCAAACCGATACCTCGACCGTGCATCTGGACGTGGAGCACGCGCTTTACGGCAATCTGGAAAGTCTGATCTGGCTGGATGCTGTGGGATGGTCATCGCTGTTGGACCTGACGGCTTTGGCGGGGCTGCCGCCGGAACTGCCGCGGATTGCGCTGACGCTGGTTGGGGTGGTTCTGTTCATCTGGCTGTTCTGGCGTCCGCTGAAAATTTCGACCTTCGACGAAGGCTTCGCCCGCACCATCGGCATTCGCACCGGCGCGCTGGGTATGGCGTTGGTAATCGTGGCTGCAATATCGGCCGTGGCCGCGTTTGATGCTGTGGGGTCGATCATCGTGATCGCCATGTTTATCTGCCCCCCGGCGGCAGCGCGGATGATGACCAATCGGCTGGAAACCCAAATCGCCTGGAGCGTCATTTTCGCCACCGCGTCCGCAATATCGGGCTATGTGCTGGCGGGCTACGGGCCGCTTTGGTTGGGTGGTACGGATGCGGTTAGCGCGGCGGGGATGATCGCAACCATGTCCGGCCTGATCCTGGCCTGCGCCGCATTGTGGGGCCCGTGCCGCTCCCGCGCCGGAGCGCCCCAAGCCACTTGACACGGCGCTTTCCCGCTGTTGGTCAATGCGAGGGTTCGGCTGAAATTCGCCCAGACGCCCAGCGAGGACAGAGTTAATAATTGTCACGCCGCGTTTCGTGTTACGCCCGCCGCAATTAAATTCTGAATGACCACCACTCACTTGGATCGTTCGGACAATCGTGGCAAGGATTGCCGTCTGTTGACATCGGCACAGCGCGATTGTTCGAACGCCCCCTCCCTCCTAAAAATAGGGCTGCCAAATCAGTGGCAGAATCGTGTGCGCATATGCTAGGTCTGGTGGTATGGTGCAGGCAAACCCCAATATCAGCGAACTCCGCCCCGTAATCCGTCAGCTTGACGATGCCGCAATCAACCGCATCGCGGCGGGTGAGGTGGTGGAACGCCCCGCCTCGGCTGTCAAAGAACTGGTGGAAAACGCCATCGACGCCGGATCGACCCGGATTGCCATAGATATCGCAGATGGTGGCAAGACGTTGATTCGCGTCACGGATGATGGGTGCGGGATTTCGGCGGATGATCTGTCACTGGCCCTTTCGCGCCACGCGACTTCTAAGATCGACGGGTCAGATCTGCTGAACATTCACACGTTCGGCTTCCGGGGCGAGGCGCTGCCGTCGCTGGGTGCGGTTGGGCGGCTGAACATCACCAGCCGGGTACCGGGGTCAGATGCGGCCCAGATATACGTATCTGGTGGCAAGATGGAGGCGGTGAAACCCGCCGCCTTGCGCGCAGGCACAGTGGTCGAGCTAAGGGATCTGTTCTTTGCCACGCCCGCTCGGCTGAAATTCATGCGCACCGACCGGGCCGAGGCACAGGCAATCACCGATACGGTCAAACGGCTGGCCATGGCGGAACCCGCCATCACCTTTACCCTGCGCGATGTCTCGGGCGGTGGTGAGGGCCGCGTGACCTTTCGCGCCGATCGCGAAAATGGTGATCTGTTCGATGCGTTGCACGCCCGTCTGGCCCGCGTGATCGGGCGCGAGTTTGCCGAGAACGCGTTGCAGATCGATGCCACGCGCGAAGGCATTCGCCTGTATGGCTATGCTGCCTTGCCGACCTATTCGCGCGGTGCTGCGGTGGCGCAGTATCTGTTCGTTAATGGCCGACCCGTGCGCGACAAGATGTTGAGCGGTGCGCTGCGGGCGGCCTATTTCGATTTCCTCAGCCGCGACCGGCAACCGGCGGCGGCACTATTTATCGACTGTGAGCCGACGCTGGTGGATGTAAACGTCCACCCTGCAAAGTCCGAGGTTCGATTTCGCGATCCCGGTGTGGCACGGGGGCTGATCGTCTCGGCCTTGCGGCATGCCTTGGCCGAGGCGGGGCACCGGGCGTCCTCGACCGTGGCCAATGCAACGCTGGGCGCGATGCGGCCCGAACCGGCACAGCCCACTCCCGCCAGGGTGTATCAGATGGATCGCCCTTCGCCCGCAACCCGGCAGGCCGCGTTTCAGGCGCAGGCGCCGGGTTTTGCCGAACTGTCCCGCGATTATAGCGGTAGCATCGTGGAGGCGGCTCCGACCGGTCCGGTCACAGCAGAAGAACCCCCGATGCAGGACCTGCCCTTGGGTGCGGCGCGCGGGCAAGTACATGAGAACTACATCATCGCCCAGACCGCCGACGGCATGGTGATCATCGATCAGCACGCGGCACATGAACGTCTGGTTTACGAAAAGCTGAAAACCCAGATGGCCGAGAACGGCGTCGCCGCGCAGGCACTGCTAATCCCCGAAATTGTCGAACTGTCCGAAGGCGACTGCGCGCGTCTGATGGCGGTTGCAGGTGACCTGTCGCGCCTTGGGCTGACGCTGGAACCCTTTGGCGGCGGCGCCATCGCCGTGCGCGAAACGCCTGCCATTCTGGGCGAGGTCGACGCTCGCGCGATGATCCTGGATATTCTCGATGAACTGGCCGATCAGGGCGAAAGCCAGACGGTGCAGGCGCGGATCGAAGCGATCCTCAGCCGGGTGGCCTGTCATGGCTCGGTTCGGTCTGGCCGCCGGATGCGAGCCGAGGAAATGAATGCCCTGCTGCGCGAGATGGAGGCGACGCCCCATTCCGGCCAATGCAACCACGGGCGACCGACCTATGTGGAACTGAAGCTAAGCGACATCGAACGTCTGTTCGGGCGCAGTTGATCCCGGCGCTTCGCCGGGCTATGAAGAATAAAACGAGAACATCCGAGGCGATATGATCGAGATTGCTGGCACAGAAATGGCTTTGAACGACCCTGTGGTGATGGTCATCGGCGGGGTGGTGGCATTGATTCTGTTGCTGCTGTTCCTGTCCTTGCGGGCAGCCAACCGTTCCGCTCGAATGGCAGAACCACTGGCGCGGCAGATGGCGCATCTGGGCCAGCACGTGCAGCAATTGGGGCAGGGTCAGGAGCAACTGCGCGGTGGTTTGCAGCATGTGTCAGATACACAGGCCAATGCGCAGGTGCAGGTGATCCAGACGGTAGAATCCCGGCTGTCTTCCGTTCAGCAACAGATGAATGACCGGCTGGCGGATAACGCGATGAAATCCGCGCGGGCTTTGGCCGAGATGCAGGAGCGGATGAAGGAATCGCTGCACGGCTCGTCGAAACAGACCGCGACCTCGCTGACCCAATTGCAGGAGCGTCTGGCCGCCATCGACAAGGCGCAGGACAATATCACCAAGCTGTCGGGCGATGTGCTGTCGTTGCAGGATATCTTGTCGAACAAGCAGACACGCGGCGCGTTTGGGGAAATTCAGTTGAACGATATCGTCTCGAAGGCATTGCCGTCGGACAGCTTCCAATTGCAGGCGACTTTGTCGAACGGGCGCCGTGCGGACTGTTTGATCCACCTGCCAAACCCGCCGGGACCGATTGTGATCGACAGCAAATTCCCATTGGAGGCGTATGAGGCGTTGATCGCCTCGACCAATGATGCCGAGCTGAAAGCGGCAGTGCAGATGTTCCGCAGTACGGTGCGCAAGCACATCAACGATATTGCCGAGAAGTACATTCTGGACGGCGAAACCGCCGATGGTGCGCTGATGTTCCTGCCGTCTGAGGCCGTCTATGCCGAGTTGCACGCCAAATTCCCAGAACTTGTGCAGGAGAGTTTCAGCAAACGCGTCTGGATCGTTTCCCCCACCACCTGCATGGCGACGCTGAACACGATGCGGGCGATTCTAAAAGACGCGCGGATGCGGGAACAAGCTGGAGCAATCCGCAAGGAGCTGGGCCTGTTGCATAAAGATGTGGAGCGTTTGGGGGATCGAGTTTCGAACCTCGACCGCCATTTCGGTCAGGCAGCCAAGGATATCTCGGAAATCAAGATCAGTGCCGAAAAAGCCGGGCGTCGGGCACAGCGGTTGGACAATTTCGACTTCGAAGAGCTTGCCCCGGATGATCACAACAATGTGGTGCCATTGGGCAAGTCCGAAGGCTAAGCTTTACTGGATCGACAGATCCAGATTGTAGCCGACTGTCTTATCGGTATCCCGATCATTGCCCATCAGATAAACGCGGATCGTATAATCTCCGTCTTCGGGCAGGTCGATACGCGCGGTGTTGCCATCGATCGAACCGTTGTAGATCGCAACGCCGTCACTACCCGGTGGCAGGATGTTGAAGTAAATCACGCCATTTCCATTGGTATCGCTGACCTTGAGATCGGCGAACATTTCCTGACCCGCCTGCGCGCCCAGTGTGTAGTCGAAATACTCGTTGCCGGTGATCGTCCCGCTTACCATCGTGCCGAAATCACCGGGTTCGAACTTAACGTCCGCCACGCGCTGTGCCCAGGCTGCGCTGGCAAGACCGGTAAGCAATACACTCATAATCAGAAAACGTCGCATGAGATTTCTCCCGAACCGATTGAAGGGTCAGCGTAGCACAAAAAGCCCCTGCGCTTCAGATGCGTAGGAAAGGCTGGAACAGGCGAGGCATAAGCTTGGTGAACTTCAACGGTGCGTCGGTGACGGCCAGGCAGATGCAATCCTCTGAGATATCGGCCGTCGGCGTGTGGTGCAGGCTTTCATCCGCAATCTCAACATCTCCACGACCGAAATGGTCGACCTCGTCCGAGAACGCGCCTTGCAGAACCATCGTCAGTTCCATGCCGTTGTGGCTGTGATCGGGCACGGCCGCACCGGCCGGAATGAATAGCAGGCGGGCGGTGGCCTCGCTCGTGGTGGGTAGGATCGCCTGTTTCACACCCATGCCGATGGATCGCCATTTGATGTCATTCACATCGCCGCCGACATAATTCTGCAAAGGCGCGGGCAGCACCGTGCATCCCGGACGTGCGGGTTTTGCAATCGGGGCACCCTGGGCGATCAGCGCCATGGTTGCGGCCAGTGACTCGTCGCTCATGCTGGCCGGGCTGTCCTGCTCTTGCAGGACGCACCCGCCCACAGCGTCAAAGCTTTCCGCTCGGGCGCGGCAGTGGTCACACAGGGACAAATGCGTGGCGACCATCAGGTCGAACGCTTCGGGCAGGTTGCCCGCGGCATAGGCCATCAACAGGTCGTCTGTTAGGTGATGTTTGATATCGTTGCTCATCATCGTCATCTCAATTCATCGCGTGGCGCAAGCGGTCCAGCGCCAGCCGTATCCGTGATTTGATCGTACCCAAGGGCAACCCGGTCTGGGATGCGATTTCGCGATGGCTCAGATCGCCGAAATAGGCCTTTTCGATCAGTTGTCTTTGCGCCTCGGGCAACGCCGCCATGGCGTCGCGCAGCTGCGCGGTTTCCTGTTGCAGCGCGACCACGTCGTCCTGATCCGGTTCCGCCTCGGGACCCCATCCCAAATCCTCGGGTTCGGGCCGGCGTTGTTTGCGCAGGACGTCGATGCGCTTGTTTCTTGCGATCGTGAACACCCAAGTGGCCACGGTCGCGCGGGTGGGATCGAACAGATGCGCCTTGTGCCACAAGGTCGCCATCACCTCTTGCGCGCATTCCTCGGCCAGTGCAGCATCGGACCCTGACTTGATCAGGAACGCCTTGATGCGTGGAGCGAAGTGTTGGAACAGTTCGGCAAAGGCCGCCTGGTCCTGCGCGTCCCGAATGCGTCTGACGTGGCTCACCCACTCAGTTCTGGTGTCGCTACTGCCATCCGCTTTGTTCACCGGCTTGCCCCTGATGCGTTTGCTTGCGCGCCAAGGTTTCAGTGCTGGCCCGCTGGCCGCCGGTTCATCCAAGGTCACGGTATCGATCTCGGTAAACATAACCACATTACGCGGCCCGGCCCAAGGCGGATCACTTTATCTGCTGTTTTTTGATCCGGGTCGCGTCAAATTTCGTACTATCTGATACAAACACATGAGGAAAAGAATGCCGCTGGAACGGTTTACACGAAGATCGGAGAAAACTACGTGAACACGGTCGACCATATTGCAGGCCACACCTTTCACGGGCGAAAGGGCGCGATCCAGAATGCCTTTCGTTACTCCGTCGACTACATCTTGCTGGATCCGGAAAGCCACCCGGCCACACCTGCGCTGTTTTCCATGAACCGGACTAATGTCACCAACTGGCGGGCTCGCGACCATGGCGGTGAGCCAGGGCAGGGGCACGGTGCGGCCTGGCTGCGGGAGCAGTTTGACCAGATGGGTGTGACTCAGCCTGATCACGTGACATTGCTGACCCAACCACGGGTGTTTGGCCATGTATTCAATCCGGTCAGCTTCTGGTTTTGCTTTGATGTTGATGATCAGCTTTACGCCGTGGTGGCCGAGGTCACGAACACTTTTGGTACGCGCCACAGTTATCTGTGCCACACCCCCAACTTTGCACCGATCCAGCCCTCGGACCGCATCGTGGCGGACAAGCTGATGCATGTCTCACCGTTTCAGAAGGTCGAAGGGTCTTATACCTTTCGGTTTGATTATCGCTCAGATCGGGTGGGCGTATGGATCGACTATGGCCGCGAAGATGGTGGGTTGATTGCAACCCTGACCGGAAGGCGGGGACCGCTGACCAATCGCACGATCCTGTGGTCTTTGCTGCGCCGTCCATTCGGTGCGCGCCGTGCGGTTTTTCTTATCGTTTGGCAGGCACTGAAGCTGAAAGTGAAGAAGGCGCGATTCCACCCGTTTCGTACAGCCCCTATTCCCGACCACCCGGTTTCCCGCATTCGCGAGCCTTAAGCTGGCATAGTTTGCGTAAGATCAAAGACTCAGGCGCCGCGGAGTGGTTGTGCTAGGGTGAAACCGCGAACACGAGGAGTTGGGTCATGTTGGAAATCTCGGCAAGAAAAATCGCTCAGGTCGCCATGATGGGGCGCGAACTGAACCGCGCCGAGGGCGAGCTGCGCGCCTTTATCGACCGTATGGGCGAGGACGAGCAGGCCGAGCTGGTTGCTGTCATGTGGATCGGACGAGAAAGCTTTTTCGCCGAGGATCTGGCCGAGGCCATCGCAACCGCCAAATCCGAGGCGTCGACCCCTTGCGCCGATTATCTGATCGGCACACCGCACCTGTCGGATCACCTTGAAAATGGTCTGGATGCGCTGGGCATTTCAGCCGAAGACGTGGAAAACGATCTGATGTAGGCCGGTTTGAACGAAGCGCCTTTTCCCCATGCCTGGTGGTCATCAAATCCGACCGCCAATTCGGCGGCGCAAAGAACAGTTGCAGCAGGGCCGTAAACCGGAGGATGCTCGAACCATGCGACTCGATTGGCGTATTCTAGTGGGACTTGTGTTTGCCGTGGCCAGCATGGCCGCTCCGCGCGTTTCGAACGCCTGTTCGGTTTGCACAACATTGCCGGAATACTCTCTTGCAGACCGTATTCTGTCAGCGCGTGTGATTGTTCTGGCTGCGCCGTCGCCGACCAATCCCTTTAAGTACACCTCGGTTTCCGTGCTGAAAGGCGCGCCCGCGCAGCTAGAGACCCTACCGGATATCCCATTCCTGGTTGACAGCGTGACGCGATCAGCCTTCCGCGTCGACCCTGAAAGAGTTGTTTTGATGATCTACGGCAGCGGATCTGTGGACAAGTCAGGCCGCAGCTTCGCAAGCGCCTGGTCCAAAGGTTTCCTGATGACGCAAGAGCGGGCAGCTTTTCTGGAAGCGGTGCGTTTTCAGGGTAAACACTGGACCGTCGGAAAGACGGCTAACCCTGCACGCGTCACTTTTTTTAGCCAATATCTGACGCATGAAGACAGGCTGTTGCGCAATGCCGCGCTTGCAGAGGTTCATCGCGCACAGTATCCGATTGCCCGACAGGTGCGGGACGTTGTGACAACCGCGTCTTTGTTGCAGGAGTTGCGCGATGTAAATCGCCTTGCTTATGCGCCGGCTGTCATTCGATTGTTGGGTATGCAATCCGATCCTGCCGCGCAGGCATTCGTTCGACAGCGGTATCAGCCTGCGTTGCGTGCCGGTGACCGGAACATAACGGATTGGGCGCTGGCCGGGATCGAGGTGGACGGTGCAGACGCAGTAGAAGCGATTGGGCAGGCGTTGGCGCAGGCGAACCGGTCGCCAGAAGATAAGCAGAAGCTAATTCAGGTTCTTGCCGTTGGCGGTTCCACATGGCCGGAATTGCAAGAACAAATACTGGAGATTTACAAACTTGAGCTTGAACGCAGCGCGGAACTGGCAGGCTGGATCGCCTTGTCTGTACGGACATGGGAAACGGATGCATTGACGGCGTCGTTCAAACAAGTTTTGGCGCGTGAAGACCTTGATG
Source organism: Ruegeria sp. ANG10 (assembly GCF_040705255.1). NCBI lineage: Bacteria > Pseudomonadati > Pseudomonadota > Alphaproteobacteria > Rhodobacterales > Roseobacteraceae > Ruegeria > Ruegeria sp. ANG10. Next base: position 176,975 of record NZ_JBFCVU010000010.1, read on the forward strand.
CCGCGGTTTTGTTTTTGGTTCAAAACGCGCTGGATATTGGTGATTTGGATTAAATTATTTTATTTCAGCTAGCTACACCTGATCGTGCCATGTTGTCGGCGTCTGGTCTTGCGAAGATTAAGCGGATTTAACCCAACCCTCCGACGCTTTTAATCCCGAACCCTTTTCTTTGTTTCAACGACAAACGCAATTCAGAGTTAAAGGAGAAAGTCATGGGATACGCACAAACAGTTACACCGCAAAAGGGGCTCTTCTTCGGTCTGTTCTCGAATTACGCCGAAGCTCGGGTCGAACATTTTCGCCGCGATATCTTTGCCAAATCCGTTCGGGCACTGGAAAACCTAAGTGACCGTCAATTGGCAGACATCGGCATCCCACGCAGTGAGATCAAGCAACGCGCTTATGAGAGCGTTTATCACAAGAAACCCTACTCGGGCACCGTACACTGATCCGCTGGCCGTGCTGGCTTTGGCACAATACTTGGAGGAGAAAATGTTTGATTTTAACCCACGCCGCGACCAGTCGATAAATGCCAGTTCCGTGTTGTTGTTCGACCGGGCGATGCGGTTGCAAGCGATCAGTTCCAGCATCGTACGCGCCGCACAAGATCTGAACCGCTTGAACGATTCCGAACTGGCCGAACTGGGCATCAACCGCAGCGATATCGACACCGTGATCGAGCGCTATATCTGACCGATCGCGATGCAAGACAAACCAAAAGCCATTCCGATATTTCGGAATGGCTTTTTTTTGATCACCGGGTCACCTGTCCCGTCCTCTGACTATGTATCTGGCCATCAGCGGGTCATCATGGCAGAAAGTACGCGTTAAAGTTGATTTATGCGTTGCAAGGGCAGGCTGTTGAGTGGACGAATTGTAAGATTGGTGGCTGCGTGCCTGATTTTGATTGCCGCATTTGTTTTGTATCAGCAGCAAAAGCGAAACGACTTGGCCGCAGATATGCTTGCGGGGGGATGCCACAGTCCGGAAGCCGCACCAGAGACGGCCATTCAGGGCTGCAACAGGCTTCTGCAGGCCACGAAATATAAGCCCGAAGAATTGGCCGTCCTCCATATCTATCGAGGACGAGCGTATGTGAAACTGGAAAACCTGCAGCGCGCTTTGCAGGACTTCGAGGATGCTGCTGCTTTCAATGCAAATGAACACCGGGCTTGGCAGTGGGTCAGTTATGTTCTGGGCAAATTGGGGCAGGATGAGGCTGCATTTGACGCCATTGAGACGGCACATCATTTGACCCCCGCGAACACCTACACGATGAAGCAGCGTTTTCGCCTTTTGAGGAAGTTGGCGCGGTACGAAGAGGCCGACGCATATTTCTCTCATCTCATGGAAGAATACCCGTCGGCTGAAAATGAACGGCTGCTGTGGATCCCCCGCCGACTCGGAAAGTTACGTCTTGAGTTGGAGCAATTCGGGCCAGCGGCTGAAGCCTATAGAGAAGCGCTTCGCGTTGATCTTAATCACGATGAAACTCTGTTTCATTTTCTCGAATCTTGCCGATTGGCGGGGTCTGATTGCCCCCCTTTGTTTCCCGAGCGTCGCGCCGACTATCCAGTACTGAGTTGTGCGGAAGCGATCCAGGAAGGGAGCGAAGTCTTTCCCGAGTATGTTGAACAAGAGATGTATGATTCAGGGTATGAGACGCGTGTAGAATTGTTTGAAAACAGCGACTTGGATCTGAGGGTTGTTATTCAGTCAGCCTACCTGGCCTCAGTGCTTGAAGTGTTGCACAGACGAGATGCAGAGAAAGCGCGTAAATTACTCGTAATGAGCCGTGTTTTTGAGTGTGTGAATGGCGGCGCGTTTGAATTCCCTGTAGGACAAAACAAAGGCGATATTCAGCAACAAATTTTCGAGTTTATTTTCGGTCCGGAATTGACCAAGAACTACATTGATCTGGCGCACGCCTCGCTAAAAACACCACCCCAACAGTGATCGGGGCGGTGTCAGTCGTTCAGTTCAACTGATCCACCACCTGCAGATGCTGGGCCAGGGTGTCGATCTCGGCCATCCAGTTCTGCACCAGTTTCGGATCACTCGGCGCGGCGTGAACGCCTGCTGGGATGGCGCGGTTCAGAACCGCCTCGACCGCCAGCGATACCGGGATCGACACCAGTCGCGCCATGGCGGTGCCACGCGCGTCACCCCAGGCGTCCATCACATAGGTCTTGTGCCAGACCGGGATGCCGTCTTTTTCCGCCTTCAGCCCGACGCACAGGACCACGCGGTCGGGTTCGCCCTCGTCATAGGCGTTTTCTTCCCAGAACCGGTCTGACATCTCTTTCAAGCGCGCGTCACCTTCGGGGCCGGACAGGGTTTCGATTTCGCGGAATACATCAGACCACGCATCGGCCCAGCCGTTCAGGCGCAGGGTGCCGCGGACAAATTCCTTGATCGGCCAGTGCTTTTCAAAGTGGTATTGCTCCATGAACGGGATCGAGTCGCGGTTTGGATAAACCTCGAAGCTTTCCGGCGTCGGCAGCGGCGCGATATAGCTGGTAATTGCGTCCCAGGGGCGGGCCACGTCCAGCGGGGCGTAATCGCGGATCGACTTAGATGGCGAACGCAGCGCCTTGAGCACACCAAGCGGCGACCAGCTGAATTTATAACGGAAGGGGTTGGGATTCTTCGGGATGCCACCGCAATACGAAATGAAGCTCAGGTGGTTCTGGGCATCGAACGCATCCGAGGCGCGGTAGTCATCGACCAGCGCATGCGCCATCAGGTGGTCTATGCCTGGGTCCAGCCCAACCTCGTTGACCAGCGCCACTCCGGCTTCGCGGGCCTTGTCGTCCAGCGCACGCATCTCGGGCGCGATATAAGAGGACGAGACGAAATTGGCCTGTTTCGCGATGGCCAGTTCGGCCAGCGGCACGTGCCAGTCACCCGGCAGCATCGAGACGATCACGTCGCCCTTTTCCAGCACTGCACCCAGCGCATCGATGTCAAAGGCGTGGATGTCGTCGGTCAGGTCACCGACCTCGGCTTTAGCTTTTTCGATGGTCCGGTTCCAGACGGTGACCTTGTGCCCGCCTTCGATCAGGCGGCGCAGGCCGGGGATGGCCGACAGGCCGGTGCCACACCAATGAATCGTCATCGCTCAGAGTCCTTTGATATGAGTGTTATAGGTCGCCGCCGCCCGGCCCCAGACACCGGCGTTCAGATTGGTCAGGGTCAGCAGCGAAGGCAGCAATTGCGCGGCATAGTCTTGCGAGCTTTCAACCGGCAGCATTGACGGAAGGTTGTCGATGGCCATCACGTCCATCACCGGATCAGTCGCCACACGCAGAGCAGGGGCGTCCCAGGTGGTGGCACGGTCATAAACGGGCACAGGGTTGTAGTCGCTGTCTGGGTCACAGGCCACATCGCCTATGGCGGTCAGCTTCCGCGGCGCAGTCAGAGCCTCGCGCGGAACAAAAACCGGGGTGCCCGGGCGCGCGAAAATGCAATTCAGGAACAGGTCGTGATTAAGGATCTCCGGGAACGGCCCGCCGCTGGCGGTCTCGGCCATGTCCCATTTGGTCACCTGAACGCCCATCGCCTCGCACATATCAGCGGCCCCTGTGCCCACACGGCCCAATGCACCGATGACGATGGCGCTGGGGCGGGTGCCGGTGGCATCGAGTTCGGCCAGTAGTTCAGCGTTCAGCGCATCCTTGCTCGGATAGACACCAACGGGCGGACATTCCTGATCCCGTTGCTGCGCTGCCCAAGTCTTGAGTGTCACCGCCGCACCGGCATATCCCGCCCAATACCCAAAGGCCGCAACCCGACGGCCTTCTTCATTCACCAGATATTCCAGATCATACAGCGTGCCGCCACCGACCTTGAACCGCTGCAACAGGGCGCGGCCGGAATGCTGGCCTTTGTAGGCGTGGCCGAACATGATGTGGCGGTGGGGCAAGGGTGTACCGACTTCGGGTAGTTCCTTGAGGCCGAAGATGATCGCATCCAGTGGTGCGTCGGGCCAGGAATTCTCGGCCGCTATCTCACACCCGACCTGTCTGTAGCCATCAATCGGGATTGCGCGCACGGAACTTTCCTCAACCGTCACGCGGATGCCTGCTGCGATCAGATCAGTGGCGCCGTCAGGGGTCAGCCCGACCCGTTCCTCATTAGGGCGCTGTTCTGCCCGGACCCAAAGATGTGTCATGCGTTGTCCTTTTGTCAGAGCATTCCGGCGGCGCGCACCGCCTGAACCGAAGAACGTGCCTCCATCGCCGCGCGGAAGGTCAGAATTTTGGGAAAGGCCGAGACGTTGACGCCGTCGACTTCCAGCCAACTGCAAACCACATAGAGATAAGCATCTGCCAGCGAGACGGCCTTGCCCAATACAAACGGCCCGCGCAACCCGTTGGAGGAGATGTAGTCGCAGGACGCGGTCATCGTCTGTGGAACCTTGTCTGTCATGTCTTTCCAGCTGGATTTCTTGTCGGCCCAGCGGGCCCCGCGCAACTTGTGCGCGTGGTTCACATGCATGGTCGAGGCCAGATAATACATCACCTCGCGCATCCGGGTGGCCATGACCGGATCTTTGGGCACCAACCCGGCCTCAGGCGCTTTGACGGCGATATATTCTAACAAAGCGCCAGTTTCGGTCAGGATACCGCCATCAACCACCAATGACGGAACGCGGCCTTTTGGGTTGATTTGCTTATAAGCCGGTTTCGTCTGCTCACCCCCAGCGAAATCCAGTTGGATCGCTTCATACTCCAGCCCCGCCTCTTCCAAAGCAATGGCAACAGCGACCGAGATTGTGCGGGGGGCATAGTATAGTTGCATCATATGGGTCTCCGAGGTCAAAGGTGGGTTTGCGCGAATTGCCTGTCGGGCGAATCCAGATGCGGCACCGCATTGAACAGAACCGGGCTTAGCTGCGCGCCGATCGGATGCAGGCGGTGCAGCGACGTGTTCATGATGGCCAGCGCCACCCGCGCCATCGCCGGGATATCCAGACCCATCGCTTGCCGTACCACCATCGAGATCAACCCGCCCGAGGTCACAACGATGGCTGGCCCGCCCTCAGTGCCAATCTCGCGCAGCGCGTCCGAGACACGGGTCTCGAACTCCGCAAAGGTTTCGGGCGTATCCGTGATCTCACCCCTGGCCCAGGCGGCAAAGGTGCGAGGCAGATGTTCGACAAAGCCCTCTCGGTCGGTGGGGATCGCCACGCCGTGCTGCCGTTCATATAGCTGCGCGATGGTGAAATACTCGATCTCATTCAGGCGCGGGTCCTGGATCGGCTTCGGCAGACCCATGCTGGCCGCGGTTTCCACATGACGCTGCAATGTGCCGCAATAGACCCGCGGGTAATGCGCGCGCGTATCCTGCAAATGCGCCCCCAGCCAACGGGCCTGCTGATGACCCAGATCGCTGAGCTTGTCATAGCTTTCTTCATCACGCGCGGTGGTGTTGGCCTGTCCGTGACGCACCAGTGTAATATGTGACATTGCAATTCCTCTTGGGCGAAGTCTTAGGGCAGGATTCGGATAGGGGCCAGAGGCGTTTAACAGGGGGCGGGCAAAAACCAACCCTCGTAAAAGATTTTGCGTGTTCGTTTTCAGACCCGCGATTTCGCGATGTGATTGTTGCTCAACGGAAAATAGTTTCCTATACGATACAAGACCGCTGCATGCGGCTGTATACGCTTTGTATCGGCTATCATGGCAAATCCTGTTGACTCGCAATAGCGTCCCGGGAACCTTGGTGTTGATTGTAAAAGGGTTGCCATTGCAGACCGCAGGGTGATCTTTCAAAACGGCATTCGAAAGGCCCGGATTATGAGCACCGAACCGAAACGCACTCCTCTCTACGATCTTCATGTTGAGTTGGGAGGTAAGCTGGTTGATTTTGCGGGTTGGGAGATGCCTGTCCAGTATCCGATGGGGATCATGGGAGAGCATAAGCAGTGTC
>NZ_JBFCVU010000011.1:0-145067 GCF_040705255.1 Ruegeria sp. ANG10
CTTCGCCTTGTCGTGGCCGTAAGGCAGCAGATCGTCACTGGAGATGCCAATTTTCGCACCGATTTCCTGAATCGGCTTCTTGTTCGCCTCACGGGCGATTTCGATGTCGGATTTGTAGCTCATTGGGCAGGGTCCCTGATTGAATGCCGTGCATGCCGACGCAATACGTCGGTGCTGATCAATCCATACCGTCGTGTACAATCGCAATGGATATGAATTCCGACATAATCATGGCGTGAAACGGCGTTGACCCAGTTCTGGCGCTGTTAGCGCAACATTCCGAGGCTTATAAGGGTTCCCACGCGCGCTGATCCGGCACAAAAAGCGAGACGGAGTCGTTCAGCTTCAACGTTCCCGGACGTTCAATCCAGGCCGTGACGCCACGACGGCCCCTGGCAGCGGGTTTGAACGTCTTGCCATAGCCTGGAATGTCAGATTCGATTTCTTTCCCTGGATAGATGCAAGGGCGGTTCTCCATATCAACGGTCATCGTAAGCCCATCGAGGGCCTGCAGCCGCGATGAGGGCGGAATATGGGTAAAATCCGGTATTCCCTTTAGCACGATCGACGCCCCCAAATAGGTTGGGTCGAGCGTTTCCAGCCCCATTTCACTTGCGATCTCGTCCAGTTCTTCGGACGACAGAATCGTCAACTGACGCACATTTCGAATTTCAGTATCTTCGGGGTACAGGTTCTTCATACGTATACATGAGGCTCGATTGACCCCTGCGTGACGGGCGCCTGTTTCCCCGGCGAAATCAAGATCCAACCGATCGACCGGACGGGCGCGCAGCGAGCCACCTGACGGTACATGCCCCAACCAGACAACCTGCGCCGAATACTCGGTTTTTCGCATCACCGGCATGTGGGGTCTCGCTCCAAATTCCTGACAACGGTTCTTCGCACCGTACGTATCCCAACTGTGAAGTGAAGCAAAAAAGACCCGGGACAATGCCCGGGTCTAATGTCTTTAAGCTGAAGGTTCCGGCTCCATCCCGCCATCGGGCGGAGACTTCTTTACTTTGGTCTTGGGAATCGCAGTCACGCTGGGCGCGCTACCCTCGTCTGGATTGTCGCCATCATCATCACCCTCACTGGGCGATTCACCGTTCATGACGCGCTTGATCTCGTCCCCGGTCAGCGTCTCATATTCCAGAAGGCCCTGTGCCAGACGCTCCCATTCCTCGTTCTGTTCGGTCAGAATCTGGTGGGCGCGTTCATAACCCTGCTGGATCAGACGCTTCACCTCTTCCTCAATCAGCTCTTTGGTATGAGCCGACACCGAGAACCCGGCGGTATTGCCGGAATATCCATCGTGCGCTTCGGCATAGTCGATATTGCCGACCTTGTCCGACATACCCCAGCGCATCACCATGGCGCGCGCCAGTTGGCTGGCCTGCATGATGTCACCGGCAGGTCCGTTAGAAACATGGTCTTCGCCGTATTTGATCACCTCGGCGGCCTTACCCGCCATGGTCATGGCCAGCTTCTGCTCACATTCGTCACGGTGATAGTTCAGTCGATCCATTTCCGGCAGCGAAACAACCATGCCCAGCGCACCACCGCGCGGGATGATCGTCGCCTTATAGACCGGATCACACAGTGGCAGGGTCAGCCCGACAACGGCGTGACCGGCCTCATGATAGGCGGTCTTTTCCTTCTGATCCTGGGTCAGCACCATTGAGCGACGCTCGGCCCCCATCATCACCTTGTCCTTGGCGTTCTCAAAGTCTTCCATCGTGACAAAGCGACGACCCACGCGCGCGGCCATCAGCGCGGCCTCGTTCACGAGGTTCGCCAAATCCGCACCCGAGAAGCCTGGTGTACCGCGCGCGATGATGCGCAGGTCCACATCGGGGCCCAGAGGCGTCTTGCGCGCATGTACGCCCAAAATCTTCTCACGCCCTTTGATGTCGGGGTTACCAACAGTCACGTTGCGGTCGAAGCGGCCCGGACGCAGCAGCGCAGGGTCCAGAACGTCCTTACGGTTCGTTGCCGCCAGAATGATCACGCCTTCGTTGGCCTCGAACCCGTCCATCTCGACCAGCAACTGGTTGAGCGTCTGTTCGCGTTCGTCATTACCACCACCGTAACCGGCACCACGATGGCGACCCACAGCGTCGATCTCGTCGATAAAGACGATACAGGGTGCGTTTTTCTTAGCCTGCTCGAACATGTCACGGACACGGCTGGCACCGACACCAACGAACATCTCAACAAAGTCAGAGCCCGAGATAGTAAAGAACGGCACACCCGCCTCACCCGCAATGGCACGGGCCAACAGCGTTTTACCGGTACCAGGAGGGCCAACCAACAGCGCGCCTTTCGGGATCTTGCCGCCAAGACGGCTGAATTTCTGCGGGTTGCGCAGGAATTCCACGATCTCTTCCAGCTCTTCCTTAGCTTCGTCAATGCCTGCGACATCATCAAAGGTCACGCGACCATGCTTTTCGGTCAGCATCTTGGCCTTGGACTTGCCAAAGCCCATCGCGCCGCCTTTGCCGCCACCCTGCATCCGATTCATGAAATAAATCCAGACACCGATCAGCAGCAGGAAGGGCAGCAGCGTGATCAGGAAGGACTGAAACCCGGATTGCTGCTGTTTCACGGCCTGAACGGGAATGCTTTCGTCGATCAGCAGCTTGGTGACTTCGGCATCGGCGGGTTTGATGGTGACATAGGTCGCGCCGCTTTGCGTGGAATAGCGAATCTGTTCACCGTCCAACGTCACATTTTTGACTTCGCCACTTTCAACTGCGCTGACAAAATCGGAATAGGTTCTTTCATTGCTCTGAAGCGTTCCGCCCTGACCACTGAAGAAATTGAACAGTGCAAGGATCAGCAGAAACAGAACGACCCAGAAGGCGATGTTACGAGCGTTGCCCAAGGAATATCTCCCAAAAGATTTCGGCAGGTGGGGGTCTGCCGGTTTGCCCTATAAAATAGAGATGATTCAAGCATGTTCAATGCGATAAAAGCGAAGAGTAAAACTCGGGCCTTTGTGGGGCCATTTCGGCTGTCCAACCGTTGGAATAATCAACCAGGGGTGCAGCAAGCAGATTTTCACCGCTCCACACGGCAGGTGAGGCCAAAAGCGCCATGCGTGGTTTGCCCAATGCGCGCCATTCCGGCACCTGCGGCAAACCAGCCTCACCCAGCGCACGCACCTCGGCGCCCACGACCCGCGGGCCGGACAGAACCCAGCGGTCATCCCATAGCTTTTCCGGGGTGGTGATTTCTATCGCCACGGCGTTTAGCTCTCTGCAAAACCACATTTTATCGCCGTGTGGGATCAACAAACAGCCCGCCAGAGTCAGGGTCTTTGCATCCCGAACGGCTGCCACAGCCTGATCCACTGCGGACCCGCGCGGCGGATAGCCCGGCCCTGCAATCCACGTGGTGATTCCAACGATCAACCGCCGTTGGATCTCTACCGGAAGCAGTTCAAAGCCGTTGCGGTCCACGCAAATGTCCCCGCCATCCTCCGCAGTAACCCGACGTGCGGATTCCAACGTATAACGCGCCAATGCTTCACGCGCTTGTGCAAGATTTTCGGCCACGCGCGACAGCGATTGTGCAGAAATCCCCAGCGGTTCCAGCCCTGTCAGGGCTTCACGCGCTTTGATCCGGTCGAATTTGAAGTCCTGATTCGACGGGTCCTCGATCCAACTTGCGCCGATCCGTGACAGGTAGCCGCGCAGGGTTTGCCGGGTGATTCCCAGCATCGGGCGCAGCAGCGACACGCCGTTTTGGTCCCGCACCCAAGGCATCCCCGACAATCCTGTCACACCGGCCGCCCGGCCCAACCGCATCAGAACGGTCTCGGCCTGATCATCGGCTGTATGTCCCAAAGCAATCGCCGGGATGTCATTCCGGTTCGCCCAGTCTGTCAACAATCGATACCGCGCCTGACGGGCCTGATCCTGCAGGTTGCCTGCACCATCCCAACCCTGCCACCGCAGCGTTTCGTGCGGGATATTCAATCCAGCGGCCTGTTCGGCCACGCAAATGGCCTCGGATGCTGATTCGGGGCGCAATCCATGATCCACGGTGGCCGCAAACAGATCGACCTGCTCGGACCGCGCGATTTCAAGCAGCAGATGCAGCAGCGCCACCGAATCCCCGCCACCAGATACGGCGACACCCAAACGTGGCGGCAGCCGGTTAGGCAACCGCGCGCGGAGTTCAGATCGGAGTGTTTCGGCCTGGTTCGTCAAGAACAGCCCAGCGACGCCATTTCCTGAGTGGCGGCGGATACTGTGGCCGAGGCCGGGAAGCGCACACCAACCTCTGTCAGGGTGATACAGGCCTGTTCGGTTTGTCCCAGACGCCCCAACGCGGCACCCAGTTCAAACAGGGCCTCGGGGGCAAACGCACCCTCGGAATCGCCGGTAAAGCTGGCCAGGAACGCCCGTGCGGCCTCACGCGTGTCGCCCAATCCGTCCAGCGCCTGCCCGCGTTTCAAATGTGCTTCGGGAGCAAGCGGGCTGCCAGGGTACGACGTATCGAACTGCGCGAACTGGTCGGCTGCGGCCTGAAAATCCCCTTCGGACAGTGCGAGTGCAGCAGCTTCGAAGTCGGATTGTTCGCCAATTGCCAGTTCCCCTTGCTCGATGACCGAAGGAGTTGCGGGCTCTTCGGTCGCCACAGGCCCGCTCGCCGCGCCTGTATCACCGCCTAGGGTCGAGGTTTCTCCTAGGGTGCTCAGATCTCCGCCTTCCAGTTCGACCAGACGGAACTCCAGGTCGCCGATCCGGTTGGTGCCATCGGTCACAACGTTCTGAACCCGCTGATTCAGCTGCTCGGTCTGGCTCGTGAGGCGTTGCAACTCGGCCTCGATCGCGTCGACGCGTTCCAGAATAGAACTTCCAGACAGGTTCGGCGCCGGAGAGCCGGTCGTCGAAAACTCACGCTTTAGGCGTTGAATTTCCACGTGCAGCACCGTCAATTCCTGACGAATATCCGCCAGCGTCTGCTGATCCTGCGCTTGTGCCACACCGGCGGTCGCAATAACTGCGGCAAGAACCCATCCTGCAAGTCTCATCGTTTTACCCCAAGGTTGAACCGGTCAGCACCGTAACCGCACGGCGGTTCTTGGAATAGCATTCCTCGGTGCTGCAAATCTCAATCGGACGTTCCTTGCCGTAGCTGACTGTTGTCAGGCGATTGCCCGCCACCCCGCGCGAGATCAGATAGTCACGGGCCGCATTCGCCCGTTTCGCGCCCAGACCAAGGTTATACTCGCGCGTGCCCTGTTCGTCTGCGTGACCTTCGATGGTGGCCACAAAATCCGGGTTGGCCAGAAGCCAATCAGCCTGCCCCTGTAAGACCGTCTGCGCCAGCGGCGTCAGCGTGGATTGATCCACTGCAAACAAGACCCGGTCGCCAACAGTTTGCTGGAAATAGGCGGGTGAGCGCGGATCGCTGGGCGAGCCCGGCGCAATGGCACCATTTGCGCCATTTCCAATACCGCCACCCAGTGCAGATGGATCGTTGTTGGTGCAGGCGGCGATTACACTCAGCGCGCCTATAGCCAAAACTTTGCCCAATACGTTCATTTCAAGTGCCTCGTTGTTTTATCGGTTTATTGCCGTCTCTGTATCACAGTGCAGGATTTTTGTGAACTTTTCCAACCGCCTGCCCCGATCAATTCTGCAAGGGTCCCCAGGACGGATCGCTGCCGCCATCCGGAGTGCGCACCGGGCGCAGGTTCCGCCCCGAAATATCCACCGAGTACAGCGTTGCTCGCCCGCTGGCCCCCTGCGTTTCACGGGTGAACATGATAACGCGGCCATTGGGGGACCAGGTCGGCCCCTCATCAAGGAAGGATGAGGTCAGCAGGCGTTCCTCACTGCCGTCCGTACGCATGACACCGATGTGAAAACGGCCCTTGTTCTGCTTGGTAAACGCAATCAGATCGCCGCGCGGGGACCAGACTGGCGTACCGTATCGGCCCTGACCAAAACTGATCCGTGTCGCCTCACCCCCGTTGGCCGGCATGATGTATAGCTGCGGTGTGCCCGAGCGGTCGCTTTCAAACACGATCTGAGACCCATCCGGGGAATAGCTGGGCGCGGTTTCAATGGCCGTCGTATTCGTCAGACGAACACTTCGGCCCGAAGCCAGATCCATCTTCCAGAGGTCGGTATTGCCGCCTTGGATCAACGAATAAACAATCGAGCGGCCATCAGGCGAGAAGCGTGGCGAAAAGCTCATCGTGCCTTCCTGCGTCTGCAATTCGGTTCTTTTCACTCGGTCGACGTCCAAAACATAGATGCGTGGCTGACCGGTTTCATAACTGGTATAGAGCAACCGATCGCCCGACGGCGAAAAGCGCGGGGCCAGAACGATGGCAGCACTGTCGGTCAGGTACTGCACGTTGGCACCGTCATAATCCATGATCGCCAGACGTTTCAGGCGCTGATCCTTGGGCCCGCTTTCCGAAACAAAAGCCACACGACTGTCGAAATATCCGCCCTCGCCGGTAATGCGGCTGTAAACCTGATCGGCCACCTTATGCGCCATACGCCGCCATCCTTCGGTGGTGCCCGCAAATTGCAGACCGTTGCCCAGTTCCTGACCCGAAAACACATCCCACACCCGGAACCGCACAGTCAGGCGGTTGCCCGAGACATTTACGGCACCCGTCACCAGCGCATCGGCGTTGATGGCTTTCCAGTCGGCAAACTGAACCGGCGCATCAAAACTGCTGACCCGGCTGATGAACGCGTCCGATGAGATTTCGCGGAACAGCCCGGTACCGGTCAGGTCGGCGGCAACGACCCGAGAGATGTCGTTGGCATATTGCGCCGCTGCTGGCCCGTCAGGCACGAAGTTCGGCACCGCAAAGGGCAAGGGTTCGATGATCCCCTGATCCAGTTCCAGACGCAGCGGTCCGCTCTGTGCGTATACCGGCGCTGTCAAAATCGTCAGGCCAAGCAATAGGCTGGTCAGAAATCTCATCATTTGATCCGCATCCTCTCGGGATTGAATGTAATCTCAATATCTTTCCACTGCGCGTATTTGTCAGCAGGCAGGGTGTATCCTTTGGCTCCGCAGCGCAAAATTGCCCGGCGGGCAGCCTCATATGCTTGTTTTGCAGAGGCTGCCGTACCGCCAGAGCTGTCGATCATGCGCGGGGAGCCGCCAACAACCTTGCCATCCGGTGTCAGAGAGAATCCCACGACCACGACCGTTTGCAAAGCGTCTGTGGACAACGAGCCCACATTCCAACACTGCGACACGGCCAGACGCATTGCATCTTTCTCACCGCTTGTCAGTGGCGGACCAGAAGGCTCACTGCTCTCTTGCAAAGCCTCGGCCAAAGCATCTTCAACCGCGCTTTCGTTTACTTGCGTTGGCGGGGTCGGTTCCTGCTCCTCGGCCACTTCTGTCTGTGCTGGGGGCGTAGGCCGGTTGGGTCGGACCCTTGGGCGCGGAGAAGTACGCGGAGCGTTCTCTTTGGTTTCCTCGGCTTCGGTCACGATCTCATCCGTGGCCTCTTCCGGGGCGGTCTGATCTTGTTGTTCCTGCTGCGTCTCGGCACCTTCATCCAGCGACACGGCGGGCGTTTCCACTTCATCCGGCTCTGCCTCGGGTGGCGGAGGCGCGATAGGTTCCGGTGCAACCCTGTCGGCGGGGCGCGGTTGCGCCTCGGGGCCCGGAGGTGCGGGCAACACCTCGGTCACAGGTTCGGGCTGATCCAGTGTCGGCGCTTCGTCGACCACTACGGGTTCTGGCGGGGCTTCGACCGGTTCGGGCACAGGATCGGGCTCGGGTTCAGGTGGGGTCACAACCTCGGGCGGAGTCTGTTCTTCCTCAACCGGCGCGGGCGGTGTCGCGTCTTCGGGTGGCACTTCGGGCGGTTGCAGGGCAACGGGTGTCGACACCTCGGGCGCGGTGCGCTGTGCGGTCAAAGCATCGAACTGATCAACCGAGACCACCGAGACCTCCTGCACCGCCATGGGCAGGGGTTCGGACCGGAACGTACCGCCGAGCAAGGCCCATCCGATCAAAGAGACGTGGGCAATAGCCGAGATCTTGGTGCCGGTATCCACCGCGCGGCCTCACTCTCCACCTTCGTCCAGGGCCGGCCCGCCGCTATCGGTCACAAGACCCACATTGGAAAACCCACCCGCATTCAACGCACCCATTACCTGCATCACCTGCGCGTAAGGAATCGCCCCGTCGGCGCGCAGGAACACGCGATCACTGCTGCGTTCTGCCGCAATGGCACGCAGTTTACCAATCAACTCTTCCCGCACCACATCCGTCGTCTGAATCTGCACTCGCCCATCCGCTGTCAGCGTCACGGTCAGGGGTTCTTCGTTATCGCCAGGCAATGCACTTGCCGCCGTTTTCGGCAAGTCCACCGGCACACCCACGGTCAGCAGCGGGGCCGCGACCATGAAGATGATCAGCAACACCAGCATGACGTCCACAAATGGCGTCACGTTAATTTCGGCCATCGGCTGCGCCCGACCGCGACGCCGCCCGCGCCTGCGTCCGTTCCCACCACCGTTTTGCTGAACCGCCGCGCCCATCGTTAGCTGTCCAATTGCCGCGATAGGATGGTGGCGAACTCATCGGCAAAGGCTTCGTACCCGCCAACGATCCGGTCACTATCTGCGCTGAGCTTGTTGTAGAAAATCACCGCCGGGATCGCAGCCAGCAGGCCCAGACCCGTGGCCAGCAACGCCTCGGCAATACCCGGCGCCACAACGGCCAAGTTTGTGTTCTGTTGCTCGGCAATCTCGATGAAGGCGTTCATGATGCCCCAAACGGTGCCAAACAGACCGATAAACGGCGCGGTCGAGCCGACGGTCGCCAGAATTGGCAGGCCCTTTTGCAGCGTCTCAGATTCTTTCGCTATTGCAACGTCCATGGATCGGTCGATCCGCGCCGTGGCCCCTGCGATCAGCCCGCCATCAGTGCGATGAGACCGCCGCCATTCGATCATACCGGCGGCAAAAATCTTTTCCGAACTGCCATCAGGCTGCGTTCCGATCTGCTCGAACAGCTCATCCAAAGGGTTCCCTGACCAGAAACTTTCATCAAACACCTGGGCCTCACGTCGCGCCGCGCGGTAGTTGATCAGCTTTTGAATGATGATGCCCCAGGACCAGATAGATGCGCCGATCAGCATCAGCATCACCAGTTTGACGATAAAGGTCGCGCGGGCATACAGCCCCCACATGGAGAAATCGATCTCCTGCGCCAGCGCCAGCGTTTCAGCTTCCATGAACCTGCTCTTTGTTTTGCCTGTCGGCCGTTCGTTTGGCCTTGTTTTGCCAAACGCTAACCCAGATGGTCCTGAAAAGCCAACAGAACCACCCCAACGCCGCAATTTGTTACACTAATGCGCGAATCTCTGCCGGAAGCCGCACCGGTTTGCCCTGCGCATTCATGCAAACGGCGGTGACAGTGGCGCGAAAAATCTCGGTCTCGCCACGTTTTACCAACTGCCCCATTGTCAGCCGCACGCCCGAATGTGAAATGAAATGAGTTTCAATGGTCAACTTATCGTCGAACTTGGCCGGGGCCAGGTAATCCGCCTCAATCCGCCGGATGACCCAAACGATCCCATCATCGCGCATCGCATTTTGGTCATTGCCCAACCGGCGCACATAGTCCGACCGGGCGCGCTCGATGTATTTCAGGTAATTCGCGTGATAGACCACGCCGCCCATGTCGGTATCTTCATAATAGACCCGAACCGAATAGATGTGCTTTTGCGGGGTGGTCATACTGGCAATCCATCCTGTTGAAATCATTGGAACGGGGCAGGACATGCCTCACACAGATACAGGCCGGCGCGCAATCCCCATAAGGTTACAAAAATCAGATCACCCAACACTTGGTATCGAAATTCATCCCATTGCTGGCTAGGCTGACCAAATAGAGGTTTGAATTTAAAGGGGATCCCATGGCCACCCCCCACCGAGAAGAGGGCAAATTCCCACTGCCCATCCTGCAGGGAATCGTGCCGATCAAGCGGTCGTCCCTGCCGGCTGAGGTTCTTGCCGGGCTGACCTTCGCCTGTCTCGCGATCCCCGAGGTGATGGGCTACACCAAAATCGCAGGCACCCCTGTGGTGACGGGGCTGTACACGATCCTGATACCGATGACGCTGTTCGCATTGTTCGGATCATCGCGGCATCTTGTTGTGGGGGCGGATTCCGCCACGGCGGCCATAACCGCCTCGGCTCTGGCGGGCGTGGCGGTTTCTGGATCGTCCGAATACCTGGCGCTGGCTTCACTGCTGGCGCTGATGGCAGCAGTGCTGTTGATTGCCGCGCGCCTGATCGGCCTTGGATTTCTGGCAGATTTCTTGTCTCGCACAGTATTGGTCGGCTTTCTGACAGGTGTAGGAATTCAGGTGGCCACGGGAGAGGTACCCGGAATGCTGGGGATCGAGGCGTCGGGCCACGGAACGCTGGCCAAACTTCAGGGCTTGATACGGCACTATGACCAGACAAGCTGGCCAACGATTGCGGTATCTTTGTCCGTTCTGGTCGTCGTCATTGGGTGCAAAAGGTTATCGCCCAAAATACCCGGCCCGCTGATCGCAATCTTAGGCATCATCCTGTGCAGTTGGGTTTTCCAGTTCAGCGCGGAGGGCATCACCGTGCTGGGCGCGGTTCCCGGCGGCCTGCCCGCCCTTTCGATCCCGGATGTGGATTGGAGCTGGTCTCTGTTCAAGCAACTGACCCCCACTGCCCTGTCGATCTTTGTGGTGATCCTGGCCCAAAGCGCCGCAACCTCGCGCGCTTATGCGGCACGGTACGAGGACAAGTTCAGCGAAAACACCGACCTTGTCGGGTTGGGTTTGGCCAATCTCGGCGCGGCCTTTACCGGCACCTTCGTCGTCAACGGCAGCCCCACCAAAACCGAGATGGTGGCCAGCGCCGGAGGCCGCAGTCAGATTGCACAGCTGACGACGGTTGCGATTGTTCTGGTGGTGATCCTGTTTCTGACCGGCCCGCTTGCGTTCCTGCCAAATGCCGCGCTGTCTGCTGTGGTTTTCCTGATCGGTCTAAAGCTGATCGACTTGAAGGGCCTTGCTGCCATCTATCGGCAGGCACGGTCAGAATTCTGGATCGCGGTGGCCACAGCAGGTGTTGTGGTTCTGATCGGGGTTGAACAAGGGATCATCTTTGCCATGGTTCTGTCGCTGATCGACCACACGCGCCGGGGATACCGCCCCAAAAACGCAATCATCGCTCAAAGCCCCTGTGGCGGCTGGCATATAAGCCCCGTCACCACGTCAAACCAGTTCAAACCCGGCCTGGTGATCTATCGCTTTTCCCACAGCCTCTACTACGCCAACACGCAACGGCTGTCGGACGAGGTCGCCGAAATCGTCAAAAGGGCCGACCCCAAGCTGCGATGGTTCTGCATCGAAGCTTCTGCCATCGACGATGTGGATTTCACCGCAGGTTACTCATTGCGCAATATCCACGGCTTGCTGCAGTCCAAAAACATTCGACTTGTTTTTCTTCTGGTCGAACCGGATGTCCGCAAAGAACTGGACCGCTACGGTGTCACCGATCTGGTCGGGCCTGAGGCATACTTTGACACCGGCGGCGAACTGGTCGATGCGTTTCAGCACCAGAGCAAACCACCTGCCTAAGCTTTATTGCGGTGCTTGCAACCGCGCAAACAGCCTCAGCGCGTGTGATGCATCCTGCGCGGCCCCGGGCAGGATCGGATCATAGGCCGCGCGGATCACTTCGGCGATTTCGGGTCGCAGAACGGTTGTTTCCCCGGCCACAGCCAATGGGGATTGGGTCCGAAATGCGGTGTCCGACCACAGCAAGATGGTCTGCACCACCTGGCTAAGCGCCAGAGTTTCCGCCGGAACCTTGGACATTTCCTTGTCCATCCTCAGAAAAACAAAGGCCGCGCGGATCGCTCCGTCTTCCTCAAAGCGGAAAATCCGGTACTGGTTGGCATCCGCAGCCATCAGACGATCCACCAGCGGTGCCAGATCGGGAATCAGCCGATCCAGATCGGGAACCTCCAACAACTCGTGCCAGTCGCGGAAAAAGAACACCATGCAATTGGCACCCAGTTCCGGATCCGTTTCGGCCATCTTGTGCCCGGCCAATGCCACCACGGCCTCTATCGCGCCTTTGACGGTGGCTAATGTTTCATCCTCAACACCAAAGACAATCGGCACGAGGGGGCGCCCCCAACGGGCAAACAGAAACTCACCACTTTCGCGCGTAAACAGCGCCTCGATCTGATCGGGTGTCACGCCCTGCCCCTTTTCTGAATCAAATACGGCCGCTGGTGGCATAAAATCTAAAGGCTCGCACTTCAACCAAACAGATCGCTCTGTCCCTTCGGCGCGGTCATGCCCAGATGCGTCCACGCCTTTCGCGCCAACATCCGGCCGCGCGGGGTGCGTTGGATCAGACCCTGTTGCAACAAGAAGGGCTCGATCACCTCTTCCAGCGAGTCGCGGCTTTCCGACAGCGCAGCCGACAGAGTCTCAATCCCCACTGGACCACCTGCGTAATTCTCGGCAATCAGCTTCAGATAGCGCCGATCTGCGCCATCCAGCCCCAGATGATCCACACCCAGCCGCGTTAAGGCCCCGTCCGCCAGTTCGCGCGTGATCCGGCCGTCGCCTTCGACAATGGCGAAATCGACGACCCGCCGCAGCAGCCGCCCAGCAATCCGCGGTGTTCCGCGCGAACGGCGCGCAATCTCTCGCGCGCCGTCATCATCCGCAGGTGCCCCCAGTTTCCGGGCATTACGGGTGACAATCTCATGTAACTCATCGACCGTATAGAACTGCAGCCGAGTCGGTATCCCGAAGCGGTCGCGCAGTGGCGTGGTCAGCAGACCCATCCGCGTGGTCGCCCCGACCAGCGTAAAGGGCTGCAATTCAATCCGAACGGTTCGCGCAGCTGGGCCTTCGCCGATCACCAGATCCAGCTCGAAATCCTCCATTGCCGGATACAGCACTTCTTCGACCGCAGGGTTCAGACGGTGAATTTCGTCGATAAACAACACATCGCGCGATTCAAGATTGGTCAGGATCGCCGCCAGATCCCCCGCCTTGGCCAGCACCGGCCCCGAGGTCATTCGAAAGTTCACACCCAACTCACGCGCCATAATCTGCGCCAGCGTGGTTTTGCCCAACCCCGGAGGACCATGAAACAGTGTATGATCCATCGCCTCGCCCCGCTGACGGGCTGATTGGATGAAAATACGTAGATTGGCGCGCGCCTCGGCCTGACCGATGAATTCGTCCAGGCCCTGCGGACGCAGCGCGCGGTCATTATCCTCGGGCATTGGCTCGGGCCGCAGGGTGGGATCAGCATCTACCATTCAATCACCCCTTCGGAGCAAGCAGTTTCAGCGCTGCACGGATCAGATCAGCCTCGCCTGCGTCCGGCAGGTTGGCTGCAGCCTCGGCCACCGCGGATGCCGCGTCAGACGGCCCATACCCCAGATTTGACAGCGCCGACAACGCCCCTGCCGAGGCTGCTGCCGCGCCCGAGGCCTGCTTCACCGCCCGCTTTGGCGCAGATGCCAGTTCCGCCAGTTCGACAACCTCTAACTCTGGACCGTCCATTGCCTCGGTCACGGTTCCACCCATCGCCATCACACCCGGCGCCTTGTCCTTGAGGTCCAGCACAATGCGCTGCGCGGTCTTTGGTCCGACACCCTTGGCCGCCTTAACCGCGCCCCAATCGCCCAGAGCAATTGCGCGGCTGACCCCGTCGGGCCCCAGCGCCGAAAGGATAGCCAGCGAAACCTTGGCCCCAACGCCCTGCACCGAGCACAGCAGGCGGTGCCATTCCTTTTCCACCAGCGATAGGAAGCCATATAGCTGCATCAGGTCTTCGCGCACCACCATGTCGGTGTAGATCGAGACCGCCTCACCCACACCGGGCAGCGCCGCCATTGTCCGGTCCGAGCAATAGACGAGGTAACCCACGCCGCGCACGTCGATCAGCACGTGATCCGCCGCGCGATAGTCCAGCCGCCCTGTCAGTTTTCCAATCATGCCCGCACCTCTTTCATGCGCGCCTGTGGCGCTGTGCCGTAATACGAATGACAGATGGCAATCGCCAGCGCATCAGCCGCATCCGCCCCTTTGGGCTGACACCCCGGCAGCTGTAGTTTGACCATGTGAAGTACCTGCTCTTTTTCGGCATGACCGACACCCACAACCGTTTTCTTGACCCGGTTGGGCGCATATTCCCCCACCGGTAAACCGGCCTGCGCCAGTGTCAGCAGCGCCACGCCGCGGGCCTGACCCAGTTTCAACGTTCCAGCCCCATCCTTGTTGACGAAGGTCTGTTCGATTGCGGCCTGATCAGGTTGATGCTCGGCGATGACCTCGACGATCTGATTGTGCAGCGACAACAACCGCTCACCCAGATCATCCCCGTCTGACTTACACAAACCGTTGGCTACATGGCTCAGGCGGCTGCCATGTGATTCGATGACGCCCCATCCCAGGGTCCTTAGCCCCGGATCAATGCCCAGAATTCGCATGTTGTGCCTCGGCCTGCTCGGGTTTTTTGTGATCTTTGTTTCCGATTAGCACGAAGCGTGAACATTTTCCAAGCGAATTGACACGAAGTCTGAAAACGACACACCTGCTTCACCCGCGACAGCGCGGCCTGTTTGCGACAGTGAAATGCCTGAATTCGACACGTTTCATGACCGTTAAATGGCCAATAAATTAAGGGTTTTTTAGAAAATCCTACCCTTGCAGAAATTGCATAGGACACATGCAATTTCTGCTCTTGCACGGCCAAATCGGCATCACTAGATGCCCGCTTAGTATCAAAACTGTAACACCAACTAGAAGGAAACAGGATATGGCTGCACTGGACACAACCCGCACCACCACTGGCTCATTCGGCCTCGTCGGCCGTATCGGCGCAACTTTCGCATCGGTCGTGAACGCCGTTGCCGAATGGAATGACGCCCGTGTAACCCGCAACACGCTGAGCGGTCTGACAGATCGCGAGCTGGAAGATATCGGCATGTGCCGCGGCGATATTGACGTCGTGGTGGAAGGTCGTCGGTAAGACACAACCATCACTCATTCGCCCCTTCCTCCCACAGGGGCACAAAAGAACGCCGCGCATTTCACGATGCGCGGCGTTTCTTTTAAACGCTGACCGAATTCAGCGAATGAGGCTATTGATATTCGTCGCCAGAAACTCTGACACCGGGTCGACCTGCATGACCCAGGCGCCGGCCTGTTCAACCGACGTACCCTGCGCCAGACTGTCAACGCGATATTGATAGGCCGAAGCGCCAAGGCTGGTAAGCAAAAAGGTCTTGAACGCAAACAGCCCTGCAAGACAGAGCAAAAGCATCTTGGCCGGAACCGCAGATTTGATCCGCTGCGGTTTCATCACCACCAGGCCATCTTTGCGCATCGTGGCGCGATAACCGCGGCTGAGCTTGGCGTGTTTCTTGTTCAGGCGATGAACGCGCTGACCAAATTCCAATTGTTTTCCCGTCATGGCAGCCTCCAATAAACCGCCCCCGTAACCACGTCCTGACGGTAGTTACAGATTGCGACAAAAAAGAGGCAAGAATCCATGAAACTCCTGAAAATGGTCTAAATTACGCCCTGTTTGCTTAAGATTAGCGTTGTCCATTCACCAATCTCATCTCTTTTAGTCAAATTGAACTCGTTTTGCAGATAAACCGAGATCACATCATCGGCCTGCTCATTGAGGATTCCCGAAAGAATTGCATATCCTCCGGCCCGCAGATTCGCTCCGATTTCGGGGGACAAGGCAACCAGTGGGCCTTTGAGAATATTCGCAAAAATCAGATCGTAAGGGGCGTGCGACTGCAAATCCGGGTGATCAATTCCGGCGGCTTCGATGCATTGAACCCTACCGGCCATGTCGTTGGCCTTCAGATTGGCTTCGGCCACATCTACCGCAACCTGATCTATGTCACTGGCGATTATATCACCGTCCCAGACCCGAGCGGCGGCCATGGCCAAAACGGCTGTCCCGCAGCCGATATCGGCAACTTTGGATGCCGTGAATCCATCGTCCAGCAGGTAATCCAGCGCCTTGAGGCAGCCCAAGGTCGTGCCATGGTGACCCGTGCCAAAGGCCATCGCGGCCTCGATCAACAGCGGGATGCGCCCTTCGGGCAGCTTATCGGCATCGTGGCTGCCATAGACGAAAAACCGCCCCGCTTCGACAGGGGCGAGTTCGCGGCGTACATGGGCAACCCAATCGGTTTCGGGCAGTTCCGAGACCACAAACGGTTTGGCCTCGAATGCTGCGGCCAGAACGGCCAATGCGGTGTCATCGGGGGCTTCGGTGAAATAACCGCCGACTTCCCATAGGCCCGAGCCGTCCTCGACCTCGAACACGCCAACGCCTGTGGGTTCCGGGTCTAGCCGCTCCATCGCTTCGCCCAGACCTTCGGCGGCTTTCTTGCCGGTCAGAGTGGTAAGCGCGGTGAATGTGGGCATGGGGGCCTCCTGTCTCAGTTGAAACAGCGCCTAGGGGTTGGGCCCGCCAAGGTCAAGCAGTTGCGCCTATTCGGCAGGGGCCGGGGCGTATTTCGACAGGATGGTTTCGTTGCCGGCCTCAGGATGGCGAGGGATCAGCAACGACAAGCCCAGCGACACCATCGCCATCGCGGCGGCCAGAGCAAAGACCGCACCAGGCGAGGCCACCCAAAGCAGGCCCAGCAACGCAGGCAGGAACACTGCCGCGATGTGGTTGATGGTAAAGGCCACGGCTGCCGTGGGCGCAATATCGGCCGGATCGGCGATCTTCTGGAAATAGGTCTTCAGCGCCAGCGCCAGCGCAAACAGGACATGGTCGATCACATAGAGGGTTGCGGCCAGTATGACGCCCCAGCCAAACCAGTAGATGCCTCCGTACGCGGCGAACACGATGGCCAGACCGGCATATTCAAAGATCAGCGTACGCCGTTCGCCGAACCGTGCCACCGCCTTGCCCAGCAAGGGGGCGGCCATCATGTTGATCATTAGATTGATCAGATAGAGGCTGGTCAGTTCATGCACTTCAAATCCGAACTTCTCGACCATCATAAAGCCCGCGAAGACGACGAATATCTGCCGCCGAGCGCCAGCCATGAACTGCAAGGCATAATACAACCAATACCGGCGACGCAGGACCAATTTCTTGGTCTGCGGCGTGGGCGCATCAAATTGCGGGAAGGCGAACAAGCAAAACAGCGCCAACAGGGCCGTCGCTCCACCTGCTGCCATAAACACGAAGTTATATGACAGATCGAACCGTTCCCAAGTCAGTACGATCAGACCGTAGACAACCGCCGTAGCGGCCGAGCCCGTGGCCACAAGCCAGCCCAGCACTTGCGGCGCGCGTTCTTTGGGCAGCCATTGCAATTGCAGCGACTGATTGACGGTTTCGTAGTAGTGAAACCCGATCGAGCTGAACAGGGTCACAAACAGCAACCCGCCCAGGCTGGGAAACCATGCCGTCACGGCAGTCGCCACACCCAGCATCATCAGCGATATCATCGCCAATACCTGCTCGCGGACGAAAATGATCACTGCGATCACGCCCACCGCCAAAAAGCCCGGAATCTCGCGCACCGTATGCAGCAGACCGATATCCGCGCCGTCGAAATTCGCCACTTCGATGACGAAGTTGTTCAACAGCGCGCTCCATGCGTTGAAAGCAATGGGCATAGTCAGCGCCATGACGAACAGCAGTGTCATGGGGCGGCGCCAGAACGGAAGGCTCTTCGCCTCGGAAAGGGGCATGGGTTTCAGCATGGGACCCCTCTACGCCCATTTATGCTGCTTGGCGAGAGGAAAGCTGCACATGCACAATCGCTCTGCGCCAGTGCAGAGTCAGTAAAAGCTCTGCGGGTCGATATCCACAGTCAGGCGGATGTCACCTTTCAGGCGCAAGAGGGCGATCCAACGGGCAATAGCGTCCTGAATTGGCGCACCTTTCGGGGCTTTGACCAGCAGGCGTACACGGTGTCTGCCCCGGATACGCGCTATTGGCGCGGGGGCCGGGCCGAACACCTGCGCCCCGATATCACGCAGCGGCGCATCGTTTCGGGCCATGGCATTGCCGATATCGAAAACAGGGCCGACCTCAGGGCCGGACAGAACAATCCCGGCCATCCGACCATAGGGTGGCACCCCAGCGGCTTGTCGCCCAGCGGCTTCGGCCTTCCAGAACCCCTCTTCATCTCCTGAAAGAATGGCGCGGATCACCGGATGTTCCGGCTGAAACGTCTGTAACAGCGCCTGCCCCGGTTTGTCCGCACGACCAGCACGCCCCGCGACTTGCCGCATTAACTGGAACGTACGCTCAGCAGCGCGCAGATCAGCACCATGCAGGCTAAGATCGGCGTCGATAACCCCCACCAAGGTCAGTTTGGGAAAGTTATGTCCCTTGGCCACCAACTGCGTGCCAATCACAATGTCCGCGTCCCCGGCTGCAATCTCTTCGATCTTAGCCTTCAGTGCGCGCGCCGAGCCGAACAGATCAGAACTGAGCATCGCGATTTTGGCGTCGGGGAATGTCGCCTCGGCCTCTTCTGCCAACCGTTCGATCCCAGGCCCGACCGGGGCCAGCTTGCCTTCGACACCGCACGAGGGGCAGGCATCAGGCATTGGTTTGGTCTCACCACATTGATGGCACATCAGACGCTTGAGGAACCTGTGTTCAACCATCCGCGCATCACAGTGATCGCAGGCAATCTGTTCGCCGCACGCCCGGCACAACGTCACCGGCGCATAGCCGCGGCGGTTGATGAACAAAAGCGACTGCTCGCCCCTTTCAATCCGCTGCCGCACGGCCTGCCGCAAGCTCGGAGAAATCCACGTACCCGGCTGCATCTGCTCGGCCCGCATGTCGATGGGTTTCATCTCGGGCAAAACCGCTGCACCGAACCGCGAGGTCAGGTCGAGTCGTTCATATTTCCCTGCCTCAGCGTTGGCCCAGCTTTCCAGCGACGGCGTGGCGCTGGCCAGAATCACCCGCGCACCGCAAATGGCCGACCGCAGGACCGCCATGTCGCGGGCACTGTAATGCACGCCGTCTTCCTGTTTGTACGAGGTGTCGTGTTCTTCATCGACCACAACCAAACCCAAATCCCGAAACGGCAGAAACAAAGCCGAACGGGCCCCCACCACCAGTTGCGCGTCGCCCTGCCCGACCATCCGCCAGACCCGGCGGCGTTCGGTCATGGTCGCACCCGAGTGCCATTCGGCCGGGCGCGCGCCAAAACGCGCCTCGACCCGCGTCAGGAATTCGGCGGTCAGGGCAATCTCGGGCAACAACACCAGCGCCTGCCTTCCCATCCGCAACGCCTCAGCCACCGTTTCCAGATAGACTTCGGTCTTGCCCGAGCCGGTCACCCCCTTCAGCAAAGTCGTTCCATAGTCGCCGGTTCGCTGACCCGCCTGCAATTTGGCAACCGCTGCCGCTTGATCTTCCGTCAGCGTCTTGCCCGGCAGATCCGGGTCCAGATGCGGATAGGGTAAATCCCGCGGGCTTTCTTCTTCGCGCACGGCGCCCTGTTTTACCAAGCCTTTGACGACAGACGATGTCACACCCGCCTGTTCCGCCAGTTCCTTCAGCGTGAACGCTAACCCACCATAGTCCCGCAAAACCTCCAAAACGCGGGTCCGCGCGTCGGTCATCCGGCCTGGCTCGCCTTGTCCAAGGCGGTAAATCTTGCGCATTGACGGTGGATCACCCAGTCCCGGCGCGCGCGTCGCCAGCCGCAGCATCGAAGGCATCGGCGTCAGCGTGTAGTCAGCCACGCGCCCCAGAAACACGCGCATTTCTTCGCGCATCGGCGCAACCTCAAGCACGCGGATCACCGATCGGGCCTTGCTCAGGTCAAAGCCGCCCTGCCCTGGCCCCCAGACCACGCCTAAAACCTTGCGCGGGCCCAGCGGCACCTCGACAAACGCGCCCAGAAAACACCCGCCCTCGGGCGCCTTATAATCCAGCGTCCGGTCCAGCGGCTGTGCGGTCAGCACGGCCACCAGCTCACCTTGGTCGAAATACTCCTGAGTACTCAATGCATATCCTTGGGCCAGGGGGTTTCAGCATGGGTCTCTTTGAGGTAAAGGCATCCGCGACCAAGGCCAACCCATCAAAGGACTGCCCTCATGAAATTCTTCGTAGACACCGCCGAGATTGACGCCATCGCCGAACTGAACCATCTGGGCATGGTGGACGGCGTAACCACCAACCCTTCACTGATCCTGAAATCGGGCCGCGACATTCTGGAAGTGACCAAAGAGATCTGCGATCTGGTCGACGGCCCCGTGTCTGCCGAAGTGGTTGCGACCGAAGCCGACGAAATGATCGCCGAAGGCCGCAAGCTGGCCAAGATCGCGTCAAACATTGCCGTCAAAGTTCCGCTGACCTGGGCCGGTTTGAAGGCCTGTAAAACACTGACCGACGAAGGCCAGATGGTTAACGTGACCCTTTGCTTCTCGACCAATCAGGCGATTCTGGCCGCCAAGGCGGGTGCAACATTCATCTCGCCCTTTATCGGCCGTCTGGATGACATCAACCTCGACGGCATGGACCTGATTGCCGACATCCGTCAGGTTTATGACAATTATGGGTACGAGACTGAAATTCTGGCAGCTTCGATCCGCACCGTGAACCACGTGACCGACAGCGCCCGCATCGGTGCAGACGTAATCACCGCGCCGCCCGCGGTGATCAAAAAGCTGGCCGATCACCCACTGACAGACAAAGGTCTTGAAACCTTCCTGGCCGACTGGGCCAAGACCGGCCAGAAAATCCTCTGATCATGTAACACACCCGCGCGGCGCCGTCAGGCGTCGCGCCCGACCCAACTGCAAAATCTGATCTTTTGATCAGGGCATTGCAGGCGGGAGCTTTTCCGACACAGCCCAAGTTTAATTCTACTTTTGCCTGTATTTTTTCCAAGGCAAATGCACCAACCCGTGTTATAAGCCGCTCAACAAAAAAAAGACCGGACGGGACATGAGCAGCAACACCAAACTCAAGGATAATCTCCGCGCCGCGATTCTGGCCGAACCGGACGCCGTTCTGGACGACAAGGATCTGATGCAGGCGCTGGTCACCGCCAATGAACAGGCCCGCGGTGACAATGTCATCGACCTGCGCGGCATCGCCATGCAACGGCTTGAGGCGCGGTTGGATCGGCTTGAGGACACGCACCGTTCGGTCATTGCAGCGGCGTACGAAAACCTGGCGGGCACAAATCAGGTGCATCGCGCCATCCTGCGCCTGCTGGAACGGGTCGAATTCGAAGATTTCCTGCGCGCGCTAGGCAGCGACGTGGCCGAGATTCTGCGCGTCGATCACATCACGTTGGTTCTGGAAACAACGGCGATGCAGGAAGACCAGGCAATCGAAAAACTGGGCGGCGTGCTGACCGTGGTCGAGCCGGGCGCGATCAACGCCTATCTCAGCCAAGACCGCGGCGGCCCCGCGCGCGAGGTTGTTCTGCGTCAGGTGCCAAACCCAAATCCCCGGATTTTTGGGGCTACGGCCAATCAGTTCAGGTCCGAGGCCTGTCTGAAATTGAATTTGGGTGACGGGCGTTTGCCGGGCATGATTGTCATGGGCTCCAAAGACGCCAACCATTTCACGCCGCAACTGGGCACCGATCTGCTGTCGTTTTTTGCCAGCGTGTTCGAACGATCAATGCGCCACTGGCTATCATGACTTTGATCTCTCCGGCCTGTCGCGATGCGTTACAGCATTGGTTGGACAGTCTGGGGGCATTGGCCGGACGATCAGAGAATACTCAGACCGCCTATCGGGGCGATATTACCGATTTCCTATGCTTCATGACCCTGCACCACAGCGAGCGGCAGGGCCTGGCGGCGCTGGCGCGGATCACCGTATCCGACATGCGCGCCTGGATGGCCGATCAACGCGCGTCTGGCGTGGGCGCACGCTCGCTTGCCCGCAAACTTTCAGCCGTCAAAAGCTTTTATCGCTGGCTGTCAGAACGTGAGGGGTTCGAACCCACTGCCGTGCTGTCGACCCGCGCCCCGAAGTTTACCAAGAAACTGCCCCGGCCACTGGCCGAAGACGCCGCCCGCGCCATAATCGAAACGGTCGAGCTGCAATCGACCAGCGATTGGGTCTCGGCCCGTGATGTGGCGGTGGTCACGCTGCTCTATGGCTGCGGGCTGCGAATTTCCGAGGCGCTTTCTCTGACCGGTGCCGATACGCCCCTGCCCGAAACCCTGCGCATCATCGGCAAAGGCAACAAAGAGCGGATCGTTCCGGTTCTGCCCGCAGCCCGTGCCGCGGTGGACCACTATCTGCGACTTTGCCCACATCCACACGCCAAGGACAAAGCCCTGTTTCGCGGTGTACGCGGCGGCCCGCTGAACCCACGCGCCATCCAGGGGGTAATGGCCAAGGCCCGAATGCAACTCGGCCTGCCGGCAACCGCCACGCCGCACGCACTGCGCCACAGCTTTGCCACGCATCTTTTGTCCGCCGGAGGAGACCTACGGTCCATTCAGGAACTGCTTGGACACGCATCGCTTTCGACCACACAGACATACACTGCTGTGGATACAGCGCGGTTGATGGAGGTCTACAACCGCGCCCATCCCAAAGCGTGATGTCGCTACATCGTAACGTTGGGTACTCACTCTAATTTTGCTTTTGGTTTGCATCTGCCGAATGCATCGTACATGAACCCTGCATGACTCTTAGATTCAAAGCCCTTTCCGTCCATCTGTTCACGGCCACAGGTGCCGTTTTCGCAATGCTGGCCATGCTGGCGGCCGTCGAAGAAAAATGGAGCCTGATGTATCTCTGGCTGGTGGTCTCGTTCATCGTGGACGGCATCGACGGCCCACTGGCGCGGCACTACCATGTCAAAAAGAACGCACCCGAATTCGACGGGGTGCTGTTGGATCTGATCATCGATTATCTGACCTATGTGTTCATCCCGGCCTTCGCGCTGTTTAAATCCGGATTGATGGATGGCTGGACCGGCTGGTTCGCCATTATCGTCATCACCTTTGCCAGCGCGATGTATTTTGCCGACACACGGATGAAAACAAAGGACAACTCTTTTTCCGGCTTTCCCGGGTGCTGGAACATGTTCGTGATTGTCATCTTCGCGCTAGAGCCCAATTTCTGGGTCATTCTTCTGCTTGTGTCGCTGCTGTCGCTCGCGATGTTCCTGCCGCTGAAATTCATCCACCCAGTCCGGACCGAGCGCTGGCGTGCAGTGTCGCTGCCGATGGCGTTTGCCTGGACATTCTTTGCAGGTTGGGCGGCCTGGGTCGATTTTCACCCCGAAAGCTGGGCGCATTGGGGTTTGGTGATTACCAGCCTGTACCTGGTGTTCGCAGGAATTGCGCAGCAGATCATTCCACAGCGCAAGAGCGCAGATTACAAGACTTCCTGAACCTCAAACTCGGTCCCATTGTGGGTGAACACGTCACCCTCTTGCAGGCCGATCATGGCCAGATAAATCGGGCTTTGCGTTGAGATGCCCATATAGGTTTTGCCGTCCACGTCGAACCGTGTGGTTGAAACGCAGACCACGAACCGGCGGTTGTTGAACTTGACGACAGCCCCGGGCTGTACCCTATCGGTGATGCTAAAATCGGTGTTTTCGATCACGTCGATCTTAGCGTGATGGGCGTGTACGGGAGCGTCAAAGGCTGCTGCCAGATCCGCGTTCTCGCGCGAGGCCGCGATATCGTCCTTGTCATGCCCTTCCCGGTCATCCAGCTGAGAATCCTTCAGGAAAGCGTCGTAATGGGCCTGTGCCGTCGCCAATTCCTGTGCTTCCAATGACATCAGTTTATCAATGATGGCCTTTTTTCGGACGGCCGGGTCTGTTGAGGCAGTCATGCAATGCGATCCCTTGAATTCTCTGTCTGATACAAGTTGAGCCTCAACCAGCCGGATTGCAACAGATTTCCGTGATCAGATCAGCAAGCCCGCCGCCCGTTCATGGCGCAGCAGGGCGACCTTGGTCTCGACCCCGCCCTTGGCCGAGAACCCACCCAGACCGCTAGCCGACAGAACCCTGTGGCAAGGAATGATCACAGGGATGGGGTTACCGCCACAGGCCTGCCCCACAGGTTGTGGTGGTTGGCCGACTTCCTTGGCAATGTCACCATACGTTCGAGTTTCGCCGAACGGGATGGCATACATCACGTCGCAAATCTGCTTTTGAAAAGCTGATCCGGCGACGAAATATGGAAGATCAAACTGCTCCAACTGCCCAGCATCATAGGCTTCCATCTGTGCGGCTGCTTCTTGCAACAAAGCGGAGTCTGGTTGGTCGTCTTCACCGTCCCAGACAACGCTTGTGATCGCACCATCTGTCTCTTCAATTCCAAGGCGACCAAACTGGGTATCTACAGCAATCATAGGCATGACCGCAGCGTTTCAGATCGCCAGGCTGGGCGCAAGAAGAGAAAACCCCCGGCGTGTGGGCCGGGGGTTCAAAGGTTAGCTCAGCGCCTCGTCGCAGCGTCCGCAGACGCCTTCATGGGCGTGGCGGCCCACATCGGGCAGGATTTTCCAGCAACGCTGACATTTGTCGCCCTCGGCCTTTTCGAACAGCACCGCGACGCCTTCGATTTCCGGCACGCGGAACGCCTCGGCCGGGGCCGGGTCCCCGGTCACCGTCAATCCGGATGTGATGCACATGTCATCCACGTCGAAAGTCGCCAGCAGGTCGCGGGTGTCGCCATCCTCGACATGCACGATCGGGGCCGCTTCGAGGCTGGAACCGATCACCTTGTCCTGACGTTGGATTTCCAACGCGGCGGTTACAGCCCGGCGCACACGACGAACCTTGGCCATGTTGGTCTCAAGCTCGGCGTTGCGCCAGTCGGCGGGTGTTTCCGGGAAATCCACCAGATGGACCGAACTGTCGTCGCCGGGGAAACGCTCCAGCCAGACCTCTTCCATGGTGAAGACCAGAACCGGGGCCAGCCATGTAGTCAGGCGGTGGAACAGGATATCCAACACGGTGCGCGCGGCGCGGCGGCGCAGCGTGTCGCCATCGCAGTACAGCGCGTCCTTGCGGACGTCGAAATAGAACGACGACAGGTCGACAGTGGCAAAAGTGAAGACCGCGCTAAATACGCCCTGGAAGTCGAAGGACGCATAACCTTTGCGCACTTGCTCATCCAGATCGGCCAAACGGCTAAGGACCCAACGTTCCAGACGCGGCATTTCCGCCGGATCAACCCGATCCGCTTCGGTGAAATCAGCCAGCGAGCCCAGCATGAACCGCATCGTGTTGCGCAGACGGCGATAGCTGTCGGCGGTGCCTTTAAGAATCTCAGGCCCAATCCGCTGGTCAGCGGTGTAATCGGTCTGAGCCACCCACAGGCGCAGGATATCTGCGCCGTATTGCTTGACGACCTCTTCCGGCACGATTGTGTTGCCCAGCGACTTGGACATCTTGTTGCCTTTGGCGTCCAGCGTGAAGCCATGGGTCACCACGTTGCGGTACGGCGCGCGACCTTTGGTGCCGCAAGCCTGCAGCATGGACGAATGGAACCATCCGCGGTGCTGGTCGGTGCCTTCCATATAGACGTCGGCGATGCCGTCGTCGGTCCCGTCCTCACGATCACGCAGAACGAAAGCGTGGGTTGAGCCGGAGTCGAACCACACGTCCAGCACGTCGAACACTTGATCGTAGTCGTCGGGGTTGGCGATGCCGTCGAGGATCTTTTCCTTGAACCCGTCGGTGTACCAGATATCCGCACCGTCATTCTCGAACGCCGCCTTGATGCGGGCGTTCAAGTCTGCGTTGCGCAGCAGGTAGTCCGCATCGGTCGGCAGCGCGCCCTTCTTGGTGAAACAGGTCAGTGGTACGCCCCAAGCGCGTTGACGCGACAGAACCCAGTCCGGGCGAGCTTCGATCATCGAGTACAGACGGTTGCGGCCGGTCTGCGGGGTCCATTTCACCAACTCGTCGATGGACCGCAAGGCACGTTCGCGGATGGTGTCGCCCATCTCACCCATGCCATCGTCCAACTTGCGGTCGACGGAGGCAAACCACTGCGGTGTGTTGCGGTAGATGATCGGCGCTTTCGAGCGCCACGAGTGCGGATAGCTGTGCTTGATCTTGCCACGCGCCAGGAGCCCACCGACCTCGACCAGCTTGTCGATCACGGCCTTATTGGCGTCACCTTCGCCACCCTTGCGGGACAGGATGTATTTGCCACCAAAGAACGGCAGATCAGCCCGGAAAGAGCCGTCATCCATGACGTTATAAGTGATGACCTGCTCGAGCATGCCCAGATCGCGGTACAGCTCGAATTCCTCCATCCCATGCGACGGCGCGCAGTGAACGAAGCCAGTGCCTTCGGTATCGGTTACGAACTCAGCGGCGCGGAAGTCGCGGATGTCATCCCATTCGCCGTTGCCA
The DNA here is from genome assembly GCF_040705255.1 of Ruegeria sp. ANG10. Lineage (NCBI taxonomy): Bacteria > Pseudomonadati > Pseudomonadota > Alphaproteobacteria > Rhodobacterales > Roseobacteraceae > Ruegeria > Ruegeria sp. ANG10. The sequence goes on from NZ_JBFCVU010000011.1 coordinate 26,413, forward strand.
CCTTCGGCACCGGCCAGCGGGTGGCTCAGTTGAACATTGACCAACTCATCCGTCGTCACGTCGCGGACGCGTCTCCACTGATCGTCGTTCAAACGCGCACGGCCCAGAACGTCAGCGGCCAGATTGTCTGCCAGCAAGAATTTGTCGCCGACACTGGCCCAACACTCGTCCGGTGTGTCAGTGACTTCGTACAGGCCGTAAGAGATGTCCTGGCCATAAACGACCGCTTTGTTCGACGGCATGGTCCACGGAGTCGTGGTCCAGATCACCACAAAAGCGTCATCCAGGTCGCCTGCATTCACGACTTTGAATTTCACCCAGATCGTGAAGCTTTCCTTGTCGTGATATTCGACCTCGGCCTCAGCCAGAGCCGTCTTTTCGATGGGCGACCACATCACGGGTTTCGAACCCTGATAGAGCGTGCCGTTCATCAGGAACTTCATGAACTCATCGGCGATCACCGCCTCGGCATGATAATCCATGGTGATGTAGGGATCGGCCCAGTTGCCGGTGATCCCCAGACGCTTGAACTCTTCACGCTGAATGTCGATCCAGCCCTCGGCGAACTTGCGGCATTCCTGACGGAAATCGACGACGTTCACCTCGTCCTTGTTCTTGCCCTTCTTGCGGTACTGTTCTTCAATCTTCCACTCGATCGGCAGACCGTGGCAGTCCCATCCGGGCACATAGCGCGCGTCATGACCCATCATCTGATGGGATCGCACGATCATGTCCTTGATGGTCTTGTTCAGCGCGTGACCGATATGCAGGTGGCCGTTGGCGTAGGGGGGGCCGTCGTGCAGGGTAAAGGGCGTGCGGTTCTCTTTTTCACGCAGGCGGTCATAGACACCGATGGTCTCCCACCGTTCCAGCCATGCGGGCTCGCGCTTAGGCAGGCCGGCGCGCATGGGGAAGTCGGTTTTGGGCAGTTTCAGCGTGTCTTTGTAATCAGGTGTCTGGATCGTGTCGGCGCACATTGGGGGCGTCCTTTGGATGATCTGGTCGTCTTATGGCTCGAAGCGGTCGGTGCGAAGTCTCAAACACCTTTGCCCGGCGTCTCAATGGGTCAGAGCGCCGGGGATATAATTCGAATAATGATGGCCATCCGGTCATACATGGCCGCGCTTATAGGACGCCCGCCCTCAATGGTCCAGAGGTTCCGGGTCCTGCGGCGAATGGCGCAGCTTGGCCCAGCGGTTCAGCCATGCCAGACCGGCCAGTGCGAGGCCCAGCGCCAACAACGAGAACACCCGGATCAGCCCGCCCAGGCCAGCGATATCGATCAGGAACACCTTGGCCACGGCCAGCCCGATTACCGCCAGACCTGCCTTGCGCATCAGGTCGGATCGGCGCGCCAGCGACTGGTAGAACAACACAGCACCAATCGCCAGCAGGGCCATGGTATAGGTATAAAGTTCAGGCTGAGACACGCCGTTGCCTTCATACATCCCCGCAGCGCCCTGCCAGATATGGCGGATCATCAGCCCCAACCAAAGGGCGGCAAGTACACTGGCCATTCCCCAACAGGCGCGTTTCAGCCAAAGCGGGGTTGCGTAAATGCGCCAGACCGAGAAACCGATGATCAGCGCAGGCAGCAGATAGGCGACCGCCAGCGTATTCAGAACCGGCGGTCCCAGAACCGGTGGCACGGCTGTGCTGAGCAGCGGGTTCGCCTCGACCACTGCCTCCACCAGCCGCAACACGCCATGACCGGCAAAGAATGCGGCTAGCAGATAGCGGACGTAGTTCAGCTTACCCCCCAGCTCCAACCGCTGGACTTGCGCGAAAGCGAGCAGCAGCCAGATAATCGCCAGCAAGCCCAATCCCCAGTGACTGTTGGTGGCATTGCCTTCGCCAAAGCTTTGCAGCCAGCGTTCCAAAAGCAGGGACAGCAGTATGCCCCCGGTTGCCCAAGCCGCGCTTTCCAGCAACAGGCTCGCCACCGGGCGGTGCAGCGGTCGCAGCAGCAACCACCCAACTACAAATCCCACGGTGGCCCCGCCGTAGACCAGCGACATCTCAGGCACCGGTGCATAGCTGGCCCAGACTAGGCCCGGGGTCAGAACCAACCGAACGGTGACGGTGAACACGCCTGCCCAGATGAACCAAGTCATCGGTGGCAGTTTGAATTGGCGGTCCAGCGCCGCTGCCACCACGACCATCACAACCAGCGCAATGGTCAACGCGGCCGAGCTGAGAACAATGATGCAGGCAAAGCTGAGGCAGGACAGGGCCGATATCGTAGCCAAAGCCGGACGCATCCGATCCTCGCCATCTACGCGCGCAAAACGCTCTGCCAGAACGACCATCAGCACGCCCAACGCAATTGCGTGCAGGGCCCAGGGGTATGCCCCGATGACGTGGGCCGGATGCCAGCCGACCTCAAGCGCGATGGCCAACGCGGGGGCAAAGACCGCCGCTCCTCCGGCCCAGATTGCCACGTATCTTTGCGCATTCATCGACCGCCACGCCGCAGTGATCGAAATAACCACGCCAAGGGCGGTGAGAATGGTCACCACCCAAGGAAAATCAGCCTCGGGCGTCTCTGCAAAGGTCTCGGCAAATTGACGCAAAGCGATCCCGTTGTCCCAGCCATGCATCAGGACATACCAGACCAGGCCAAGCGCAGGCAGTACTGTGGCGTCCTGCAACGCCTCGGCTCGCCGCCCCCAAATCATCAATCCAAGGGTCATCCCCGACAGCAGAGTAACGCCCAGCCAGAACTCATCGACGCTGTCCGCCCAGTGCAATGACACAATCGCTGCACTGACAGCAATGGCGCTAAATCCAAGCCGGGTCGGGAATTCCGGCCATGCGTCCCCCTTTTTCCGCCTAACGATTTCGCTGATCATCGACCCGCCATGATTGGGCCAAACGCGCCGGACCGGAATTGCGATGGCGATCACAGCCAGCGCCGTCACGCAAATCAAGTATACGCCCTCGGTCAGGGGCGAAGACAGCACCAGCAGAAGGCAGGTTGTATAGGCCCCAAACAAGGTCAGAACCGAGATCCATGCCCAGCGCCGCACCGTGTCGATCCCCAGACCCAGAACAGCGATGACGAGGAAATAGGCATACAACCAACTTGGGTTCTCGGATGTGCCACCAACCACGTAGGGGGCCGAGAACGCTCCGATCAATCCGACGGCGGCAAGCAAAGGGCCGTGAAACCAACCCAACACCAAACCCACCAGCGCAACCACGACCATTGCGGTCAAAGCGACCTCGGGTCCGATCAGGTCATAAAGCTGTCGCGCGGCCAGTACGCCTCCGAACAGCGTGACCAGCCCAGCACCGGAAAAGACCGACGGCAAATAGGCAGTCGCTGTGCTTTCGTCATCACCATATCTGCGCCGGATGACCTCTCCGGCAACGATCAGCACTGCGCCGAAAAGCAACGCCGCGATCACCCGAGCGGATGGCGGCAACAGCCCGTTTTCGACGCCGTATTGGACCAGAAATATCCCCGCCAGCGCCAGAGACAGGGCCGAGACCGCGTAGAACCAGTTCTCGCGCAGCCAGGTAGTCAGGGCGGCCATTCGATCTTCGCGGAACACAACGGCTGCGGGTGGTGTTTCTTCGGCCGGGCGATCGACTTTCTGAGCCTTAGCGGGGGACCACGGGGCGGGTTTTGAAGGTTTGTCCGACTTTTCGGACGGCTTGCGCCGCTCGGCCTGTTGCGCTTCGGGGGCATCACTGCCAAGTGACCGAATTTTCTGCTCCAAATGCTCTACCCGGCGGCGCAGGCGCGTCTGGTTCACCAACAACACGACGATGGCGACCGGAATGGCCAGCACAATCAATCCGACTAGGACAAGAAGGGATTCCAAGGGGTTCTCCGAGTGGTTTAGACTTCAGGCTATCTGACGCGCACAGTCAGCAACAGTCAGAAATCCAGATGAGTTGCTTGTCGAACCCTCTGCTAGATCCAACCAATCGACGGGCGGGCGATCATCAGCCAGATGATAATCAAAACCGACGCAAAGGCAGGAAATCCGCAAGCGAACCATATGCGGAACAGGCGGTGATAGGTCCGGGGTAGTGGCGTGTTCGCCTCTGCGGCGGCCTGCGCCAACCCGCGCAACCGAACCTGTATCCACACCACAGGCAACCAGAACACCCCGGCCACCGCAAAAAGCACCAGCGAGGCGAGGACCCACCCCTCGGTCATGGGCCAACCCAGGCGCCAAGCCAGCAACCCGCCTGTCACCGGTTGCAGCACAACCGCCGTTGCCGTGAATAGCAGATCGGCCAGCACCACGGTTCCTGCGGTCTGCGCGATGAACCGGGCGTCACCGGAACGATGCGCGATCAGCATAAAAAACGCGATGCCTGCCCCCGTGCCCAACAGGACGCATGCGCCGACAATATGCAGCCATCGCAGGATCAGGTCAGGGTCCATCAGCGGCTCTGCAATAGAGGCCAGGCGACAAGCGAGAGTGTCATCGCTGGCAGGGTTTTGATCAACGGGCCAAGCGGGTCCAGCCACAGGCCGGGTACGGTGAAACTGGCCGCCAGCAAATAGAACAAGGCCACCGCGACCTGCGCCAGACAGGCGCGCGCAGCCCAGGGTCGCCACAGGATGGCAAGCCCTAAAGCAATATCCAGAATTGACCACAATAGAACGCTGGCAACGGCCATTCCGGTGCTCCACCCGGCCCCGGTCAGAACCGATGTAGCCTTAGGCAGACCAATCAGCCCGAACAGGCCAGACAGCAGCCAGAACAGGCTTAGCACGGCAACGACCAATGGCATCAGCAACGACATCCTGGCAGTCAGCCGATGTTCGTGGGAACAGGCCAGGCCCGCATAAATCCGGGGCAAGCGCGCCAGAGACTGACATGTGGCGGCGCGATAAGGTTCCGGATCGCCAATTACTCCGTCGCTCATCAAGGTCATTGCATTACTGCGCAGGGGCGAACGCCACCCCAAATGACCCAAGGCATCCGCGCCGCCTGTGATCAGGCCTGCGATGGCCGCTGGCATACGCGCCGTGATCCGTGCCGGAGTGAAGCCCATCCATCGGCGTGTCTCGGCCAGAACATCAGATAATGGGGCCGGGGTATCTTCGACTAGATCGTATGTGCCCTGCGGGATCTCATCGGCCACGGCTGCAATCACGGCGCGGCACAGGTCCGGCATGCCCACACATTGAACAGGCGTTTGCGGATACGCGATGGGTTGCACCAAAGGGACGGCCGCCAGCATGCGCAGCAACGCGGTTCCACCGTAATCGGATTGGCCGATCACCAGACCGGGTTTGAATATCCAAAGCGGCACATCACAGGCCCGCAGCGCCGCATCCCCAGCCGCCTTGGTGCGCATGAAATCCGTGTCTGCATCAGGGTCAGCACCAATGGCAGAAATTTGGACCACAGCAATGCGCTGTCGCGCACAGGCTTGGCCCAGGGCTGCGACGGCGGTGTGGTGAACCGCCTCAAGATCGTCGGAAGGACCATCCTGCAACGCTCCTGCACAGTTCACGACACAGTCGACATGTTCCAGATGCGCGACCCAGTCCTCAGGCTGTAGGCAGAACCGCAAGTCACCTTGCACCTGTGTGACACCTGGCAGGACCTGCATCCCGGTTTTCACGTTGCGCACAAAGGCCGCCACATGCGCGCCCTCAGCTTGAAGAGACCGCGCCACCGCCGCGCCGATGAAGCCATAAGCCCCCAAAACCAGGACATTTTTGCTCTCAAGCCGCAATAGTTGCTAATTCCCCTGAACCTGTTCGCGGCAGCCTAGCCGCTGGCTAGGATTTAACCAGCCCCATGGGACGTCCTGCGACAATCTTGGCCGTCAGGGGTGAAACAGCGAGCCGACAAGATACGCGATCAAGGCCGCCGCCCCGCCGATCAAAAAGGTCTCGAGCCCGGACCGCCACCACGGGGACAGCGACCAATGGGCTTTGAAGGCCCCAATGGCAAAGAAAACACCCATCGTCATGCAGGCCGAGACGGCAAAGGCATGATCGACCGACAAAAGGAATGGCAACAAAGGCACCATGCCGGCGACAAGAAAGGCGATGAAAGTCGCCATGGCGGCTTTGAGCGGATGGGGGTCGACGCTGCCCAACCCATATTCGCCTTCGACCATCAGGTTGATCCAATTGTCGTGGTTGGCGGTGATTGCATCGGTTGCTTCTTCCAGAACGTCGCCTGACAGGCCCTTTTGGGCTAGTATCTCGCGCACCTCACGGCGTTCACCATCCGGGTAAAGGCTGATGTGGCGTTCCTCGATGGCGCGGATGCGGCGGATGTTGTCCAGCTCGGCCTTGGTGCCTGAGTAATTCCCGGCAGCCATGGAAAACCCGTCGGCCAGAACATTGGCCAGCCCCAGCGCCACGATGATGAACGGCGAAAGCCCCGCTCCGGCAACCCCGGCTACAATAGCAAAGGTGGTGACCGATCCGTCGATGCCGCCATACACCACATCCCGCAGTACCCCTCGCCCCGGAGGCGCATTGATCCGCGCGGCGATTTCCTGCTGGCTGTGTCCGTGATCGGTCATGGCTGGCTCCGGCTTTGTTATGCACGCCAGCGGGCCACAGGACTTTGCGTCAGGTCAAGTTTTGGAAAACAACCCGCTGAGCGCGCGTTTGATCATCCCACGCGTGGACGGCTTGTGCCGGTCTGAAAATGGCAGTGGTCGGCAGACTTCCATCGCAGCCACGCCAACTCGAGCGCTGAGCGCACCATTCACCAACCCCTCGCCGAACCGGCGCGACAGTTTGCTGAGGATCGACCCGCCCAGAATGGGTTCCAGCAGATCGTCACCCACAGCCACGGCCCCGGTCGCCACCAGATGCACGAACACGGCGCGGGTCAGGCGCCAGCTGCCCAGAAATCCCGCGCGCCCGCCATATATCTCGGCCACTCGGCGGATCATCCGTAATGAGGCCGCAAGCGCCGTCACAACATCCGCCAGTGCCAGCGGAACCAGTGCGGTCACCGTGGCAACCTGCCGGGCGGCGGCTTCGACCTCGCGGCTGGCGGCGGCGTCCAGCGGGGCCAGCAATTCGTCCTCGGCCAAGGTCAACAGGGTTGAGGCGTCGAATTGCTCACCCATCCTTTCAGCCAGACGGTCGCGGCCCCACCGTGTTTCCTCGCGCCCTTTGTAAAACGCGATCAGGCGGTTGGTGACTGTGCGAGCCTGCGCCAAATCACCCTCGGCCAGCGCGGCATCTGCGGCGCGGCGCATCCCATCCACGCGGGACAAGCGCCCGATGGCTGCCAGCTCCCGAAGGGCGATGATCAGGGCGACCAAGACCAGCGCACCGATCAAGCCGGTTACGGCCCAGCCCAATATCGGTGACCGCAACAACAGCGAGGTGGCGAAATCCCATGCGGCAACAGAAACGACCGCGCCAATCACGGCCAGTGCCAGACCCCAAAACCAGCGTGACAGGACCGAGGGTTTCCGCGCAGCCAGCCGCGCAGCCGCTTGCATCGCTTGGCCCTGCGGCGGCTCAATATCGGGAACCGGCGGGGCCTGTGCTACGTCGGCCGCAGACTCTTCCGTATCCAGATCGATCAGTACCGGACCTTTAGCCATCCGCCGCCCCTTTCCGCCACCAGACATATTTGATGTCGGGCAGGTTTTCATCATTGTCAGCCCCGTCACTGCGGGCCACTTCGGCAAAACCGTTGCGTTCATAAAACCGGCACGCGCCGTGGTTGGCCTGAAACGCAAACAGGGACAGTTCTGCCTGATCGGATTTGGCATGGTCCAGCAAGCGCTGCCCAATCCCCTGCCCGCATATTGGCGGCGTCAGATACAAGGAATGAACTTCCGTCCCGTTGAGCGCTAAAAACCCCACAACGTCAGTATCGGTTTCGGCCACGGTGACCCAACCCCGATCAATCATCCAACCGCAAAAGGCGATGGTTTCAGCGCAGGTATGTAGCTCGGGCATCCAGTCGCTGTCACGGGCAAAGCCGTACAGGATCTCTCCGATTTTTCCGGCATCCGTCGTGCGCGCGGGGCGGAGGGTTACGGTCACAGGCGGTCTCCGATCAGGAACTGCGTGGCACGGTCCAACCGGATATGGGGCGGGCCATCGCCCGGACGCAGGGTCAGATGCGCGGGTGCAAAAGCCATGAAACCGAAATCCTTGTCTAGCCAGCTTTCTGCCCCGTTGCGGGCCGGGCCCAGCAAATGGGCCGGGTCATCGGGCAGATCACCGGGGTAAAAGGCTGCCTGTTTACCGTTCAGCAACGTCCCACGCACACAAGGCAAATCTGCCTCGTTATGCGTTCGGATTTCCTCGGTCGTGGCGCGCAGGGCAGCCAGCGACAGCGCCGCCGTCTCGGCCCCGGCAAAGCTAGCCCTGTCGCGGGCATCCCGGATCAGGGCCTCCATGATATGGGTCAGACGGGGGTGCTGTGTGTGGTGCAGGTGATCGGCCTTGGTGGCTGCGAACAGTATACGTTCAACCCGCTTGCCCAACAGCAGCTGGCTGAGCCACGCATTGCGCCCCGGTCGAAAGGCCGACAGGATATCGGCCATCGCCCGGCGCATATCCTCGACCGCTTGCGGCCCTTTATGGATCGCACCCAGCGCATCGACCAGAACCACCTGACGGTCGATCCGCGAGAAATGATCGCGAAAGAAGGGTTTCACCACTTGCGATTTATACGCCTCATATCGGCGCGCCATTTCGCGGTGCAAGCTACGGCGCGGCGCGTGGCCCTCCGCCGGCAATGGCGCAAAGGTCAGCACCGGAGAACCCGCCAGATCGCCGGGCAACAGAAACCGCCCCGGCGTGCAATCATAAAACCCTGCATCCCGTGCGGCATTCAAATACGCAGCAAAGGCTTTGGCCAACGCCTGCGCCGTGGGTTCGTCATGAGCATCCGCAGGATTTGCGGCCCTGGCCTGCGCCAAATACGCGGCCGCTTCGGTCCGCGTTTCGATACGGTTTAAGGTTTCGGCTGACCAGAGCTCGTATGATTTGTCCAGTAATGCCAAGTCCAGCAGCCACTCACCCGGATAATCCACAATATCCAGATGAACCGTGCGCGGCCCCTGCAAACCCGCAAGCAACCCTGCTGGACGGGCCTTGAAGGACAGGCGCAGCTCGGACACGGCACGGGTGCTGTCTGGCCAATGGGGCTGTGGCCCGGTCAGCGCGGCCAGGTGGTTTTCATAGTCAAAGCGCGGCACCGTATCGTCCGGCTGGGGTTGCAGATAGACCGAATTGATGCGGCCTTCCTGCTGCGCGACCAATCCGGGCATCCGTCCCCGATCCAGCAGATTCGCAACCAGAGACGTGATGAACACCGTCTTTCCCGACCGCGCCAACCCGGTAACGCCCAGACGGATGACCGGTTCAAACAGAGTTTCAGACACACGGTCGCCCACGGATTCAACACCGCGCACAAGACTGTCTGCCAGGGATGAGATGACCAAACTGTCGCCCCGCTTTTTTCGTTTCGCTCAAGATAGGTAGAGGTCAGCAGACATACCAGCGCTTTCCCACTCTTGCCCGTCCCCGCGCGGCGCGTTACCAGCAGCCCATGCCTAGATACGCGCTGAAAGTCGAATACCAAGGGGAACCGTTTGCCGGGTGGCAGCGGCAAAAGGAATTGTCGTCTGTGCAGGGGGCAATCGAACAGGCCCTGTCGCGTATTCAGCCCGGCGATCACACCATTGCCGCTGCGGGCCGCACCGATGCGGGCGTGCATGCGCTGGGTCAGGTCGCCCATTGCGATCTGATCAAGGACTGGGACCCGTTCCGCCTGTCTGAGGCGCTGAACTATCACCTCAAGCCGCAACCGGTGGCCATCGTCAAAGCAGCGCAGGTGGACGATGACTGGCACGCCCGGTTTTCCGCGTTAGAGAGGCAATACCTGTTCCGCATCCTGATGCGTCGTGCGCCTGCAACCCATGACGCCGGGCAGGTCTGGCAGATCAATCACCAGCTGGATGTCGATGCCATGCAGTCCGGGGCGGATATGTTGATCGGGCAGCATGACTTCACCACCTTCCGCTCATCCATCTGTCAGGCTGCGAGCCCGGTCAAAACGCTGGATGAGTTGCGGGTTGAACGGGTTGAGGGCTTTTCCGGCCCCGAGATACATTTTCACGTCCGCGCCCGGTCGTTCCTGCACAATCAGGTGCGCAGCTTTGTGGGGACTCTGGAGCGTGTCGGTGCAGGCGCGTGGACGCCCGAGGATGTGCGCGACGCGTTGCAGGCCGCTGATCGCGCCGCCTGTGGGCCCGTATGCCCGCCGCAGGGCTTGTACCTGGCGCGGGTCGGGTATCCGGAACCGGTCTTCGGTTAAATCGCGCGCAGTAGCAAACCACTGGCGATAACCGCGATTGTGAGACCCGCCACCAATTCGATGGTCGGGGCCAGCACAGATGCAAACCGCGTGGCCGAAGCCGACGCCAGCAATCCACCGCGCAACCCGAACGACGTCCACCCGACCAGAGTCGTCACCAGCGCCGTGCCCAGCGCCATGGCAAACGCCCCGGCGATGCCAACCATCGCGATTCCCATCTGCCAAGTCAGGATCAGCACAAACAGCGCCCCGGTACAGGGTCGGGCCGCGATACCGGCAATCAGCAGCAACGCCTCGCGCAGACTACCAACCTGCGCAACTTCTTCCGCTGAGGGGCCGTGACGATGGCCGCAATCTGAACAGACATCGTGGTCGTGATGATGGTCGTGACCATGGTGATGATCGTGGTCGTGACGCGCTTGCGCCGTGTTATCGCGGTGTCTACGGGCAAAGCTGCGAATGGCGCGAAACACCAGCCACAGACCTATCGCGGCGATGGCAGCATAGCTGATCGGGGCCATGACCTGTTCGGTCGTTCCCACAAGGCTTTCGCGTGACATCTGAAACACCAGAACGCCCGCGTAAACCAGCACAACCGCCGTTACCGCCTGCCCCAGACTGGACAGCACGCTGATCGCGGATAACCGCCAAAAGGCGACCCGACGACCCAGCCCGTACCCGCCGATCAGCACCTTGCCATGGCCTGGGCCGATGGCATGAAAGAACCCATAAGCAAAACAAACCGTTAGCAGGGTGGCGACGGCCTCGGGCTGTTCCGCCCGTGCGGCGCGTAAGGATCGGGCGATCTGGTTCTGAAACTCGCGCTGCTCACCCGCAGCCCATGCCGCCAAGCTGTCAAACCCACCGCTGCCCCAGAACCACAGAAGCAACGCTATGGCGATGGCAACCGGAACAATCAAGTATTTGGACATGAAACGAAAATCTCGGTCGCAAAGTTTTCCCCGACCAGCGGGATATCGTTTTCCTCAAGGTCGTAATCGGCGTCCAGTGTCAACAAAAAGGCCTGCATCTGCGCCAGCTGACCATCGATATCGGGGTCGATCCGATCCATCTGACAGGACGCAGGGCCACTCACCGTCACCGGGCGGGTCAATTCATAGGCAATGTAGAACGTCTCATCAAAAGCCTTCGCCGTCAGCGAAGATGCAGACACCGCGTCGCCATCGACCGCGCGCAAGTGGGTTGTCACGATACGACCATCCTCGGTAGTTGCTGTCGGTTCCAACGGGCCGGACAGCGAGACGGGCACGCCATCCGCCAAGACGACCAGGTCGCCGTTGTACCCTTCGATCCACTGCGCATCGAAACCGGCCAGGAATTTCTCTTCATTTTCAGTGAGGACGCCGTCGAAATCCTGATCCAGTTTCATGTCTTCAAGTTGATACAGCGAGTAAAGTTCATCATAGGCCCAGGTCACGCGCACATGGGTCAGTTGGCCAGCGTCATCCACAATGAATTCCAGCCCGGTGTCGATAAAGACGTGCGGGTGTGCCATTGCTGGGATCGGCAGGCAGCAGGTCAACAGGGTTACAATCCAACGCATGCGTGAAAGATAGGGCCTGAGATCACGCGCGGCAATGCGATTCAATCAGCACCCGCAGAAACCGGCCAAAGGATCATTTTGGTGGGAACAGAACCAGCGTTTGCAGGGCCGTACCGACAGGGCCTTGCGTGTCATACAATACGGACTGGGACATTCCGATCCCCGACGGCTGCCAATGGCACAGCGATTCTGAGGCCAGCCAATTCGACACCGGCTCACGGTGGATTTGCACGGTCAGATCTGTGTTCATGAACCCCATCTCGGCCGTCGGTGCGTTCCACGAAATGCCGTTGCCACAATCGGCCAGCGGGCATAGTGCCTGAATCGGCGAAGGGTCCTCGCCCTCAAGCAAAGCCGGTGTGCGCATCCAGACCGTCTTGGGACCGGCGCCCTGATTGCCGTCTTTCGGGTACAGCACTTCTGAGTGGTTGGCGAAGCCTGGCAGGTCGTGGCGTATTTCGCCGATCGGAAATGGCCCCGTCACCGCATCCTCCAGCTGGGGTGGAGCAATCGTGACATTCGGAACCGGCCCCAGGTTACGGCGGGCCAAGTGCATCGTGGTCGCAGTGGCGCAGAGCGTGTCGTCCAGATCGTGAACCGTTACCCGCGTGGTCGCCAGCGTTTTGGTGTGGCGTGTGGTCTCGGCGGCCACACGCAGCCCGGTCAATGGTTGCGGACGCAGCAGATCGACCGTCAGGCGGGTCAGCATCTTTTCCGGTCCCACCTCGGTTTCCGCAGCGCGCACGATCAGACCGCTGACCGGACCCGCGTGACAGTGATCCGCTGACCACGGCCCTCGCGCCGGGTCATTGCCCACAAAGGCGCCATCAGGGCGCAGATGAAAATAGGCCTGTTGGCTCAGGTCTTGTGTCCCGTTCATACGCTACCTCAAACGTTTTCTGTACGCGCCTGTTCACACGATCCTGCAAACGGGCTTTACCTTCCGCCAAAGAATGACTTAGCTGCGCCAACGATGTCCAGTTCGGTGACGGGACGTCATTGCAGGCAAATTGAAGCAGAGGGGGCGCGACATGGCGTTGCTGATCGAAACCGGGTTGTCCGACTGGATAAGCGACAACGACATCGCCCAAGACATTCGGCGGCTGCACCCGGACATGGATGTACGCACGCCCGAAACCCTTGGCGATCCGGCCGACATCACGATGGTCGCCGTGGTTGTCCTAAGCAACGACCACCCCAAGCGGCTGCCCAACCTGAAACTTGTGCAAAAACTAGGCGCCGGGGTCGAAACCATCGTCAGCAATCCGCACCTGCCCGAGCATGTGCGTATCGCACGGCTGAAACCCGACGCCCCCGCACAGGGTATTGCCGAATGGTTCGTCGCTTATGTTCTGCGTCATCAGCGACACATGACCTTTTATGAAAAGGCGCAAAATCGCGCGGAATGGGCACCCAGAGCACCGCTCTATTCACCTGACACCGTGGTCGGCGTTCTGGGGCTAGGCCATATCGGTGCCCGCAGCGCCAAAATGCTGCGTGCGGTCGGGTTTCAGGTGATGGGTTGGAGCCGCTCAGCCAAGCAGATTGACGGAGTAACCTGCCTGCATGGTGACGCAGCCCTGCCCGAGCTGCTGGGTCAGTGCGACCATGTCTGTGCGATCTTACCGTCGACCCCGCAGACAATCGGACTGTTCGATGCCGGGATGCTGGCGGCAATGAAACCGGGTAGCCAGTTGCTGAACGCAGGTCGCGGCGATCTGATCGACGAGGCCGCCCTGATCAGTGCGTTGGACGCAGAAACGCCGGGCCATGCGGTGCTGGACGTGACCTCGACCGAGCCGCTGCCGTCTGACAGCCCGCTTTGGACACATCCCGGTGTCACTATCACGCCGCATGTCTCGGGTTGGCATCTGGGCGAAGCGCTGGCAGATGTGGGCGATAATTTCCGCCGCCTGAGCGCCGAAGAACCCCTGCTGCACGAAGTCGACAGGGTCCGCGGTTACTAGACCCAGATCAGGGTGTCAGGATCCAGTTTCCGCCTGCGTCGCGGCACCGGCGGGTCCTGACTTCGCGGGTCTGATCCGATCCTTCGGGTCGAATGAAATGCTGCAGGTGTACGCAGTTGTCACGTACGTCGCGGACGCGAATCGTGCCTTTCGATCCGGTTTCGTCGTTTACCCAATTGCTTTCTGCACCGACCCGAGGCGCACCGCCTGCCAGCATCGCGTCCGAAGTCGCACTCAATATCTCAAAGTCTGCCGGGCTCAGGCCCATATCTGCGATGATTCGGGAAATCGTTTGGGCCTGCACACCCAAGGACGTTCCCAGTATCGTGATTGCTACAACTGTAGAAGAAATCCAGGCTTTCATGATCGCCTCGCCTTGCTGAAATAGATTTGCATTCAAGACTATACCGGCAAAGAACGGGGGCCAAGCCCTGTTGGGCGAACGCTAAAGTTGTTCAGGGTTATTCTTTCGATTGTCTAAGGCCGCAACTGGCACGGCATGTCATTCGTGGCGTTCGCCCGGCACGACTGAGCTACCCCGCACGAATGCTCCGCATGGTGCGCGGACGGACCGAAACAGCCAGGATCAACTGTGCAAAGACGCGAACCAGCAATCACCCCACCACTGGCTAACCACTTACGCCGATTCAGTTTTTCCCGCGCAGGGGTTCACAGAAGCGCTTGAATCTGGTGAAATAGTACCGTTTTTAGCACTGGAGATTGTTCAATGGTACTGCGCGGATCCCTGCTGGCACTGGCAGCTGTAATTGGCCTGACGGCCTTAGAGGTGACCCCTGTTGCCGCCAAAGAGGAAACCAAATCGGTCTTCGTCATGAGCCGCACATGGGCTGTTACGCAGGTCTCGGATGCCCCGGTCGTGTACCGCGCCACGCGCGATAACAACAATCTGAACCCGTTCGGCCCGCCACCGCGCCTGCGCACTATTCAGGCCATGGCCGCCATTCAGGCAGCCACCGGATGCAAGCCGATCCGGGCCAGCATGTATCAAAACATCTCAGGCCAGTTCTTTTCGCAGGTCAGCTGCAATTGATCCTGCCGCGAAACGGGCATTGAGGTCAGCTCGACCCGCTGCCATAGCTTGCGCATGAAACTCGCAATCAATGGATTCGGCCGTATTGGCCGCACGATCCTGCGGCAGCTGCTGGCGTTGCCGTGGGGCAAGGATATTGAGCTGGTGCTGATCAACGATATTGCACCGCTGGAAACCTGTGCCTATCTGTTCAAATACGACAGCACTTTCGGCCCCTACCCTGGGCCTGTCGATACCGGCGACGGAACCCTCGTCATCGACAGCCACACAATCCCAGTGACCCACAGCCCTGATCTGTCCCGCGTCGACCTGAGCGGCGTGGATGTCCTGATGGATTGCACCGGGGTCGCACGCACCTCGGATGTTGCCAGCCAGGGGCTGACCGCAGGGGCGGGCAAAGTGCTTATCTCGGGCCCCTCGCCCGCAACCGAAGTCACGATCGTTTTGGGCGCCAACGAAGCTCAACTGGGTAACGCCCGGATCGTATCAAACGCATCCTGCACAACCAATGGGCTGGCCCCGCTGGTCAAGGTGCTGGATGGGATCGGCGGCATCGCCTCGGCCCACATGACGACCATCCATTGCTATACCAACAGCCAACCCATGATCGACGCACCGCGCGGCGATCTAGCCCGGTCACGCGCCGGCGCGTTGTCCATGGTGCCCACCACCACCAGCGCCACGCACTTGATTGATGAGGTCATGCCGCATCTTGCGGGGCGCATCTCGGGCGCGGCGGTGCGGGTTCCTACGGCCAGCGTGTCTGCGGTGGATCTGGTCGCGACGCTTGAACGCGGAATGTCCATCACTGACTTTGAATCCGAACTGCGCCAGGCGGTCGCGCAGTCTCCCGTTCTGGGTTGGACCGATCACCCGCTGGTGTCGTCAGATTTACGGACACGGCCGGAATCTTTGGTCATTGCAGGCGCCGAGACCCGAATGGTCGGCGACCGGCAGGTTCGCATTTTCGGCTGGTATGACAATGAATGGGGCTTTTCAGCACGTATGCTCGACGTCGCCCGCCTGATGGCATAGCCCTGATCGAACGGCACCGCAGCGCGCGGGCCTGCCCGTGCGCTGCCCGGCCCAACGGGTCACAAGCATCTTTGATGCGATGGGACCGGGCGGGAGCGGCCCCCAACGCGATCATTGGCTAGCGCCGCAAACCCAACCCTGGAAACAGGGGCTGGAGGGGCACACAAACCGGTAATTTGGCATCTCATTCGATAAGTTCTTTCCCTGTGTGAAAACTGATGCTCTAACATGAACGTTATCAGCCGTTGTTTTACACAAGACGGCGAAATTGATTTCGACTTGGGGCAGTTGGAGCCATTCAATGCGGGGAAGCAGGCCAAAGGCCTTTGTGAAATACTGTCTGCTTGGCGTTATCGCCGCCGCTCTGCCCTCATCTCTGGCCGCGCTGGAAACATCCCTGTCCGCGCCCGGTGCGCCCCAGGGCGTGGTTGAACGTATCGAAGAAACCTCCTCGGTCCTGACGGCAGATGAACGTGGCTTGGATACCCCGCTCGAGGTTCTGTCTGCCGCCCTGTCGGATTACCGCACACTCGTTCAGATTCTGTATGACGAGGGCTATTTCAGCCCGGTCGTCAGCATAAAGCTGGATGGCCGAGAAGCGGCTGACATCAGTTCGCTAACCGTACCCAACACGATCAACCGAGCGGTTATCACGGTAAATACCGGACCGACCTTCACTTTTGGAACGGCTGTCGTCGCCCCCGTTACGCCGGAAACAATCCTGCCCGAAGAATTCGCACCCGGCAAACTGGCGACGACCGGGGCCATCCAACAGGCGGCCTCGGCCGGGGTGCAGGGTTGGCGGGACGCCGGACATGCCAAAGCCCAGCTTGAAGACCAAACCGTCATTGCCCGCCACGCGCGAAACATGCTGGACGCTGAAATCGACCTTGCACCCGGTCCGCGCCTGACCTTTGGCAGGATGTTCATCAAAGGCGATACAGATGTACGCCACCACTCTATCAACAAAATCGCTGGTTTCCCCTCGGGCGAGGTTTACTCGCCAGCGGAAATCCAGAAGGTCGGCACCCGCTTGCGTCGGACAGGCACATTCAGCATCGTTTCGATCGAAGAACATGAAACGCCCAATCCCGATGGCACGTTGGATTTCGATGCAACTTTTGAGGACATGCCCAAACGCCGCCTGACCTTCGGGGTCGAGCTGGCCTCAAACGCCGGGCTGGACGTCACCGCAACCTGGACACATCGCAATGTTTTTCGCCGCGCTGAACGGCTGCGGTTCGAAGCCGCGTTGCGCAACATCGGGGGAACTGAGGATCTGGACGGCCGCATCGGTTTGCGCCTGGATCAGCCCGACCGGCTGGGCCCGGACGACAATACCTTTTGGAGTGCTTTGCTGGAGCGGCGGAATACCGAGAATTACAACGTATCCGTGGCCTCGCTGGCCTATGGTGCGCGTCGCACCTTTTCCGACCGGCTTTATGCCGAAGCCTCGGCTGGATTTCAGTGGTCGGATGCAGATGACGCCTATGGCAGCGGCCGCAAGTTCCGCTATTTCATTATCCCAACCCGGTCTGAATGGGACGAGCGTGACAGCAAGGTCAGCGCGACTCGCGGATTCTATCTGGATGCGCAAATCATGCCGTTCGTTGGGTTTTCCGGCACTGACACGGGCATCCGGCTATTCGCCGACACACGCGCCTATACCAGTTTGGGCACGGGCGGGCGGCTCGTTCTGGCCGGGCGTGCTCAGATAGGGTCGATCATCGGGCCTTCGCCAAGCAATGTGACCCCGGATTTTCTGTTCTTCTCGGGCGGGGCTGGAACCGTGCGCGGGCAGCCGTTCGAAAGCCTCGGCATACCAGTGAATGGCGGTGTAGCGGGCGGCAAGTCCTTCATTGGATTGTCCGGCGAAGTCCGGGGCAAGATCACCGATACGATATCCCTTGTCGGATTTTATGATTTCGGTACCGTGGACACGTCTTCATTCATCGGCAGCGATGCAGAATTCCATTCAGGCGCCGGGCTTGGATTCAGGTATGATCTGGGTGGATTCGGCCCGCTGCGCCTCGACCTAGCCCTGCCAGTTCAAGGTGACACCGGAGATGGTCTGCAATTCTATATCGGGATCGGACAAGCGTTTTGATACGGCAGTATTCATATCCGGTTGTGACTACGGTGCTGATCCTGACAGCGCCGCCTGTACTCGCGCAAGAGGATAATGGCGGCGGCAGCATGTTAGAGCGTTTCCTGCAGGACACCTTGTCAGGAGATGATCAGAACGTCACCGTCAAAGGGCTGCAAGGCGCGCTGAGCGCCCGCGCCACGATTGAAGAGATTACAGTGTCGGACGACGAAGGCGTCTGGCTAACCATCAAGGATGCCGAACTGGACTGGAACCGGCTGGCTCTTATACGGGGTCGGTTTTCCGTCAATGCCCTGACCGCACAGGAAATCGATATCGCCCGCGCGCCGGGCACAACCACCAAGGACACCCCTGCGCCGACAGCCGAGACCAAACCTTTCGAACTGCCGGAACTGCCCGTTTCCATCGAGATCGGTGAAATCAGGATTGATGAGTTGTCACTGGGTGAACCACTGATTGGGGTTGCCGCCGATTTGTCGGTGACTGGGAACCTGTCGCTGGCCGATGGTACATTGGACACCAATCTGGATGTCACGCGCCTGGACCGCGGAGGGGATGAGGTGACACTGACCGCCGGGTTCCAAAACACCTCGCGCGAGATCAATCTGGACCTGCAGGTGAAAGAGGCCGCAGGCGGCGTGATATCAACGGCGCTGAATATCCCGGACAGCCCACCGATCGGCCTGTCGGTCACAGGTACCGGCCCAGTGACCGATTTCACTGCCGATATCGCCCTGAGCAGTGACAATCAGCAACAGGTCACAGGGCAGGTACAGCTGCGCGCCGCTGAAACCGGTGCGGCAGACGGGATCGCCTTTACCGCCGATCTGGGCGGCGACCTGACCCCCTTTATGGCCGAGGATCTGGACCCGTTCTTTGGCCCGAAAACACGCCTGTTCGTAGACGGCCAAACCAAACCGCAGGGCGCGCTGGACATCCCCGATCTGGAATTGACCACGCAAGCCCTGGACCTAAAGGGAGAGTTGCAATTGGCCGAAGGCGGCACATTGCAACTGGTGGCCTTGCAGGGTCGGATCACCCCGCCCGACGGAACAACGGTCGTATTGCCGGTCAAAGGCGGCGATACCTCAATTGAAGCGGCGCAGATTTCCGCTCTGTTCGATCAGAAGAACGGCAATTTGTGGGATCTGAGCCTGACGGCGAACGCGTTTCAATCTCCGCAAGCGAAACTGGACACGGCCCGCATCACCGCGCAGGGCACGTTGGAACAGGGCACCGCATTCAGTGTAACGGGAGACCTTCAGGCCATCGTGGACGGGATCGATCTGAATGATCAGGCCCTGAACACGGCCTTGGGTGAGAACATCACGCTGGATGGACAGTTCGATTACGGCAGTGATCAGTCGTTGAACCTGTCGGGGTTCGAACTGGTGGGAACCGACTATACCCTGGGGCTGGATGCGTTGATCGACGGGTTGACCAGCGGTCTGACGGTTGACGGTTCGGCCACGCTTGAGGCATCGGACCTGGCGCGGTTCTCGGACCTGGCGCAACTTGATCTGGGCGGTAGTGCCTCGGCCCGCGTTGACGGCACAGGCTCACCATTAGAGCGTAGCTTTGACGGCAAGCTGGTGCTTGAGGGCAGCAATCTGGTCACCGGGCGCGACGATATCGATCCCGTCATCAAAGGCGAAACCACCATCACATTGGATGCCAGCCGAGGCAGCGATGGTATCACCATTCGCGAGTTTGACCTGAACAGCGAGGCCGCGCAGGCAAAGGCCAGCGGCGAGGTCACGACACTTGACGGCAACCTGACGATTGACGGCAAGGCCAGCGTGAATGCGTCTGACCTGTCGGTCTTTTCCGGTCTGGCCAAGCGCGAACTGGGCGGCGCCCTGCGGGCGGAAATGGATGGCAAAGGCACAGTGCAGACCCTGGAATTCGACGGCACAGCCAGCGTGATTGGACAGGATATAAAAACCGGCATGTCTGACATCGATCCGTTGCTGACCGGCAAGACCACGATCACCTGGGACGGGGCACGCACTGCCGATCAGATCGAAATCCGCGAAGCGACAGTCAACGGCACCGCCTTGACCGCAAAAGCCGCCGCAACGGTGGATGACCCTACCGGAGAGCTTTCGGTTGACGGCACCGCCCGTGTAAACGCCCCAGATCTGTCGTTGTTCTCGGGGTTGGCCAAGCGGGACCTAGGCGGCTCAGTCGCCGCGAATGTGCAGGGCAATGGAAATCTCGCCAATCGTGTCTTTGACATTCAAGGCAATGTGAACGCCGACGACATTCAGACCGGCATTGATCTGGTCGATAAATTGATCCAGGGCCGTACGACCCTGAACATTGATGCCGATAAAGACGAAGACGGCATGGAAGTCCGTACATTTAGCCTGAGGGGCACTGCCCTATCGGCTACAGCCTCGGGCAAACTGGACCGAGAGGCGGGGGGGGTGACCTTCTCGGCCCAGCTTGACGACCTGTCCCGTGTCGTGACGTCGATGTCCGGCCCGCTGACGTTGGATGGGAATGTTGCCCCAACGGGATCGGGACTGGAAGGGGACATGCGCCTGAGCGGCCCGGACAGTTCCTATGCAGCCCTGACCGGAACGGTAGACACCGATGGTTCCGCCGATTTGGAGTTCGACGCCAAGCTGAACAGGATCGAGCGGTTCGCGCCCGAATTCCCCGGCACCGTTGCAGCAACCGGCACGGCCAAGCGCGACAACGGCGTCTGGACCATTGACGGGTCAGCCAATGGTCCGGCTGAGATCAACAGCACCATCGCCGGAACCTTCGATGAAAACAGCGGCGACGCCGATTTGCGGGCGCAGGGTGGCATCAATCTGGGCGTCGCCAACATCTTTATCTCACCCAACAAGATCGAAGGATCGGCCAGGCACGATCTGCGGCTCAAGGGGAAGCCCGAGCTAAGTTCGCTCAGCGGTTCTATCACCACTTCGGGCACGTCAATTGCGATCCCTGAGATCGGACAGACAATAACCGGCATCAGCGGCTCGGTCGAATTGGCGCAGAGTCGTGCCAATATCTCGTTGAATGGCGGTATGCGCGCGGGCGGCACCTTTACCATCTCGGGGCCATTGGACCTGACACCGCCGCTGAACGCGAACATTGTTACGCGGCTCAATCAGTTGGTGCTAACAGACAAGCTTCTGTATGAGACCACGCTGAACGGCGAGATCGCTATGACCGGAGCGCTGGCAGGCAACAGCGCCATTACCGGACAGATCACCTTTGAGGAAACCAATATCAACCTCGCTGCCGCGGCTGGTGCCGTGGGCGCCGCACCGATCCCCGAGATCAGGCATGTCAATGAAAGCTCGGCTGGTTACCTCACACGGGAACGCGCCGGCCTTGTTGTCGAGGAAGGCGCGGAGAAAAGCGATTCACGTATCGCGCTGGATGTCAGCCTGCTGGCGCCCAAAGCCGTTTTCGTGCGTGGCCGGGGTGTTAATGCCGAACTGGGTGGGCGGCTGAATATCGGCGGCACGACCGCTGCAGTTATCCCATCCGGCCAGATCGAACTGATCCGGGGGAATTTCGACATTCTGGGCCGCAGGCTGGCCCTGACAAAAGGAATCGTGACACTGCAAGGCGACCTGACGCCGTATATCGAGTTCGCCTCATCCACCAGCACGTCCGATGGCACCGCCACAATCGAAATCGCGGGCCCGTTAGATGCGCCCGAGGTGGACGTTTATTCCGACCCTGAACGCCCCGCCGAAGAGGCACTGGCCATGCTCTTGTTCGGTAACCGCTTTTCCGAAATTTCACCCTTTGTGATCGCCCAGATGGCGGCGTCTCTGGCGCAGCTCAGCGGTGCCGGGGGGGATGCAACCAAAGGGCTTCGCGACTCGACCGGCGTTGACACGGTGGATATCGGCGCGTCCGAAGGCGGTGCGGGCCGTCTGGGGGCCGGAGCGTATCTGAGCGACAATCTCTACACCGATTTCACCGTCAACACCGAAGGTGACACCGAGGTGAACCTGAACCTTGACGTGTCGGACAATTTTACCGTCCGCGGCTCAGTCGATGGGCGTGGTGAGACCGGAGTTGGCGTATTTTTCGAACGGGATTATTAATCGCTGCGGCGGATGCCTATCGCGTGTCCAACCTGGGGTGCGGGGTCCAGCGGTGCATGATCTTGAACCATTCGGGCCAACCGCGCGACCGCCCAATCTGGGTAGGGTGCCGAACGCCCGGTCGTGTGGCTGACATTCATAAACAACGCCTCTTGCGTCGCGCAGAGCGTGTTCTCACTAGATAGCATCTGAGCAAAGTAGTGCCCGCGTTTCCGGTCGGAATCCAACATGCGAAAGCGAAACCAGAACGGTTCGTCCTGCCTAATCTCGCGCAAAAAATTCATATGCGTCTGCAGGATGTAAGGCCCCTGCCCCAATGCGTTGACCTGCGCCTCGCCCAGACCCAGATGATCATCCATCAAGTGATCCAACGCGCGGTCGAAGGCCACGCCATAGAACCCCACATTCATGTGGCCGTTATAGTCGATCCATTCCGACAGAACCGTAAACCCTCGTATTTCAATCGGGGCGTCATAGGGTCCATCGTGACCGCTCAGGGGGTTAGTCATCTGGATCTTCCTCGAATATTGCGACGGCGCGCACAAAACCCGCCGAGGCTCCCTTGATCTTGAACGGAAAACACGAAATTTCGAAACCCGTTGGTGGCAGGTCTTCCAGATTGGTCAATTTCTCAATGTGGCAATAACCGATATCCATCGACGCCCGATGACCTTCCCAGATGATCGAAGGGTCGCGCGTCTCGGCATATTCCTGCGCTGTCAGCGCAAAGGGTGCGTCCCAGCTCCAGGCGTCCGTGCCGGTAACCCGCACGCCGTGTCGGGTCAGATACAGCGTCGCTCCACGCCCCATACCGCAACCTTTCATCAGGTAATCGGGCTGTCCGTATTGCGTACCCGCCGAGGTGTTCACGACCACGATATCCAACGGCTTCAAGGTATGGCCGATCCGCTTCAACTCGGCCTCGACATCCTCAGCAGACACCACATAGCCGTCGTCAAAGTGGCGAAAGTCCAGCTTCACGCCGGGGTTCATACACCATTCCAGCGGCACCTCGTCGATGGTGATCGCCCTTTCGCCATTATTCATGGTCGAGTGATGATGATACGGCGCGTCCAGATGAGTGCCGTTATGTGTGGCGATCCGTAGCCGCTCGATGGCCCAGCCCTCGCCGCCCGGCAGGTCTTCTTTTTGCAAGCCGGGAAAGAAGGACATGACCTGTTCGGCGGTCTGATCATGGGTCATGTATTCGATTTCGGGCAGCATGATTGGCGGGTCCGAAACGATCCCGGTTTCCAACGGAACGGAAAGATCGACGAAACGGCGGGTCATGTAAAACTCCTGCACCAGTGACGGCGACAGGGTTGGCTGCAAGTAACTTGCTGTCAAGGAAAGAAAAAGGCGGCCTAGTCGACCGCCTTTCAAGCTTCGTACGCGATAGGATTATTCGGCCGCGACCGCGTCTCCGATTTTTTCAACCCGGATAGCCGAGAACTTGAACTCGGGGATTTTGCCAAACGGGTCGATGGCCGAGTTGGTCAGGATGTTCGCCGCCGCCTCGACATAGGCGAATGGGATGAACACCATGTCCTCGGCAATGGCACGGTCCGCGCGTGCCATGATCTCGATCGAACCACGCCGTGTGGTCAGACGGATCATTTCGCCTGGTTCGATCCCCATCAGCTTGAGCGTTCGGGGGTTCAAGGAACAGTTCGCCTCCGGTTCTACCGCATCCAGAACCTTGGCGCGGCGGGTCATGGACCCGGTGTGCCAATGCTCCAGCTGACGCCCTGTCGTAGCGATCATTGGATATTCCTCATCCGGCGCTTCGTCCGGTGGGATGACGCTGGCAGGGGTAAACCGCGCACGGCCATCGGCACGCGGGAAACCATCGCCAAACACAATCGCCTGACCCGGATCGGTTTCGCTGAGCGATGGGTAGGTGATCGTCTCTGTTTCCAGACGCTCCCACGTAATGTTGTCCAGCGACTCCATGGTCAGCTTCATCTCGGCAAAGACCTGAGACACATCCGTGTAATCCCAGTTCAGACCGATGCGCTGCGCCAGTTCCACCGTGATCTTCCAATCCTCGCGCGCCTCACCCGGAGGCGTCACAGCGGGGCGCACCCGCTGCACCTGACGGTTGGTGTTCGACACGGTGCCGTTCTTTTCATACAGCGCCGAGGCGGGCAGGATGATGTCAGCATAGTTCGCCGTTTCGGTCAGGAAGATATCCTGCACGATCATCAGATCCAACTTGGCCAGTGCATCGCGCGCGTGGTTTACATCCGGGTCGGACATGGCCGGGTTTTCACCCTGAATGTACATCCCTTTGATGTTGCCCGCATACGCCTGATCAATGATCTCAGTAACCGTCAGACCCTTCTCGTTCGAGAAATCCTCAGAGTCCCATACGTTGTTGAACTTGGCGCGGATGTTGTCGTCAGTAACCGACTGATAATCCGGCAAGAACATCGGGATCAGACCAGCGTCCGAGGCACCCTGCACGTTGTTCTGACCGCGCAGCGGGTGCAAACCCGCGCCCGGCTTACCAACATTTCCGGTCATCAGAGCCAATGAGATCAGGCAGCGCGAGTTATCCGTACCATGGATGTGTTGGCTGACGCCCATGCCCCAGAAGATCAGACCGGCCTTGGCCTGCGCAAAGGTGCGGGCGACGCGGCGCAGCTGGTCCGGTTCAATGCCACAGATCGGCGACATCGCCTCGGGCGTGAACTGGCGCAGATGCTCTTTCTCGGCCTCCCAGTTTTCGGTCCAGCGGTGGATGTATTGGCTGTCATACAGCTCTTCTTCGACGATCACATTCATGATCGCGTTCAGCATCGAGACATCTGCACCCGGGCGGAATTGCAGCATCTCATCCGCGAACTTGCGCATCCCAACGCCGCGCGGATCCATCACGATCAGCTTGCCACCGCGTTTGGTGAACTGCTTGAAATAGGTCGCTGCAACGGGGTGGTTTTCGATCGGATTAGCCCCGATGATGATCGCCACATCCGCGTTTTCAATCTCGTTGAAAGTCGCAGTCACCGCGCCCGAACCCACGTTCTCGATCAGTGCCGCCACCGACGATGCGTGGCACAGACGGGTGCAGTGGTCGACGTTGTTGTGGCGGAAGCCCTGACGGATGAATTTCTGGAACAGATAGGCTTCTTCGTTGGTACATTTGGCCGACCCAAAGCCCGCGACGTTGCGCGGGTCATCCTCGCGCAGCGCCATCAGCTTGGTAGCGGCCAGATCCATTGCCTCTTCCCAGGTCGCTTCGCGGAAATGGGTTTCCAGATTGCCAGGGTCGACGTTCAAACCCTTGGCTGGTGCATCTTCGCGCCGGATCAGAGGTTTAGTAAGGCGGTGCGGGTGGTGGATGTAGTCAAAGCCAAAGCGGCCTTTGACGCACAGACGGCCTTCGTTTGCGGGGCCGTTGATGCCCTCGACATATTTGACCTTACCGTCCTTGACCTTCAGCGAGACCTTGCAGCCGACGCCACAGAACGGGCAGACGCTTTCGGTTTCGCTGTCGTAATCCTTGCTGTCCCCCTGCTGTTGGTCGTTCAGCACGGTGGCCGGCATCAGCGCGCCAGTCGGGCAGGCCTGAACACATTCACCACAGGCCACGCAGGTCGATGCGCCCATAGGATCGTCCTGATCGAACACCACTTGCGAGGTATGACCGCGACCGGCCATACCGATCACGTCGTTGACCTGTACGTCGCGGCAGGCCCGGACGCAAAGGTTGCAGTTGATACAAGCGTCCAGATTTACGCGCATCGCGACGTGGCTGTCATCCAGCAGCGGGATTTTCTCGGCCTCTTTCGCCGGGAAACGGCTGTCGCTGACATCGTTCAGCTTGGCCATGTCCCAGAAGTGGCTGGACACATCATGCGGCTGTTCGGGTTGGTCGGCGACCAGCAGTTCCATGACCATCGCACGTGATTTCTCGGCGCGGTCGGTGTCGGTTTTGACGACCATTCCCTCAGCCGCCGGACGGATACACGAGGCGACCAGAGTTCGCTCACCCTCTACCTCGACCATACAGGCGCGGCAGTTGCCATCGGGTTTGTAGCCTGGCGCGGGCTTGTGACACAGGTGCGGGATTACCAGTCCACGGCCATTGGCCGCGTCCCAGATCGTGGTGCCTTCGGGCACGGTGACGTCATCGCCGTTCAGGTTGAAGGTGACGGTCTTGGTTGGGCTTGCATCAAGCATGGCTCTGTCTCCCTCAGATTTCGTCAGCGAAGTGTTTCATGACAAGGCGGATCGGGTTTGGCGCCGCCTGCCCCAGACCGCAGATGGACGCGTCGCCCATGACCTGGCACAGGTCCTCCAGCAGGTCCTGATCCCACTTGTCGGCCTGCATCAGCTTGACCGCCTTTTCACAGCCCGCCCGGCAAGGCGTGCACTGGCCACAGCTTTCATCCTCGAAGAACCGCAGCATGTTTAGTGCCGCGTCACGGGCCGTGTCCTGATCGGACAGAACCACCACGGCCGCCGATCCGATGAAGGTGCCATGCGGTTGCAGCGTGTCGAAATCCAGCGGGATATCGTCCATCGACGCAGGCAGCAGACCCGAAGACGGTCCACCGGGCTGATACGCCTTAAAGGTCTGACCTTCGACCATGCCACCAGCGGCGTCAATCACATCCAGAATGGTCGACCCTGCGGGCAACAGATAAACCCCCGGCTTCGCCACCCGGCCCGAGACCGAATAGCTGCGCAGACCCGTGCGGCCATTCTTTTCAGTGCTGTTGAGGCACTCAGGCCCCTCGCGGCACACCTTGGTGACCCAATACAGCGTCTCGACATTGTGCACCAAAGTAGGGCGGTTAAAGACCCCAACCTGCGCCACGAACGGAGGACGATGACGCGGCAGCCCTTTCTTGCCCTCAATCGACTCGATCATCGCGGATTCTTCACCGCAGATATAGGCACCAGCACCGCGGCGCAGGTCGATATAGCCGGGCTCAACGATCCCGGCATCTTCCAGCGCTACAATCTCACGGCGCAGGATTTCCAGAACCGCCGGGTATTCGTCGCGCATGTAGATAAAGCAGGTTTCGGCTTCCACCGCCCAGGCGGCGATCAGCATCCCTTCGAGGAAGACATGCGGCGTACGTTCCAAATAGTAGCGGTCTTTAAACGTGCCGGGCTCGCCTTCGTCACCGTTCACGGCCAGATAGCGCGGGCCTTCGTTCATGCGAACAAAGCCCCATTTCTTGCCAGACGGGAAACCAGCGCCGCCCAGACCACGCAGACCCGAGGCTAGGACGTCTTCCTGCACCTTCTCCCAATCACCGTTGTCGCGCAGCTCTTTCAGCTTGGCGTAGCCGCCGTTTGCCTCATAGGCAGCAAAGGTCTCGTAGTCGGGCAGATGGGCGTGAGTGTCACCGGCGGCAATCGCCGCCTGCACCTTTTCCGGCGTCGCATGGTCGATATGGTTGTGGCCGATCTCAAGCACCGGGGCCGTATCGCAGCGACCCATGCAGGGGGCACGGACTACGCGAACCTCGGACGCGTCCAGACCATCCTCAAGCGCCTTCTGCAATTGCTGAGCCCCGGCCATTTCGCAGGACAAAGAATCACAGACACGAATGGTCAGCGCGGGCGGAGGGGTCTCTTCTTCTTTCACCACATCGAAATGGGCGTAGAAGGTCGCCGTTTCATAGATCTCAGCCTGCCCCAACCGCATTTCGACCGCCAAAGCAGCAATGTGGTCCGCGCTGATATGGCCGTGTGCGTCCTGAATCAAATGCAGGAATTCAATCAGCAGATCGCGACGGCGTGGGCGGTCGCCCAGCAGGCGTGCAATTTCCGCCTGTGCCTCATCCGTAAATTGACGGCCTTTGGGCGTGTGCCGCCCCTTGCCTTTACCTGACTTCCAGACGCCCTTGGGTGCGCCTGATGGCTTGGTGTCTAATGGTGCCATGATGCCCTCCGATTGAGGCTCCGTGTCTCATCAGTTTAGCATATCGTCAAATCGCATATTTCAATCGCACGATAACGACAGATTATCACCGTAAAGACGTCACCACGGCACGCAGCGCTTCGACCGTTGGCAATTCGGGGTCCCGTGTCAGGGTCGCAAGACAAATCGGTTTGCTGACAACGGGATCGACCAATGGCAGCGCCTTTGTTCCCTTCAGATCACCCAGCGCCCGCACCAGCACCCGAGGGACCACGGTGGCCGCCAGCCCTTCGCGCGCCATGACCATCGACGCGGTAAATCCGCTGGTTTCGGCGACGACATCCGGGTGTAGGCCCTGTTCAGCGAAAATCCGATCGAGGATGCGCCGGTTCTGCATCTGCGGTTCCAGCAGGCTGATCGGGAATTCGGCGACCCGTGCCCATGGGATGGGGCCGGTTTCATCTGTCATATGCGAAGGCACCAACAAGACATAGGTCTCTTCATACAAGGGTTGCACCTGCCGCAGATCGGTTCCGATGCTGTCCCCATAGGTGATGCCCGCATCCAGACTGCCCTCGTCCAGACGGTGCTGAATGGCTGTGGCAGACATGGTCTCAATGCGCGTGATGATACGGGGATGGGCATCCCGCAACCGTTTGGTCAGACGCCCGGTAAAGGCAATCGCGGTCGGGATCACACCCAGTATCAAGGTGCCGGTGATCTCCCCCTTGGCGGCCAGCACCTGCTGTTCCAGCGCCTTGGTATCATCAAGGATACGCCGTGCCCGCTGGACGATCATCTCGCCCTCTTCGGTCAGGCCCTGAAACCGGTTGGCGCGGCGGACGATGGAGACGCCCAGACGGTCCTCAAGATTGCGAATGCGCATGGAAAAGGCGGGTTGCGATATCCCGCATTCCTCGGCCGCTTTGGCGAAATGACGGTGGCGCGCCAAAGCGCTGAGCAGTTGCAGGTCGCGGATTTCGATCATGCCGTTATTCTTCTTAAGATCAGAAGTGCAGAGTAGCGTGTTTGCGGCCCGGTGAAAGCACAAGTTGCGATCCGGCGACCCGCAGAAGGCACTTTCCGCAATGGCCCGGCGCGCGCTATCCTGAACAGGTGTCGGCATGATGGACGGAGGAAGCCAATGACCAGACAGCTCACCGGCTTGGCTGCGCGTATTTTGACGCTAACACTACTACTGACAATTGCGGCAGGAGGGAACGCGATGGCTCAACAGATTGATAGCTCCGTAGCAAAAAATCTATCACGGCAGGCTGTTGAAATGTGGGCCGCGGGTTCCACTATTAACCGATCAATTTTCGCCGACAGTTACCAAAACCATCAGGCACCTTTGGCCACAGGCGGCACCGGAAGCGTCGATTTGGCCACCTGGGCTGATATTGTCGAGGCAAATCACAAAGCCTTTCCCGATCTGAAGGTTGAGATTTATGGGCAGATCGCCGAAGGCGATCGGGTGTCCACCCATTGGCGCTTTTTCGGAACCCAGAAAGAGCCATACCTTGGCGTGCCCGCCTCTGACCGACCGGTAAACTGGACCGGCGTTCAGATCGACCGGATCGCCGATGGAAAGATCGCGGAAAGCTGGGTTGTCTGGGATTTCTTTACCCAACGACAGGAACTGGAACTCGGAAAATAGTCTCAGAAACTTTAGAGCGCCCGGCCCTTGATGGACCGGGCATTCAGGTCCCGTTCAGGTATTAAACAGGAAGTGCATCACATCGCCGTCCTTGACGATGTAACCCTTGCCTTCGGCCCGCATCTTGCCGGCCTCTTTCGCGCCCTGTTCACCATTGGCCGAGATAAAATCGTCATAAGCGATGGTTTCGGCACGAATGAAGCCCTTTTCGAAGTCGCCATGGATCACACCAGCAGCCTGTGGTGCGGCGGTGCCGGTGCGGATGGTCCAGGCGCGGGCCTCTTTCGGGCCGACGGTGAAATAAGTCTCAAGCTTCAACAGGTCGTAGCCCGCTTTGATCAGACGGTCGAGGCCGGGTTCCTCCAAACCCATCTCTTCCAGAAACATCTGCGCCTCGCCCTCTTCCAGCAGGCTGATTTCTTCTTCGATCTTGGCGCTGATGATGACGTGGGAATTGCCCTGCTCAGCTGCCATTTCGGCAACTTTGGCGGAATATTCATTGCCCTCGGCGGCCTCTTCCTCGGACACGTTGCAGACATATAGAACCGGTTTGGTGGTCAGCAACTGCAACATTTTCCAGGCTTTAGCGTCTTCGTCCGATACCTCGACCAGACGCGCGGGTTTGCCGTTTTCCAGCATCGCCTGCGCCTCGGCCAGCAAGCGTTCCTGCTGCTGCGCTTCCTTATCATTGCCTTTCAGCTTGCGCACCAGATTGGCGCGGCGCTTTTCGATGCTTTCCAGATCGGCCAGCATCAGCTCTGTCTCAATGGTGTCGGCATCGGCCACAGGGTCAACGCGGCCATCCACATGGGTCACGTCACCATCTTCGAAACAGCGCAGTACATGGGCGATGGCGTCAGTCTCGCGAATATTGGCCAGAAACTGGTTGCCCAGCCCTTCGCCCTTTGAGGCACCTTTAACCAGACCGGCGATGTCCACAAAGGTCATCCGCGTCGGGATGATCTGTTTCGAGCTGGCAATCGCCGCCAGTTTGTCCAACCGGTCATCAGGCACGGCCACATCCCCCACATTGGGTTCAATGGTGCAGAACGGGAAATTCGCCGCCTGCGCGGCTGCGGTTTTGGTCAACGCATTAAAGAGGGTCGACTTGCCCACATTCGGCAGACCCACGATTCCCATTTTAAAGCCCATAGCGGCCTCCTGATGCCATTCGAGAGGTGCTTCTATGCAGGTCCGGATCAATGCGCAAGCCAGACTGCGGAAACGAGGAAAAGACCAATTTGCAACATCACGAAATTGTTCGTCATTCGTGAACTTGCCCGGATTGAAATGGGCGCACTAAGATCACCACGTAAGGTGTTGCAAACAAACACATAGTGAATGCGTAATATGAAGTGTACCTCTGTAATTCTTGCGCTGCTTTTGGCCGCACCAGCAGCGCAAGCTCAATCCCTAGTCTTTGGCGCAGGATTTTCGGATTTCTCGGACAGCCAATCCGAGGACGAGGCTGCGTTCTCGCTCGAATATCAACACAGCCCTTTTCACGAGGCCTCCCGGTTTTCCGCAACATGGGGCAGCGCCCTGACCGTGGATACCGCGGGTGATGTTCATATCGGCATCGGCCTAATCGGAATTTACGGGTTTGCCGAGCGTTGGTTCGTCGAAGGTAGTGTCATGCCGGGGTATTTCTCAGAGGGCGAAGGCCGCAACGATCTTGGGGGAGAGTTCCAGATTCGCACTCTGTTGGGTCTCGGATACACCTTGGACAGTGGTAACAAAGTGTCCTTGGCAATCACCCACAAATCCAACGCCAGCACACAGGATGACAACCCGGGTGTTAATTCGGCACTGGTGCGATATCATTTCGCATTCTGACGGTAT
Source organism: Ruegeria sp. ANG10 (assembly GCF_040705255.1). Taxonomy (NCBI): domain Bacteria; kingdom Pseudomonadati; phylum Pseudomonadota; class Alphaproteobacteria; order Rhodobacterales; family Roseobacteraceae; genus Ruegeria; species Ruegeria sp. ANG10. The sequence goes on from NZ_JBFCVU010000011.1 coordinate 57,885, forward strand.
CCCGCGGGACCGGGATTGATTTTCGCGCAAAGTTTCTGCACATCAGGTCGAAACCTGACTGCAAGGACATCCGATGACCCGTATCGACGCCAAGTTCGCCGCCCTGAAGGCCGAAGGGAAAAAGGCTTTTGTCGCCTATATCATGGCGGGGGACCCCGACTATGAAACTTCGCTTGAGGTGGTCAAGGGCCTGCCGGGCGCTGGCGTGGATGTGATTGAGCTGGGCTTGCCGTTCACCGATCCCATGGCGGATGGCCCGACCATTCAGGCCGCAGGGCAGCGGGCATTGGACGGCGGCATGACCTTGCAGCGGACGCTGGACCTGGCTCGCGCCTTCCGTGAAACCGACGACACCACTCCGATCGTTCTGATGGGCTATTTCAATCCGATCTACAGCCGTGGAGTGGACACCTTTCTGGCCGATGCGCAAGCTGCCGGTATTGACGGCCTGATTATCGTAGACCTGCCGCCAGAAGAAGATGAAGAGTTGTGCCTGCCGACCCAAGCCGCAGGTCTGAATTTTATCCGCCTGGCGACGCCGACCACCGATGACAAACGCCTGCCCCGCGTTCTGCAGAACACTTCGGGCTTTGTCTATTACGTCTCGATCACCGGCATCACCGGTGCAGCCGAAGCGCAAGCCACAAATGTCGGCCCCGAAGTGGCCCGGATCAAATCCGCGACCGACCTGCCCGTGATCGTGGGCTTTGGCATCAACACACCCGAGAAATCCAAAGCCATCGCCAGCGTTGCCGACGGCGCGGTTGTCGGCTCGGCCATTGTCAGCCAGATCGGAGCGGGAAAGCCCGTGGCCGAAGTTCTGGACTTTGTAAAAACACTATCCGCCGGCGCCCATTCGGCCTGATCGACCAATCACACGATCGAATAAAACAAAACCGCGGCAAGCCACCGGCCTGCTGCGGTTTTTTCGCGCCTCAGCCAATTGCGCCCTTGATGTTGCGCCAGTAGAACTATCTGACCGACCAATCAAAGGCGCAGCCCCATGCCCGTAATCACCACCATCGAAGACCTTCGACGTATCTATGAAAGACGGGTGCCTCGAATGTTCTACGACTATGCCGAAAGCGGCAGCTGGACCGAGCAAACCTTTCACGACAACAGTGCGGATTTCTCGGATATCCGTCTACGTCAACGGGTGGCCGTGGACATGGCAGGACGATCGACCGCTTCGCAGATGATCGGTGAAGATGTGGCGATGCCGGTCGCGCTGGCGCCGGTTGGATTGACGGGCATGCAGCACGCAGACGGCGAAATAAAGGCCGCCAAAGCCGCTGAAGAGTTCGGTGTGCCCTTTACCCTGTCGACTATGTCGATCAATTCAATCGAGGACGTGGCCGAGCACTCGTCAAAACCGTTCTGGTTCCAGCTTTATACGATGAAGGATCAGGACTATGTCAGCCGCCTGATCCAACGGGCCAAAGATGCGAAATGCTCGGCTCTGGTCATCACGTTGGATTTGCAGATTCTGGGCCAACGGCACAAGGATCTGAAAAACGGCCTGTCTGCACCGCCAAAACTGACCGCAAAAACGATTGCGAACCTGATGACCAAGTGGGCCTGGGGCATCGAAATGCTGGGGGCGAAACGGCGTGAATTCGGCAATATTGTCGGCCATGTCGAGGGTATCTCGGATGCGTCATCCTTGGGTGCGTGGACAGCTGAACAGTTCGATCCCAGCCTCGACTGGGCCAAGGTTGAAAAGCTGATGGACCAATGGGGCGGCAAGGTTATTCTAAAGGGCATTCTGGACGCCGAAGACGCTAAAATGGCCGCGAAAATCGGCGCTGATGCCATTATCGTTTCAAACCACGGCGGGCGTCAGTTGGACGGTGCGCTCAGCTCTATTCGCATGCTGCCGCAGATCATGGATGCCGTCGGCGGTGACATCGAGGTTCATTTGGACAGTGGAATCCGCTCTGGTCAGGACGTGCTGAAGGCGCTGGCTCTGGGGGCCAAGGGCACCTATGTCGGTCGCGCCTTTGTCTATGGGCTGGGTGCGATGGGCCAGAAAGGTGTCACCACTGCGCTGGACGTCATACAAAAGGAACTGGACACAACCATGGCGCTATGTGGCGAACGCAATGTTGGCGACTTGGGACGTCACAACCTGCTGATCCCCGAGGATTTCGGCGGCCTCTGGCAAAATACATCGCCTGCGAGCTGACCCGCAGCAGGACTACGGACTTTACAGCCGCCTCCACTGTATCATTCAGGCCGGATGAACCCGGAACCCCTTGTTCATCTGGCCCAAAATACCTCGGAGCGCGAGGCAGAGCCTCGATAAAAATTATTCGGGTGAACCCCTTTCCAAACCTAATGAATCAAGATAAGGACGCGGCTTCACGCGGGCATACAGCCTTGGAGGATGCCCGCCCTAACATTGGAGAATTATCATGGCTGGAGAGATTCCTGATCTCGTAGCTCTGGAACGGACGGGGACAGGCAAGGGCGCCGCTCGTCAAGCACGCCGCGACGGCATGGTTCCGGGCATTGTTTTTGGTGGCGATAAAGAGCCGCTGCCGATTCAGATCCCGTTCAACGTCCTGTTCAAGCGCCTGAAAGCAGGCCGGTTCAAGTCGACCTTGTGGAACCTGAAGGTTGAAGGCCACGAAGATGTCCGCGTCATCTGCCGCGACGTTCAGCGTGACGTTGTCAAAGACCTGCCGACCCACCTGGACCTGATGCGCCTGCGTCGGACCACCAAGATCGCGCTGTTCATCCCGGTTGAGTTCATCAACGAAGAAGAAGCACCCGGCATCAAAAAGGGCGGCGTTCTGACCGTTGTTCGTCCGGAAGTCGAACTGATGTGTACCGCAGGTGACATTCCTGAGAAGATCACCGTCGATGTAACCGGCATGGAGATCAACGACGTTGTCACCATCTCGGCCGTGGACCTGCCCGCAGGCACTAAGCCGACCATCGACCGTGACTTCGTGATAGCGAACGTTTCGGCACCGACCGGTCTGGCGACCGACGACGATGAGGAAGAAGGCGAAGAAGTGGCAGTTGACGAAGTTGAAGTCGTCGGCCAGGAAGAAGCAGAAGAATAAGTCCGGACCCAACAATTCGGATTTGGAAACGGGGCCTTGATCGGGCCCCGTTTTCTTTTGGCGCACATGGGCTGGAAAACTAATGGCATTCCGTGCCATCAACCACCTGCTCATGTCGTAATGCACAAGGACGAGACTATGAAATTGTTTGTCGGATTGGGGAACCCGGGGTCGAAATACGCCCGCAACCGGCACAATATCGGCTTTTTGGCCGTTGATCGCATTGCCGAGGATCACGGCTTTGGCCCGTGGAAATCCAAGTTTCAGGCCGAGATCGCCGAAGGTCGGTTGGGCCGCGAAAAGGTATTGCTGATCAAACCGCAGACTTTCATGAACCGTTCAGGTCAGTCCGTGGGTGAAGCCATGCGGTTCTACAAGCTCGACTCGACCGATGTGACCATCTTTCACGACGAGCTGGATCTTGCCCCCGGCAAGGTGCGCGTTAAGGCGGGCGGCGGACATGCCGGACACAACGGGCTGCGTTCGATCCACGATCATATCAGCCCAGCCTATGATCGGGTGCGGCTGGGGATTGGCCATCCGGGCCGAAAGGAAATGGTCTCTCCTTACGTTCTGGGCGATTTTGCCAAGGCCGATGCGGACTGGCTTGACGACGTGCTGCGTGGCGTGTCGGACGGTGCAGGCTATCTGGCCGACGGGGATGGCGGCAAGTTCATGAACGCCGTCGCCCTGCGCACAGCCCCACCCCGGTCCTCAAAATCACTGGCCGAGGCGCCCAAGCCAACCACCAAGCCAACAGCAGAACCAGAGGTCGATACGCGCTCGGCCATGCAAAAGCTATTGGACAAGTTCAAATAGGGCGGTGACCTTGCCGCAACGTCCCAATTGCACAACGGCTTTTGGCGCGCTCCAATGCGGCACGGATCGGGGAGGCGACATATGAGATCTATGTTGAAATGGGTGCTGCGCATCGTTTTGATGCTGGTATTGGCTGCAATTGTTGTCGGATTCTGGAAACGCGAAGAGCTGCAACGCCTTATGGCCGTGAACTCGTTGTTTTCCGAGGAAAAGATCGTTCACAACTTCTCTCATATGAACGACGCTTTTTTGACAGTCGACTTGCCCCGTGGCGACGGGCCGACCTGGGATTTGCCTTACGGACCTGGCTTTGACCTGCCTGAGGGCACCGATGCGTGGATCGAAGATCGCGCCGTCACCTCTCTGCTGGTGATGCAGGACGGGCAAATCCGGTTCGAAGAATATTATCTGGGCACCACGCCCGAGGATCGCCGGATTTCGTGGTCGGTGGCCAAAAGCTATCTGTCCGCGCTTTTCGGCATCCTGTTGGCCGAAGGAGCAATCGACTCGCTGGACGATCCCGTAGTGAAATATGCGCCACAGTTGGAGGGCACCGCTTACGACGGCGCGTCGATCCGGAATGTGCTGAACATGGCCAGCGGCGTTACTTTCAATGAGGATTACTTCGACCCTAATTCAGACATCAACCGAATGGGGCGCGTTGTGGCCCTTGGCGGAGAGTTGGACGATTTCGCAGCCTCACTGCAGGACACTTTCGCCACGCCCGGCGAGACTTGGCAATACGTGTCCATCGACACCCATGTCATTGGAATGGTCATCCGTGGGGCGACGGGGCGCAGCGTGACGGATCTGTTAGTCGAAAAGATCATTCAGCCGCTGGGGCTGGAACACGACGGCTATTACGTGACTGACGGTGCCGGAGTTGCTTTTGTGTTGGGTGGTTTGAACTTTACCACACGTGATTTTGCACGCTTTGGTCAGATGATTCTGCAAAACGGCGTCCATGACGGCCAGCAACTTGTACCTGCGGACTGGATCGCAGAATCCGTCCTGCCCAGCGCGCCAACTGCACCTGGCAAGATCGGCTATGGCTACCAATGGTGGATTCCGCTTGGCGCGCATGAGGGCGAGTTTTTGGCCCGTGGCGTTTACGGTCAGTACATTTATTTCGACCAACCGCGCGGCGCGCTGATCGTCACAACCGGCGCAGATCGCCAATTCCGCGATCCCGGCATCAACGAAGCAAACATAGAAATGTTCCGCAAGATCGCCCAAAGCCTGTAAGGTGGTCTCATGCAAAAACAAGACAGTATCAATGTATTGGGCGGCGTTCTCAGCCCCTGTTCCCGTGATCCGCTGACTGGTTTCTTTCGGGACGGGGCCTGCAACACTTGTCCCGAAGATGAGGGCAGCCACACGGTTTGCGCGGTGATGACGGCCGAGTTTCTGGCCTTTTCGAAATACGTTGGAAACGACCTGAGCACCCCGCGCCCCGAGTTCAACTTTCCAGGCTTGAACCCCGGTGACAGCTGGTGCCTGTGCGCCGCGCGCTTCCTCCAGGCCCACGACGAAGGTTGCGCGCCCAAGGTGCATCTAGAGGCCACCCATCAGCGGGCGCTTGAGATCATTCCGCTACGCCTTCTGAAAGAAAGCGCAGCTTCAGAGTAAGCGGACCGGCCCAGGAAACCCCGGACCGGCCCTTATTCGGGATCACTCCCGCAGTTTGACAAGGTCAGACATCAGCCCTTCGGTCCCGTTGTGAACCGTCAGCCGTTCGACTTTCCCCGCGATGGTTTCCAGAGCTTCCAGCTCTTTCAACCGCAGCATCACCGGGTTTTCCGACATCACCTTCGCGGTGTTCAGCAGAGACCGCGTGGCGTTGGTTTCTTCCCGCCGCCGGATGACGTTGGCCTCGGCCTGTTTTTCGGCTGCGACCACGGCGGTCAGGATTTCCCGCATCTCCCCGGGCAGGATGACGTCTTTCAACGCGATCTCCCCCACTTGGATACCGATCCCGGCCATCTGTGTCCGCACCCGATCCGCAGCCTCGGTGTCGACGGTCACCTTCTCGGCCAGCAGCCGGTCTAACGTCATCGCCCCCAAGGTCTTCCGGAACGCCAGTTGCAGCGCCCGGTGCAGGGCCTGATCGAAGTCCTTGACCGACCCCACCGCCGTGACCGGATCAATTACCCGGTAGTCGGCAGACAGGTTGACCCGGATGGTAACCCGGTCCTTGGTCAGGATCTCTTGCCCCGTCACCTCATGGGTCCGTTGCCGCAGGTCGATCTGTTTAACCTCGACGTTCCGCCCCACTTTCCAGAAGGCATGCGCCCCAGGGTCCAGCTGACCCACCAGTACCCCATCAACCGTCAGCAGCCCGGTATGCCCTTCGGCGACCTCAACCTGCGTCAGGTTCAGCCGCACCCCGGCCCGAACCAACCGCTGTGCCGTCACTTTGGGCACAGCCATGTTATCGGTCAGCGCGTGATGCTCGACCTTCCACGGCCCTGCGGCCTTCCAGACAAGCGCCCGCCCTTCGGGGTTCAGCACTCGAACAGGGACCCCATCCCGCAGCAGAACCAAAACTTCGTCAGGCCCAGCCCGGTACTCGGTCAGATGCTTGGCAGCCAGCTCGGGCCGGTTCTGCATCAGCGCCCGCTCATAGGGCGACATGAAAAAGAGCTTCTCCAGATCGTGCAACTCGGTCAGCACATCCTTGCGTGGCAGCCGGTGTTTCCCGGCACCCAAGATTGCATCGAACACCCCGTTGCGCAGGACCAGCATCCGCTGGGTCTCGGTCAGGGTCAGCCGCCGGTGCCCGGTCAGCCGGTCAATCAGATCTTGGAACAGTGTCATATCATTTCTCCTTTTCGTCTCGCTCTATCGTCGTCGCAAATGCGAACTCCTTTTCATGTTTTCAGTGGGTTGCACCCCGAACGGGTGACAGGTGTGAAGCCTTCGGACGAAGGCAGGAAAGATCCGGGCATCCCCCGCGCCATGCCCCTGCGCGGGAAGGTCAGAGAGAGGGGCGCGGGACCGATGCGCCACCTTGCCCAAGGGGCTAAGCGGGGCACCAATCCGGCGGCACCTTCATCTGCACTCCGGCACAAAGCCAGAGCAGCGAAGACCCCTGCCTCGCCCGGCCAAAGCCTGACGTTGCGCGGTGCCACCCCTGCTGGGGAGCACCCGGACCCTTATGATTTTGGACCGTTTTCACGGGCCGGCGTGGAAGGCCGGTGCTGACTTAACAGCTTTGTCAAATGACGGGATTCGAACCCGTTACACATCGATTTGCGGTCGATTGCTCTCACCAGAATGAGCTACATTTGGAGCTTTGGAAGGAATTGAACCTTCGCCTACAGATGGGAAACCTGCCGCTCTATCCAATTGAGCTACAAAGCATACCAATCCCCGGTTCGGCCCTGGCATACGGGATCGGCAACGCCGCCCGCACCGAGAGAGTGATCACCTCTGCCCGCTAGGGTCCGGCCCGTCGTGACCGGTAACGGCGGGTTTAGGCGAAGCCGCTGGATTCGCTCAATAATTTTTTGAGGCCCGAAATCAGACCTGTGGCTGTCGCGCAACAAAATTACCCAGTTGCGCAATATTCAAAAAGCCTAGGACTAAAATACAAAGCGGCGCACCCGGTTCAGGCACGCCGCTCTTGTCGAAAATTTCAAATTTTACCACTTGGTCAGTCGGCGCTGCGGCCTTCGGTATCCGACATGTCGAAGTTCAGATATTTGGCCACGGTCTGCACGTCCTTGTCACCGCGCCCACACATGTTCATGCAGATCAGGTGATCCTCGGGCAGTTCGGGTGCAATTTTCATCACATGCGCCAGCGCGTGGCAGGGTTCCAACGCTGGGATGATGCCCTCGGTCGCGCAGCACAGCTGGAACGCTTCCAACGCCTCTTTGTCGGTGATTGCAACGTAGTTGGCGCGGCCAATATCGTTTAGCCAGGAATGTTCGGGCCCGATGCCCGGATAATCCAGCCCGGCCGAGATCGAATAGCCTTCCAGAATCTGCCCGTCATCATCCTGCAGCAGATAGGTGCGGTTTCCGTGCAGCACGCCCGGACGACCACCGGTCAGCGAGGCGCAATGCTCCATCTTTTCGTTTACGCCTTTACCACCGGCCTCAACGCCAATGATGTTGACCTCTTTGTCATCAAGGAACGGATAGAACAGACCCATCGCGTTCGATCCACCGCCAATGGCGGCAATGATCGTGTCGGGCAGACGGCCTTCGGCCTTCATCATCTGTTCCTTGGCTTCCTTGCCAATGATCGACTGGAAATCGCGGACCATCGCTGGATACGGATGCGGCCCCGCGACGGTGCCGATGCAGTAGAACGTGTCACGGACATTGGTTACCCAGTCGCGCAGCGCGTCGTTCATCGCGTCTTTCAGTGTGCCACGGCCAGAGGTCACCGGAATCACCTCAGCCCCAAGCAGGCGCATGCGGAACACGTTCGGAGCCTGACGCTGCACGTCATGCGCGCCCATGTAGACTACACATTTCAGGCCGAATTTGGCGCAGACGGTCGCGGTAGCCACGCCGTGCTGGCCTGCCCCCGTTTCCGCTATGATGCGGGTCTTACCCATACGCCGCGCCAAAATGATCTGGCCCAGCACGTTGTTGATCTTGTGCGCGCCGGTGTGGTTCAGCTCATCGCGTTTCAGGTAGATTTTCGCACCGCCCAGATGCTCGGTCAGGCGTTCCGCGTAATACAGCGGCGAGGGACGGCCCACGTAGTTCGCCCACAGATCGTCCATCTCAGCCCAGAAGTCCGGATCATCCTTGGCCTTCTCATATTCCTCCTCCAGGGACAGGATCAGAGGCATCAGCGTTTCGCTGACAAAACGCCCGCCGAAGATGCCGAAACGGCCCTTTTCGTCGGGGCCGGACATGAAGGAATTAAAAAGATCGTTGGCCATGGGTGTCTCCCTCGTCGTACCCGTTGTTCATAGGAGGTGACGACAGGATTTGCCATGGCAAAACGTATCATTCCGCCGCTTCAACTTGCTGTGCCCAAACCTGCAAAGCCTGTTGGTTACTGGGCACCGCAATACAGGGGAAGTGATAGAACTGGTTCACATCTGCCAGCCGATTGGCCGCTAGCACGACCTGGCGGTGGGGCCCCGACTGGGCAAAGGTTAACATGGCTTCCAGGTCGTGCCATACGCTAAGCGAGAAATACAGCCCCTGGTGTGGGAACACGCCAGCATGCAGGCACAACGGGTCGCCACGCGCCTGAAGCAAGGCCTGATGGGCGCGCCAGAAGAACTCTGGCCCATAGTACCATCGTTTCAATGAAACTCCGCCGATCGCCGCCAGCATTATTGCGTCCTCCCCTACCGGGGATACGCAGGTGCGGGCCGATCAGATCACCGGGTCGCGTCGATAAAGGCCCGGACCAATGCCGAATCCTTGACACCGGGCGCGCTTTCTACACCTGACGAGACATCCACGTGTCGCGCGCCGGTCATGCGGATCGCCTCGGCGACGTTCTCGGGCGTCAGCCCCCCGGCCAGCATCCACGGACGCTGCCAGTATTTACGCCCCGCCAAAAGGCGCCAGTCAAACGCCAGTCCATTGCCGCCCGGCAGTTCGGCATTTCGCGGCGGCTTGGCGTCGATCAACAATTGATCGGCCACCTCGGAATATAGATCAATCGCCGCGAGGTCTTCCGCCTCGGCCACGCCAATGGCTTTCATCACCGGCAAGCCAAACCTGTCACGAACCTCGGCCACCCGATCCGGGCTTTCCTTACCGTGCAATTGCAACATGTCCAGCGGTACATTGGCGACGATCCGGTCCAATTCCTCATCCGTCGCGTTCACCGTCAGCGCGACCTTGGCAACTCCGGCGGGCACCAGATGTGCCAACTCTGCTGCAGCCGAGACCTCAAGATGACGGGGCGACTTGGGAAAGAAGACAAAACCGACATAACGCGCACCAGCATCCACCGCTGCACGCACGTGATCAGGGGCGGTCAGACCGCAGATTTTGACGGATACATCAGACATAAAAGGGCCTCAGCTGGCCTCGTCCAAAAGCGCCAGAACTTCGTCTTGCCCTTCGTTCTGCTTTTTCTTGAGCTTCTTGACCTCACGCTCAAGCTTGCGCACTTCGCTTTTCTTTGCAGTCGCATCACGGCGGTGCTTGTGCTCGCGCAGCCATTCCCAAATGAACCCGATGATCAGGCCGGCAACCACGCCGCCCAGCACCACGACAAACAGCGGCAGCGACGTGCTGAGGTTAAAGCCCAAAAGCTCGGCAAAAGCTTCGGGCATCAGGGTCAGTTCAACCGTTTCGCGATTCGCCAGCGAGACGGAGATGAGAACGATCCCGAGGATCGCCAGAAAAGCATATCGAAGGTAGCGTATCATGCCCTAGGCTTTACCGTTCAATCGGTCCCTAAGCAACTTGCCAGTTTTGAAAAATGGAACACATTTTTCTTCGACCTGAACGGTTTCACCGGTGCGCGGATTGCGGCCAACGCGCGCGTCGCGCTGTTTTACCGAAAAGGCACCGAAACCACGCAGCTCCACACGGTCACCACGGGCCATGGCATCCGTCACTTCTTCGAACACGGTATTCACGATCCGCTCGACGTCGCGTTGATACAGATGCGGGTTTTCGTCGGCGATTTTCTGAATCAGTTCTGAACGGATCATAAGCGTTACCCTCCCAGGCGACCGGTTAGCCATCTCTATTTATTTGGACAGTATAGGAAAAAACCGTGATCGGGGGAACGTAAACTCTGTGTGCAAAGCCTTCATTTTCGCGCCAAGTCACGCGTTTTTTTGCTTGCGAGCGTGAAATTCACCGCAAAAGCGCGAACGACAGCCGGAATAAGCTCAAATTTTGGAACATATTGATTCGCAACAAAAACGACCCCGCGCGGATACGCGGGGCCGTAAATTCGGCTAAGACTGAAGTTTGGGCTTAGTCGCCCGATTTCAGTGCTGCACCCAGGATGTCGCCCAGCGATGCGCCCGAGTCGGAGGAACCATACTGTTCCACGGCCTCTTTCTCTTCGGCGATCTCGCGTGCCTTGATCGACAAGCCCAGACGGCGGGTCTTGCTGTCGACGTTGGTGACGCGGACGTCGACCTTGTCACCAACCGAGAAACGCTCGGGGCGCTGTTCGGCACGGTCACGCGACAGGTCGGAACGGCGGATGAAGGACTTCATGCCTTCGTATTCCACCTCGATGCCGCCATCTTCGATTGCGGTCACTTCGACGGTCACGATCGAGCCACGCTTCACGCCGCCCACGGCTTCGGCGAACTTGTCACCGCCCAGGGCTTTGATCGACAGCGAGATACGCTCTTTTTCCACGTCAACTTCCGAGACAACGGCCGAAACCATGTCGCCTTTGCGGTAGTTCTGGATCGCATCTTCGCCACGCTCGTCCCAGGACAGGTCGGACAGGTGAACCATGCCGTCGATGTCGCCTTCGAGGCCAATGAACAGACCGAATTCGGTGATGTTCTTGACTTCGCCCTCGACCTCGGTGCCCTCGGGGTGTGTTTCTGCAAACACTTCCCACGGGTTGCGCTGAGTCTGCTTCAGGCCCAGAGACACGCGACGCTTGGCGCCGTCGATTTCCAGAACCATGACGTCGACTTCCTGGCTGGTCGAAACGATCTTGCCGGGGTGGACGTTTTTCTTGGTCCAGGACATTTCGGACACGTGCACCAGACCTTCGACACCGGCTTCCAGCTCGACGAACGCGCCGTAGTCGGTGATGTTGGTGACGCGACCCTGATGGACCGAGCCCAGCGGGTATTTCGCAGCAACCAGATCCCACGGATCTTCCTGCAGCTGCTTCATGCCCAGGCTGATGCGGTGGGTCTCTTTGTTGATCTTGATGACCTGAACCTTGATGGTTTCGCCGATCGTCAGGATCTCGGACGGGTGGTTCACACGACGCCATGCCATGTCAGTGACGTGCAGCAGGCCGTCAACGCCGCCCAGATCAACAAATGCACCGTATTCGGTGATGTTCTTGACGACACCCTCGACGGTCTGACCTTCGGACAGGTTGCCGATAACTTCGGCACGCTGTTCGGCACGCGATTCTTCCAGGATTGCGCGACGCGAAACAACGATGTTGCCACGGCGGCGGTCCATTTTCAGAATCTGGAACGGCTGCTTCAGACCCATCAGCGGGCCAGCGTCGCGCACCGGGCGAACGTCAACCTGCGAGCCGGGCAGGAACGCAACTGCGCCACCCAGATCGACAGTGAAGCCACCTTTGACGCGACCAAAGATTGCACCTTCGACGCGCTGGTCGTCGGCATATGCTTTTTCCAGACGGTCCCATGCCTCTTCACGGCGGGCCATCTCGCGCGAGATGACAGCTTCGCCACGGGCGTTTTCTGCGGCGCGCAAGTAGACTTCTACCTCGTCACCAACAGCGATTTCAGGGGCTTCGCCGGGATTTGCGAATTCTTTCAGATCAACGCGGCCTTCCATTTTGTAGCCTACGTCGATGATGGCTTGGCCGGCTTCGATCGCCAGAACCTTGCCTTTGACAACAGAACCCTCTTCGGGTGTGTCCATTTCGAAGCTTTCGTTCAGGAGGGCTTCGAATTCCTCCATGGATGCGTTAGCCATGTGGCGTTGTTTTCCTTTACATACGTTTTTGCTGGCCGAGCGGTTGTTTCCGCCGGTCTTGTTTCATGATGCCTTCGGGCGTGATCCGGGGCGCATCTGACTACACAAACACAAAGGGCCGAGGTAACCCGGCCCTGCTCAGATACGTCATCCGGACGTTGACCGCCCTTGTTCAGACGCGTGCTCTATAGCGAGTCTGCTGAAGCACTGCAAGTCAAAGCCGGAAAGCGACCCAGTTGTCGCAAGTTGAAGTCCTCCGTCGGCGAAACGGTGCTAGGCTCAATCCAGCGATCAAGGAGCAGACGATTTGAATTTTCTGGTCATAATTTCAGACGAACACCGTAAGGACGCGATGGGATGCGCTGGCCACCCGATCGTCAAAACCCCCAATTTGGATACCTTGGCGGCGCGGGGTACGATGTTCACCTCGGCCTATACGCCGTCGCCGATGTGCGTCCCGACCCGCGCTGCGTTGTCTACCGGAGACTGGGTACACACCACTGGTCACTGGGACAGCGCGACACCCTATGCCGGGCATCCGCGCAGTTGGATGCGTCAACTGCGAGACGCAGGGCGCGAGGTCGTCTCGATCGGCAAGCTGCATTTTCGCTCGGCCGAGGATGACAACGGGTTCTCGAAGGAAATACTCCCTATGCATGTTGTTGGAGGAATCGGCTGGGCCGTGGGCCTGCTGCGCGAGAACCCGCCCGCGTATAATTCAGCCGCCGAGCTGGCGGGTGATGTCGGCACCGGGTCCAGCACCTATACCGACTATGATCTGGATATCACCGCCGCGTCCGAGGCATGGTTGACCGATCCGAAACGTCACGATGCACCATGGGCCGCCTTTGTGTCCCTGGTCAGCCCGCATTATCCGCTGACTTGTCCCGAGGAATGGTACGACCTTTATGATCCCGCGGATATGGACCTGCCGGTGGGTTATGGCCAAGGCCTCCCTGATCACGCAGAGCTGCAAAACATTGCGTCGTTCTTCAACTACGATGACTATTTTGATGAACAAAAGATGCGCGAAGCCAAGGCTGCATACTACGGTCTGACATCGTTCATGGATGATTGTGTGGGGCGTATCCTAAAGGCTCTGACGGAAAGCGGTCAGGCCGAAAATACGGTCATTGTCTATGTCTCGGATCATGGCGACATGATGGGCGATCAGGGGTTCTGGACCAAACAGGTGATGTATGAGGCCAGCGCCGGGGTTCCTATGATTGCGGCCGGGCCGGGAGTCCCCGCCGGTCGTCAGGTCTCGACCTGTACAAACCTGACAGACATTGCAGCAACCGCGCGGGACGTCTGCGGTGTTCTTGATGATGCAGGCAATGCCGATCAACCCGGCGTTTCGCTGATCGATCTGGCCACGGCACCGGATGATCCCAACCGAACCGGGTTCAGCGAATATCATGACGGGGGGTCAAAAACCGGCAGCTTCATGGTGCGCTGGGACAAATGGAAATACGTCTATTACGTTGGGCATGACCCCCAGCTTTTCGATCTTGCATCGGACCCGCATGAACAGGCCAATCGCGCCATGGACGGGGTTAACGACCCCGAAGTTCAAGCGGCATTGGTCGAAGGCGAACGCCGTTTGCGCGACATCTGCAACCCTGAAGAGGTCAACGCGCGCGCCTTTGCAGATCAGCGTAAGAAGATTGCCGAACTGGGCGGAGAAGAAGCCTGTCGAACGGCCTTCGTCTTCAATCACACTCCAACCCCGTCCGAACAAGAAAAGCAGCGGGAAGGATCCGCGCTTTAGCTCAGATATCCTCGCCCTTTTTTAGAAGCTTGTAGGTCAGCTCACGCTGAAGGTCGCCGCCCACGAGCTGTTGCGCCCTGCCGCAATAGCGTGCCCTGATCGTCAAAGAGCCATTCTGAGGGCAGAGATGTAACACTCCACCCTCAGCTTCACCCCAAGCGCCCTCTGTAGCGAGCGCAAAGAAGGTCTAGAACAGTTGCAAATCCTTCGCGCCGCTTTGGATTTCGGCGAAGTTCGGCATGTTCTGGATTGGTACAGATGATGTCGCTGCACCTGGCATCGCCACTGTCGGCTTCGTCGCCATCGTTTTGCCGAATGCTGGTCGCTGCAACTCCCCTCGGATATCGTGTAGCAGCATTTTGTGATCCGGCATTTTCGTGAGGATCTGCGCAAGATGTGCTTTCGCAGTCTTCATACCCTGGAACCAAATCTGTCGCTTTAGTGGCCGCAGACGATCGCGGATGCCGGTTCCATAACCGGTATCATAAACCTGTTTGCCCAATAGAACCGTTTGATAAACACGAAAGTTGAACAACGTCGCAAATTCGATGTCATGTTCCATTGGCAGACGATGCTGCCATAGCTCCAGGTTTTCGGCCAACCGATCCGGTATCTTCATCTCGTTGCGCGCGTCGATCCAATACTGATCATCAGTGCGGTTACCCAATCGATAGTGGAGACAGATGAACTCCAGAACCTCATCATAAAGCTTGTTCATCTGCCGATTATACCGCGTCCGCAAGGATGGCTCGATGTCCCGCGTGGGCAAGTGTTCCGCGAACCACCGCACCGCATGATCGACCATGTGAATCGCCGTACTCTCTAGCGGTTCAATAAACCCGCCGGACAGGCCGATCGCCAAACAGTTCTTAACCCAGGCATTGCGCACACGCCCTATGCGCATGGGGATCACGCGCGGCGTCGCGCCCTTGCCGCTGTCACCCAGCCATTTGAGGTATTCATCCGCCGCCTGATCATCCGTGCGATGCGCGGAAGAGAACACATAGCCCGTTCCCACACGGTTATACAGAGGCACCCGCCAGGTCCAACCTGCGCCAAGAGCGGTCGAGCGCGTGACGCTTTCGATCTTCTTTGGGTTTGGATGCTCGATCTGCAACGCCATGGCTCGATCGTTTGGCAAATAGTCCGAGTAATCCATAAACGGTTCGCCAAGCGCTTGGTTGATGATCAAGCCGCGGAACCCTGTACAGTCTATGACCATCTCGATGTCATGGCGGCCCTGGCGTTCCAACATCAGATGGCTGACATTGCCCTGTTCATCCAGTTCGACCGATTTCACCTCATCTTGAATATGCTCCACACCGCGCTTGGTGCAGACTTTGGTGAGCATGCCTGCAAATTTCACGGCATCCAGATGATACGCATAGCCAAACCGCTGTTCGTATTCAGGCTGCCCCAACTGCCGCGCGCCTTTGCACAGACGAGCCAAATCATCATGAGGCGAAATGGACCGTGTAAAATCCCGATCCCCATTGCCAAAGCGCAAGAAATACTCGGCGGTTTCCAACCCTTCCAACAATTGGCCATGCGCAAAGGGGTTCACATAATCGATGCGATTGCCTTTGCGGTCCTTGTTCCAGTTGCAAAACTTCACACCCAGTTTGAACGAGGCGTTGGTTTCGCGAAAAAAATCCCGCTCGGAAATGCCCGCCTGCCGAAGTGTGACCGGCATGCGCGGCACTGTCGCCTCGCCCACACCTACAGTGGCGATATTGGGGCTCTCAATCAGGCATATGCGAGGGCGATCTTTTTCCGCTGACGTGCGGGAAAGCACCATTTCCAGTATCAGCGCGGTCATCCACCCCGCTGTGCCGCCACCGACGATGGTGATCTTGCGCAAACGATTATTCATGTTTTTTTGTCCCTGTTGGCTCAAGGGATTTTAAAGCTACGTGCCCATTTTTTGTGTCTTGGACTTAGATCGCAGCTTTCCCTTCTGGCGTACCGAAGACTATAACAGCTTTATTGCGTCCAGCTAGGGCCTATAAACTGGGGATATCAGGCCCATCACGCACGAAACAGAACTGTGAGGCGGGCTGCTATCAGCCCAAGCGCAAATTCTGAGCGTTCGTCAAATCTCCTCACCTTTCTTCAGAAGATCTTCGATCAATTGCCGCTGCAATTCGTTGCTGTCACCGCCGCCAAATTGAATCGCCCCACCGGTATAAGACGTGCCGTAGGTTGCAGCGATATTCACTGTTTGAGCCAAGCCTGAGATCAGTTGGTCCTTCTTCAAAGACGAAAGCGGATGAATGAATGTTGCCCAAACGATTCCGTTGGCAATCGCATAGCGAGCATCCAAAGCCGTGTCGAAATTGGCCTGCATCATTCGGTGCAATTCCTCTTTTGACAGCTCATCAGCACTGCGGATGGCCACCATCGCACGCATGCGATCGGTGCTGATATCAGTGACGACCAGAACAGGCACATCCGACAGCGTCAATGCAAAGCCCGGCCCCTGCGGCTGTGCCTCGGGATCAAGCGCAAAGAGGATCTTTCCCAGACGTTCATAGTTCATCGGTGGCTCGGTCTCAGGCGCATCTTGGGCCGCCAGACCTCCGGCTAGAAAAATCAACACTAGGGCTAGTCGGATCATGGCATCTCTCCTGCAGGCTACACCCTTACAATAGGTACCCGCCTGCACCCTGACCAAACAAAGCTTAGTGAAGAGTATGCCGTGCGCCGCCACAGGTTTGAACGATCTGCAAGGTTTGCCGATCTTACTGCGATAGCCCGTTCAAAACCTCGCCCCTAGCTTTGTTTCAGCGGTTGGCTCCCCCGCCGACCCGAACCTGAACAGGAAAGGAAAACACAATGAAGTCTCTGGTTCTGACAACCCTGATCGCCACCTTGCCCCTGATCGCCGCGCCGGCCTTTGCAGCAGATGAGATCAATGTCTCGAACGGCATCTCGGCTGCGGGCGCGCCCTTGGCAGCGCATGGCGTCGATCTGGTGGCCTTGGTCAACGAAGGCAACCCGGTCGAAGGGTTTGCCACCCATTCTTCGACCTATGACGGGGCATCATACTACTTCACCAGCGCCGCCAATCTCGAAGCGTTCGAGACCAACCCGAAGGCTTATCTGCCCCAGCACGGCGGGTTCTGCTCGTTCGGCGTGTCAGTTGGTAAAAAGTTCGACGGCGACCCGGATCAGTATCTGGTTGCGGACGGCAAGTTGTATCTGTTCCTGAACGCTGAAACGCGCGCCGCGTTTCTGAAAGACGTACCAGCCACCGCAAAAACCGCGGATGATCAGTGGGCGCAGATCAAATCTGTCGCTGTAGGCGAGCTGTAAATACCTCTCCCCGCGGCGTTAGGACGTCGCGGGGCGTTTGCTTTTGACAAGGGCTACGGCCTGCGCCAAAGCTGCCTCAATACTCAGGTCAGACGTATCCAACAGCACAGCATCTGCGGCAGGTTTCATCGGCGCAGCACTGCGTTCGGCATCCCGTACATCTCGCTCGCGCACATCTGCCAGCACAAACTCTCGGGTCACATCAGCGCCCTTTGCACGCAGTTCCAAAAAGCGGCGCTCCGCCCGAACCTCAGCACTGGCGGTGACGAACAGTTTCACTTCGGCCTCGGGGCAAATCACCGTTCCGATATCGCGCCCATCCAGCACAGCCCCCCCTGCCCGACGGGCA
Source organism: Ruegeria sp. ANG10 (assembly GCF_040705255.1). Lineage (NCBI taxonomy): Bacteria > Pseudomonadati > Pseudomonadota > Alphaproteobacteria > Rhodobacterales > Roseobacteraceae > Ruegeria > Ruegeria sp. ANG10. The sequence goes on from NZ_JBFCVU010000011.1 coordinate 75,804, forward strand.
AAGGCGCGTTGGAAATCCACCAGCGCCGCGCGCACCTCGGGGATCACTGCCACTTTCGAAGCCGCCTGTGCAATCTCGGCCGTACGCAAATCGCCTTGTTCCAACTCTTGCGTAGTCAATGCCTGCGCGGCCTCAACTGGGTCGGTCCCGTCCAGAGTCCGGCGCCCAACAGCGCGATACAGCAGCCCCGTATCCAGATGCGCAAAACCGAACTGCGTCGCCACCCCTTTCGAGATCGTACCCTTGCCCGCCGCCGCAGGGCCGTCAATGGCGACGGTGAAACTCATGTGCGTTCGACCTTGGCACCCAGGGCGGCCATCAGCGGCTCGAAAATCGGGAACGAGGTCGCGATTGGCCCGCCGTCATCCACGGAAACCGGAGACTTCGCACCCATCCCCATGACCATGAACGACATGGCAATGCGGTGATCAAGATAGCTTTCGCAGGTGCCGCCACCGGGGACATTACCGATGCCCAACCCTTCGACCGACCACCATTCTTCGCCCTCGTCCACGGTCACACCATTGGCCCGCAACCCGCGCGCCATGGCGTCAATTCGGTCGCTTTCCTTGACGCGCAGCTCTTTCACGCCGCCCATCATCGTGGTGCCGTTGGCATTGGCCGCCACCACAGACAACACAGGATATTCGTCGATCATCGAGGCCGCCCGTTCCGGCGGCACATTGATCCCCTTCATATTCGGAGAGTATTTCGCGCGCAGATCAGCGACGGGTTCGCCGCCCTCTTCCCGCTCATTTTCGTATGTCAGATCCGCGCCCATTTCACGCAATGTGGTGAACAGCCCCGCGCGGGTCGGGTTCAGGCCGATGCCCGGCACCAACACGTCCGAGCCCGGCGTGATCAGTGCCGCACATACCGGAAAGGCCGCGCTGGACGGGTCGCGCGGCACGGCGATGACCTGCGGCTTCAACTCAGGGCGACCGGTCAGGGTGATCACTCGGCCCTCATCCGTATCCTCGACGGTGATTTCGGCACCAAATCCGGCCAGCATCCGTTCCGAGTGGTCACGGGTGGCCTCTTTTTCGACCACGACGGTCTTACCCGGTGCGTTCAGACCGGCCAGCAACACTGCGGACTTCACCTGCGCCGACGGCACCGGCACCTCATACCGCACAGGCACGGGTTCAGCTGCACCAACGATGGTCATTGGCAGTCGCCCGCCCGAGCGGCCCACCGATTGCGTCCCGAACAACGCCAGCGGATCGGTGACGCGGGCCATCGGGCGTTTATTCAGGCTTGCATCGCCGGTAAAGGTCGCCGAAATCGGACAGGTCGCCATCGCGCCCATGATCAGCCGCACACCGGTACCCGAGTTGCCGCAGTCGATCACCTGATCGGGTTCCGCAAAGCCACCGACGCCGACGCCATGCACGGTCCATTCGCCGCCGCCGTGATCCGTGACCTCGGCCCCGAAGGCACGCATGGCTTTGGCTGTGTCCAGTACATCCTCACCTTCCAACAGGCCCGAAATCTTGGTCTCACCCACGGCCATTGCGCCCAGGATCAGCGATCGGTGCGAGATCGACTTGTCGCCGGGCACTTCTGCTGTGCCAGTCAGCGGGCCGCAGGGATGCGAGGTCATCGGGATGGGCGTGCCGTGTCCGGACATGGGGGCTCCTGTTTTCGCTATCAGTTCAAGGCGGATTAGCGAATTGGGGCCGGTTGGTCCAGCGGCAATCAGTCTTTGCGTCGGAAGGTCAGATAATGTGGCGTCCGACCTTCACGCAAAGCCTTTTGTTCATAACGGGTGGAAATCCAGTCATCCCACGGCTCGCGCCAGTCAGCGGGGCGTTCGGCCAGCCATTCAAACCCGGCGCGCGGAACCTCTTCCAACGTCTGGCGGACATAGTCGGGAATGTCGGTTGCAACACGGAAGATCGACCCGGGCTTCAGGACGCGCGCCAAAGGCTCCAGATGCTCGGGCGTTACAAAACGGCGACGGTGGTGCCGCGTCTTGGGCCACGGATCGGGGTACAAAAGAAACGCACGGGAAATGCTGACCTCAGGCAGAACATCGAACAGATCCCGCGCATCGCCGGGATGAACGGCCAGGTTTTCCACCCCAGCCTTGCGGATCTTGCCCAGCAGCATGGCAACGCCATTGATATACGGCTCGGCCCCAATGATACCGACATCGGGATTTCTGGCGGCCTGATGCACCAGATGCTCACCGCCGCCGAATCCGACCTCGAGCCAGACATCCTTGCCGCCAAACAGCGCCTTCAGGTCCAGCGGATGGCGTTCAGGGTTGGCCTCCCAATCCACAGCCCCCGGCGACAAGGCATCTAGGTCTTCGTCCAGATACGTCTTTTGACTCTGCTTCAGGGTCTTGCCCTTGAAGCGGCCATAGAAGTTTCTGCGGGGGCGTTGGGGTGTCTGGGTGCTCATGCCGGTGCCCATACTGCGCAGACGACGCCGAGGCAAGGGGCGGTCATATCAGTTCAATCGACACGAGCGCCCCATTTGACAATCTTAATCAATAGAGCGCGCCCTCAAGGGCGCACCTTTTGATAGCGGAACGATCAGACCGCCGCTTTCAGCGCGTCGGTCAGATCCGTGCGCTCCCAACTAAATCCGCCATCGGCATCCGGCTGACGACCAAAGTGGCCATAGGCCGCCGTACGCTGGTAGATCGGCTTGTTCAGTTGTAGATGCTCACGAATACCGCGCGGTGTCAGATCCATCACCTGATCAACGGCTTTCTCGATATCCGCATTCGCCACCTGACCCGTTCCATGCGTATCCGCGTAGATCGACAGCGGCTTGGACACGCCAATCGCATAGCTCAGCTGAATGGTGCAGCGCTCTGCCATGCCTGCGGCAACCACGTTCTTGGCCAGATAACGCGCGGCATATGCGGCCGAACGATCCACCTTGGTCGGGTCCTTGCCCGAAAACGCACCGCCGCCATGCGGTGCGGCACCGCCATAGGTGTCCACGATGATCTTGCGCCCGGTCAGACCGGCGTCGCCATCAGGACCGCCAATCACGAACTTGCCGGTGGGGTTAACGTGCCATTCGGTATCAGCGTTCAGCCAGCCTTCGGGCAGGGTTTCAGTGATATAAGGTTCGACAATGGCCCGGATGTCATCCGAGCTCAGCGCCTCATCCAGATGCTGAGTCGACAACACGATCGAGCTGACGCCGACCGGCTTGCCATCCCGGTAGATCACGGACAGCTGCGATTTCGCATCCGGGCCCAGCGCGGGCTCAGACCCGTTCTTGCGCACCTCGGCCAAGCGCCGGAGGATCGCATGGGAATACTGGATCGGAGCGGGCATCAGCGCGGGGGTTTCGGTGGTGGCATAGCCGAACATGATGCCCTGGTCACCGGCGCCCTCGTCCTTGTTGTCCGAGGCATCCACACCCTGCGCAATATGGGCGGATTGCTCATGCAGCAGGTTCGTCACCTCGACCGTTTCGTGGTGAAATTTGTCCTGCTCGTAACCGATATCCTTGATACAGGCGCGTGCGATCTCGTCGATGCGGCCCATATAATCGTGCAGCTTTTCCTGATCAGACAGACCTACTTCGCCGCCAATGACGACACGGTCGGTGGTCGCAAAGGTTTCGCACGCCACGCGGGCTTCGGGTTCTTCGTTCAGAAATGCGTCAAGTACAGCATCCGAGATTCGGTCACAAACCTTATCCGGGTGCCCTTCGGATACGGATTCCGAAGTAAAAGTGTAGTTCTGTCGGGACATGAAAGTGCTCCATTAAGATTTCCCCATCACGCCAGGAAGCCGTTGTGACGGGCATGCGAGGGGATACGCCCACACAAACACAGGGTCAATCGGTAATTATGCGTGTTCGCGCCGGGCGTTGCGCCAAAACAGCGCGAAGAGGGCCGCCAGCAGGACAAAGATCGGAACATCCCCATTTCTGGAGTACACCGTTGGGACAAGCGGAGCAGGCAGTTTTGCATCGAAAAACCCAGCCTGACCCAAAGGTAGCGCCTGTGTGATGCGCCCCAACGGGTCAATCATCGCTGACACGCCGGTATTGGCCGACCGCATCATCGGCAGGCCCAGTTCGATCGCGCGCATCTGAGCCTGGGCCAGATGCTGATAGGGTCCAGACCGTGTGCCGAACCACGCATCATTGGTGATCTGCAACAGGAAATCCGCGCGCGCCGGCGCGGACAAAACATCCTGCGTGAACACGGCCTCATAACAGATCAGCGGCAGCGCCTTGCCCAGCTTGCCCGCATCCATCAAAGCTGCCCCGGGCCCAGCGCTGAACCCATTGCCGGTGGTCGCTGCCATGCCGTAGATACCGAACTTTGCCATCACCTCGCCGAACGGTACATATTCCCCAAACGGGGCCAGGTGGTGCTTGTCGTACAGACCCTGCTGCTGGCCCTGCTCATCCAGATAGATCATCGAGTTATAGATACGCGGCCCATCGCCACGCTGAATGCCCAGAAAAACCGGCGTGCCCTGCGCCGCATCGGCAATGGCATCCAGATAGGGTTGCGCGCTGCTCAGCCAGGCAGGCACCGAGGTTTCGGGCCAGACGATCAGATCAGGCCGAGGCTGCGCCGCAGTAAACTCAATCTGACGCGCAAAGAACAAAGGCGCGTATTCCGGGTCCCATTTCTGATGTTGTGGCGCGTTGGGTTGGATCAGGCGCACGACATGATCGGTTTCCGTAACCGTCGGGCGCGTGGCGGCATAGCCCAGCGCCAAACAGGCCGCGCCTACTGTCAATCCAAGCGATAATGCAAATACACCGCGTTGCGCCAGCGCCGCCCCCAAGGGCAAAGTCGCCAACAGGGTCAACGCGCCCAAACCATAGGGTCCGACCAATGACAAAAGTTGGGCCACCGGAGAGCCGACCCAAACCTGCGCCAACCCCGCCCAAGGGAACCCTGTCAGCACATAGCCGCGGGCGATTTCCGCTAGTGACACGGTCACAACCAGAAATACAGCTTGTGTGATTGCGCCACCCTCAGGCCGCCGCGCGACCCAAAAGGCCAGCGCCCAGAACAAGGCCAACCCTCCGGCCATTAAGATCAGGGCAAAGGGCGCCATCCAGGCGTGACGTTCCGCGTCCACCAAGAACGGCTCGACAATCCAGCTGAGACCATGTGCGAAATACCCGGTGGCAAAAGCCCAACCCAACAAGGCGGCCCTTCCCCGTGTTTCGGTCGACAGGAACAACGGTGCCAGCAACACCAGCGCAATCAGCGTTGCGACCCAAATAGAAAAGGGCGCAAGGCCAAATGCCGCCAGCGCACCCAAAAGCACGGCCAGAGCACATCTCAGCCAAAAGTTCCAGCCCTTAGCAGGGTTCATACAACGAGATCCGGCAACATGACACGCAGACGCTTGATCCGACGTGGGTCAGCGTCGATCACTTCAAATTCAGGACCTTCAGGGTGCAAGACAACCTCACCCCGTGCGGGCACCCGGCCTGATAGCATAAAGACCAGACCGCCCAGAGTGTCGATCTCTTCCTCATCCACGTCCTCGTGACTGGTCAGCGAGCGCCCGATTTCAGCCTCGAACTCTTCCAGTGGGACGCGGGCCTGAACGATGTAACAACCTGGCTTGTCCTGAACCCAAAGCTGATCTTCATCCGCGTCATGTTCATCGGCAATTTCACCCACGACCTGTTCGATCAGGTCTTCGATCGTCAGCAATCCGTCGACCCCGCCATATTCGTCGATCACCAACGCCATATGGCGACGTTCCGTCTGCATCTTGGTCAGCAGAACCCCAATCGGCATCGAAGGCGGAACAAACAGCAATGTCCGCAGCATCTTGACCAGATCGAATTCACTGGACCCACCGTTGAATCCGTGGGTCAGGGCAAAATCCTTGAGGTGGACGAACCCCAACGGCGAATCCAGCGTGCCCTCATACACCGGAATCCGCGACAGACCGCTTTCGCGGAACACCTGCGCCAGCTCATCCTTGGTGATTGTTGAAGGGACCGAGATGATCTCGGCCGTTGGGATGGCCACATCCTCAACCCGCATCCGCCGCAGGTTGATCATGCCGCGCGGCTGTGCCTTGTCGACCTCGTGACCGTTGGTCACCTGGCTTTCCTCATCCTCGCCCTGCGGCGAAAACGCATCCACTATTCGAGAAAAGAAACCGGCTTTCTCTTTACTATCTTCACCGCTGTTCCTGGTTTGCGCGCCCTGCGCCGCCATAGAACTGCCGTCTGTCTCGCCCATAATCCTATTCCAAATAATCGGCCTTGATGGCCCGTCTACATATTATATGGGTCATCGATACCCATTTTGCCAAGTATAGCGACCTCAACCGTTTCCATCAAAGTGGCGTCGGTGTCACGAATGTGATCATAGCCCAGCAGATGCAAGGTCCCGTGAATGATCAGGTGCATAACGTGATCATTCATTGATTTCCCTGCCTCATCCGCCTCGCGCGCGCAGGTGTCGTAGGCAATCGCAATGTCCCCCAACGGGATTTCACCGGTGAAATCCAGCTCAGGCGGCGCCGGGCTCTGCCCCGGTTCCTCGGCTGCCAAATCCTCGGCGGGCCAGCTAAGAACATTGGTTGGCGCAGGCTTTTCCCGAAACTCCGCATTCAGTTCAGCGATACGCGCATCATCACAGGCCAAAAGGCTGACTTCGCACAGGTCAGCGTCCAGACCGCAATAGTCCAACACCGCCTGAATGGCGCGCGTGGCCAAAGGCTCCAGCCCCTGCCAACGCGCATCCTCAATTGTCAGTTCAAGGTTCATATCACCACGTCCAAAGCCTGCGGCTGTGGACGATTATCCCGTTTCACGGCCCGAGTCGGCCTCATACGCCTCGATAATGGCGGCGACAAGCGGGTGGCGGACCACATCTTTCGAGGTGAAGTAGTTGAAGCTGATATTTGGGATCGTCTTCAACAAACGTTCCGCATCTTGCAGCCCCGACTGAACCCCACGTGGCAGGTCCACTTGCGAGCGGTCACCGGTGATCACCATGCGGCTGCCTTCACCAAGACGAGTCAGGAACATCTTCATCTGCATGGTCGTGGCGTTCTGTGCCTCATCCAACACGACAAACGCATTGGCCAAAGTCCGCCCGCGCATGAAGGCCAGCGGCGCGATTTCGATTCGCTTTTCCTCGATCAGTTTGGCCAGTTGCTTGCCGGGCAAAAAGTCATTCAGCGCGTCATATAGCGGCTGCATGTACGGATCGACCTTGTCCTTCATGTCGCCGGGCAGATAGCCCAGCTTTTCACCGGCCTCGACCGCGGGACGGCTGAGGATAATCCGATCCACATGCCCACCGATAAACATCGAAACGCCAGCGGCAACAGCCAGGTAGGTCTTACCCGTGCCTGCGGGACCGATCCCGAACGCAAGTTCGTTGTGGAACAGCGAGTGAACATAGGCCTTTTGCGCATCGGTGCGCGGCTCGACCAGCTTTTTGCGGGTCTTGATCTCAACCGTGCCGCCCTTGAACATCTCAAGCTGATCACCGTCGCGGCTGCCGGTTTCCTGTTCCGATCCGCCCATCCGCAATTCGCGATCCACATCGGCGGCTTCGACATCGCGCCCACCCTCTAGACGAGTGTAAAGGGCCTGTAGCACCTCTATCGCTTGCTTCTGAGCGTCTTCGTCACCCATAACAACCAACTGATTGCCACGGCGCACGATCTGGACGGACAGCTTCGTTTCGATTTCGGTCAGGTTGCGGTCATACTCGCCGCACAAATCAATCAACAACCGATTGTCAGGGAATTCAACAAACGCCTCACTTTGGGGCATGTCATCTTGCGGTGGGGTAAGGGCACCGATGGCCAATCCGTTCTCCTGTCTTGGCGTTTATACCCCGAGCGTAGACAACATTTCTCGGTGGGCGCAAGCCACAGTTTCAATTTTTCCCAAACAGAGGGTAAAACCGCCGAAATCAGACGCAGCCGCGCACCACCCCAATCGCGGACAGCTTCAGAAGGTGTAATTCAATCCAAAACGCAAACCACGGTAGCGCGGTGTGGATTTTGTTGAGAACCCATTGTCAAATTCAACCTCGCGCGAGTCGAATTGCACATATTCAAACTCACCCGTGATCGACCAGTTTTCGTTCAGACTGTGTTCTGCACCGATACTGGCTGAAAATCCATTGCGAGAGTCACTGTCTTCAAAGGATTGGACCGTGCCCCCTGAGGACAGGCTGCTTGACGTTGTGATGTCTCCCTGCACGTACCCGACCGAGACAAAATACAGAACGGTGCCGCTCTTGTTGGTCAAACCGTTGCGAAAACGCAGGGAAATAATGTCCGAAACCTCAGATCCGCCAGTAACCGCTACTGTGCCAATATCCGTCGACACTTCATCGTCGATCTTTCCGAAGTCATATCCGAGTTCGAACCCATAAACATAATCCCGGCCGCCGATTGCCGGCAGAACACCACGCCAACCGCCACGGATACCACCGTAGCCGCCACTCAGGTCCAGCTCTCCGATTTCGAAAATATCCGTCGGGGTGCGCAGTCCGAATCGGTCCGTGCCTCCCGACGCGTAGGCCCCGCTCAGACCCAGATAGAACGCGCTAACGTCGCTGCCCAAACGCTTGGGGCTGACAACCGGGGGATCCGTCACCCCCTGTTCGAGGTTACCCGCCACCGTCGCGCTGGAAAAAAATGATAGCGCCAGCACCGCCGGAAAAACAAACCGGCCGTTTGGCCCAAAGAAACGCGTTAGGAATTTCACTCGTACCCTCCATCGTCCTGACCCGAAACCGGGTCAGCACCGACCTGAATTTTAGGAAACAGAAACCCTTTTCCCCAAATACGTCCGGCTTTTGTCCGAACATAGTTACCGGCGATAAATCAAGGGTTAATTTTTGGAACAATTACCCACTATGGCTTTCAAACAGCACTTTTGGGGCGCCTCATATCAGCGCACCGGCCAGCGAATTTGCCCCTGAGGCGGTGATCTGAACACCTCGCAATTCTCCGACCGCGACATCGGCGTCAGACACGTGAACCGAATGTAAATACTCGGATTTTCCGACCATCTGGCCCGGCAAGCGACCGGATTTTTCAAACAGAACCTTGACCTTGCGCCCTACCATTGCGTCCTGAATTTCCCGCTGATGCTGGGTGATCAGGGCCTGAAGGCGTTGCAAGCGATTGTCAGCCGCATCCGGGTCAACCTGAGGCCGCTCGGCTGCAGGCGTTCCCGGACGTGTCGAGTATTTGAAGGAATAGGCATATCCGTATTTAACCTCTTCGACCAAATCCATGGTGGCTTGGAAATCCTCTTCGGTTTCTTCAGGGAAACCGACGATGAAATCGCCAGACATCACGATGTCGGGCCGTGCAGCCCGAATACGCTCGATCAGGCGAAGATAGCTTTCAGCGGTGTGGCTGCGATTCATGCGTTTGAGGATTCGGTCCGAGCCTGACTGCACCGGCAGATGCAGATACGGCATCAGTTTCTCGCAGGTTCCGTGCGCCTCGATCAGGTCGTCGGCCATGTCATTGGGGTGCGAGGTGGTAAAGCGGATGCGCTCCAACCCATCAACCTTGTTCAACTCCCAAATCAGCCCGGCCAGCGTCATGTCTCCGTTCGCGCCAGCCCCGTGATAGGCATTTACGTTCTGCCCCAGCAGAGTGATCTCGCGCACGCCGCGTTCAACCAGGTCTTGCGCCTCGCGGATGATACGATCTGCGGGGCGGCTAACCTCGGCACCGCGGGTATAGGGCACCACGCAGAAGGCACAGAACTTGTCACAGCCCTCCTGCACGGTCAGAAACGCCGTCGGGCCACGCTTGGCGTTGGGACGGTTTTTGAGCTTTTCGAACTTGTCCTCTTCGGGGAAATCCGTGTCCAGCGCCTTGGCGCCGGTGCGCGTCTTGGCCTCCATCTCGGGCAGGCGGTGATAGCTTTGCGGCCCCACAACCAGATCGACCAGCGGCTGACGGCGCATGATCTCTTCACCCTCGGCTTGCGCCACACAACCCGCCACGCCGATCTTGAGGTCAGGCTTTTCGGCCTTCAAACCTTTGAACCTGCCAAGTTCGGAATAGACCTTTTCGGCGGCCTTTTCTCGGATATGGCAGGTGTTCAGCAAGATCATGTCGGCATCATCGGGGCTTTGCGTTTCCACATAGCCTTGCCCACCCAGCGTCTCGGACATGCGTTCGCTGTCGTAGACGTTCATCTGGCAACCATAGGTTTTGATATACAGCTTTTTGGGTTCCGACATGGGTATGGCCTTTGCGCTGACGGGATCGGCGTCATCTATACCCTACGAACGCCGCTTGCAATGCCGGGGCGGATACCCGATTTTGACAGCAGATTCCAGCAAAGTGGAACCGGACAGGCAATGCAATACGACTCTCTCGATGATTTCCTCGCCTCAGGCAAATCCGCCTTGGCCAAAGGTCCTGTCGCGCTGATCTTCGTCGAAGATGATGTCGAGGTCGACAGCACCCTGCGCCACCATCTGCATCTGGGTTTTAAATCCGTGATTGCGTTCATGCCGCAGGATTTCGCGCTGGGTTCTGAACTGTCTGAGCGCATCCACAGGGTCACCCTGACCTGCGTGCCCAGCACGGTTGCATTTGACACCATCAACAAGATCATTCAGGCCGCGCCGGGTATCTGGATGTATTACTGCTATAATGCCGAGTACCTGTTCTTTCCATTTTGCGAGACCCGCACGGTGGGCGAATTGTTGGCCTTCCATACCGAGGAACGCCGCGACGCCATGCTAAGTCATGTCGTCGACCTTTATGCTGACGACCTGAACACCTTTCCAAACGGCGTTGCCCCGGATCACGCCATGCTGGACAGCACAGGATATTACGCCCACACCCGCCATGACGCCGAAGGCCACCCGGTCGAGCGGCAGTTGGACATGTCCGGCGGCCTGCGCTGGCGGTTCGAAGATCACATCCCCTATGAACGCCGCCGCATCGACCGGATTGCTCTGTTCAAATCGCGCAAGGGGTTGGAATTGCGGCCCGACCACACCTTTAACGAGCCGGAATACAACACCTATTCCTGCCCGTGGCATCACAATATGACGGCGGCCGTATGCTCATTCCGCGCGGCCAAAGCGTTGAAAACCAACGCCGGGTCCACCTTCGACATTCCAAGTTTTTGTTGGCACAACTCGGTGTCATTTCAGTGGAAGTCCGGCCAATTGCTCGATCTCGGACTGATCGAATCGGGCCAGTGGTTCTAAGTCCGCCTAGCGCCGTAGCAGCACCGGGAACCAATCCTCGCGCAGGCGTTGGCCGGGCGTCATGTCATGGCCCGGGAACGGGGGCGAGGTCCGGCCCGGTCGCTCCGCATAACGTGCATCATCCCCAACCAGACGCAGCGAAAACGCCCTGCGGCGGCTGTCTGATTGGTTCCCGCGCGCGCCGTGCAGCGTGCGATAGTTGAAAGCCACTGCATCACCCGGCTCCATTTCGAATTCCACAACCTTCATGCCCTCGGCATCCGGGTCCGGAACGGGGATGTACTGGCCTTCGTCGGGGAAGAACCCTTCTTCCGATACCCAGCGGGTCGGCAGGACCTCTTTCTCCCAACGGTGCGACCCCGCCACGCAACGCAGCGTCGCCTTTTTTACCGGATCCAGCGGCGACCAGAAGCTGATCGTCTGCTGCCCTTCCACGAAATAATACGGCCCGTCCTGATGCCACGGTGTCGCCATCGAGGTGCCCGGCTCTTTGACCAGAACGTGATCGTGGAACATCTGCACGGTTTGCGACTGCATCAGATCCGCTGCAACCTCGGCCACCGGAGAGTTTTCGATCACTTCCCGAAACTGATCAATCCGCGACCAGTTGCAGTAATCGTCAAAGAACAGACCGGTCTCACCCTGTTTCTTGTTTTCCGACGCATACGGGCCCGGCTCGGCCATATTCGCGGCAACGCCTTCGCGCAGCGTTTCGACGTGACCGGTATAAAGCCCCCTGATCAGGACAACGCCGTCCTGCTGGAAAGTGTCGATCATCTCTTGCGTGACCAGAGGGTGCGTCATGTCTGTCTCCGTTCCGTAGGGTTGTGTGATCTGCACATGACAAAGCCCTCTGTTCAAGTCATATCTTTCAAAGGTAGACTTAACTTCATGTTATATATTTCCCTGCGCCAATATGAATATGTCTGCGCCATCGGGCGGCATGGCAGCCTGTCCGCCGCCGCACTGCACCTGAATGTCTCGCAACCTGCGCTGTCCAACGCGTTGACGCGGGTCGAGGAACAGCTGGGTTATCCCCTATTCGCCCGCAGGCGTGGGGCAGCCATGGCGCTGACACCACAGGGCCGCAGTTTCATCGATGAGGCCGAGGCGCTGCTGGCCAGTGCCGCCCGGTTGGAAAATGCCACTGATATCGACGCGGGTAAGACGCGACTGCGGCTGGGGTGTTTTGTTGATCTGGCGCCCTTCCTGCTTTCACGCGCCTTGCGCCAGTTGCGTGTGCAGATGCCGGACGTTGCAATCACCTACAGGGTGGACAGTTTCGAAGGGCTGATCTCGGGCCTGATTGACGGGCGGATTGACCTTGCCCTGACCTATGGGCTCAGCATGGATGCAAGTTTTACCCAGCAGACGCTGTTCACAAGCACGCCGCATGCTCTGCTGGCGCCGGATCATCCCTTGGCCGCACAAAGCGACGTTTCCCTTCAGGACCTGGCGGCCTACCCGCTGATCCTGTCAGAGGAAGGGTTGTCGGCACAGCATGTATTGGGGCTGTTTCGACAGATTGGGGAAAATCCAACGGTTGCACATCGCGCGGCCTCGTTGGAAATTCAGCGCAGCCTCGCGGCGCATGGCGAAGGAGTTGCAATCAGCTATGCCAATCCACCCGCCGATATCAGTTATGATGGGATGCCTTTGCTAAGCCTGCCCGTCTCGAACCCGTTCACGGCAGAACCCGTGGTCCTGGCACGACATGGCACTGGCCCCTCGGACGCGCAGATTGCGACCGCCGAGCAGGCCCTATCTGATCTAAAACCGTAAAATTATTTTTTGCGCAGGCGGATCACGACGTCGACAGATGCGATTTCAACCCCTTCGGGTGCCTCGGGTAAGCGCTGAATCACCAATTGATCCGAGGGCGCATCGCTTAGGCGACTCTCATCCTCCCAGAAAAAGTGGGGGTGATCATGGGTGTTGGTGTCGAAATAGCTTTTTGACCCGTCCACCGTGATTTCCTGCAGCACCCCGGCGTCGCAAAACGCGCGCAGGGTGTTATACACGGTCGCAAGCGAAACAGCATCGCCGTTCTTCTTGGCCGCATCAAACAGGCTTTCGGCCGTGACATGACGATGTTTACCGTCGCCCACCAGCAATTCGGCCAAGACAACGCGCTGACGCGTCGGGCGTAATCCTGCGTCAACCAACCAGGAAGTCGCTATGTTTCGGCTCTGAGGTGTCATGAATCCGATACCTGTTCTTTTCTGAACTATATATAAGGGTTCCGGCCAGGCAATTTCAAATGAAATTCATTCGCAAAGAATGCCCTGAACACAACATGATGTGGGCGACCGCTCTTGCAGGACCTTGCATACGGGTGCTAGGTGAGGCCAGATTAGATAAACGGACCCCTGGCAGGAGAGGCGGCAGAATGGCCCAATTCCCGAGCAGCTTTGACAAAGACGATCTGCTGAAATGCGCCCGTGGCGAGTTATTCGGCCCCGGTAACGCGCAGCTACCTGCTCCGCCGATGCTGATGATGGACCGCATCACCGACATTTCGGAAGATGGCGGTGCGCACGGAAAAGGCCATGTGCTGGCCGAATTCGATATTACCCCGGACCTGTGGTTCTTTGACTGCCACTTTCCCGGCAACCCAATCATGCCTGGCTGTCTTGGGCTGGACGGTCTGTGGCAGCTTACCGGCTTCAACCTGGGCTGGCGCGGCTGGCAAGGGCGCGGCATGGCGGTGGGCGTGGGCGAGGTCAAACTGACCGGCATGGTGCGCCCGGACCGTAAAATGCTGACCTACAAGATTGATTTCAAGAAAGCGATCCAGACTCGCCGCCTGACGATGGGCGTGGCAGATGGTATCGTCGAAGCGGACGGCGAAATGATTTACGACGTCAAAGATATGAAAGTCGTTCTGTCCGAAGCCTAAGCCGGACTGGCTTGAAATAAGGAGCACGCACATGCGTCGAGTAGTTGTCACCGGTCTGGGGGTTGTCTCTTCCATCGGGAACAATGCCGAAGAGGTTCTGGCCTCACTCAAGGCAGGTAAATCCGGCATCGTGGCCAACGAGCAGATGGTCGAACATGGCTTTCGCAGCCAAATCGCCGGATCGCTGGATATTGATGTATCCGAGCATGTAGACAAGCGCACCCTGCGCTTCATGGGGCCCGGCGCGGCCTACGCCCATATTGCCATGACCCAGGCAATTGCAGATTCAGGACTAACCGAGGATCAGGTTCAGAACCCGCGCACCGGGCTTGTGGCCGGATCGGGCGGCCCGTCGACCAGCGCCATGCTGACCGCGCATCAGACGGTGCTGAAAACCGGCGCAACCAAGCGGATCGGGCCGTTCGCGGTTCCGAAATGCATGTGCTCGACGATCTCGGCCAACCTTGCGACAGCGTTCAAGATCAAGGGCATCAACTATTCGATCACTTCGGCCTGTTCGACCTCGCTGCATTGCATCGGCAACGCGGCCGAACAGATCATGCTGGGCAAACAGGACGTTATGTTCGCCGGCGGCGGAGAAGAACTGGACTGGACCCTGTCCTGCCTGTTCGACGCGATGGGCGCGATGTCCTCGAAATACAACGACACGCCCGACAAAGCCTCGCGCGCGTTCGACCAGAATCGCGACGGGTTCGTGATCTCGGGCGGCGGCGGCATCGTTGTGCTTGAGGATCTGGAGCACGCGCTGGCCCGCGGTGCCAAGATTTATGCCGAAGTGACCGGCTATGCCGCGACCTCGGACGGCCACGACATGGTGGCCCCGTCCGGTGAGGGGGGTGAGCGCGCGATGCGCTTGGCCCTTTCGACCCTGCAAGAAGGCCGCAAGGTCGGCTACATCAACGCTCACGGCACCTCGACCCCGGTCGGCGACGTGGGAGAGGTCGAGGCCGTGCGCCGTATCTTTGGCGAAGGCAATGTGCCCCCGATTTCATCGACAAAGTCGATGACGGGCCACGCACAGGGTGCCGCAGGTGCGCTTGAAGCGGTCTTCTGCCTGCTGATGCTGCACCATGATTTCATTACTCCGTCGATCAACGTCGACACACTTGCCGAAGGCATCCTGCCCGGTGAAATTGCAACTCAAGTAGTTGAAAACGCAGGCTTGGACAGCGTGATGACCAACAGCTTCGGCTTTGGTGGCACAAACGGGTCCATGGTTCTGTCAAAGTATAACGGGTGAATACGATGTCGGATACTCTCAAGGGCAAACGCGGCCTGATCATGGGCGTGGCAAATGACCGCTCGATTGCGTGGGGCATTGCCAAGGCCATGCACGAAGCCGGCGCAGAACTGGCCTTCACCTATCAGGGTGAAGCCTTCGGAAAACGGCTGGAGCCATTGGCCCAAAGCCTGGGCAGCGATTTCATGGTGGATGCAGATGTCACTGACGACGAATCTCTGGACCGTGCGTTCGATGAGCTGGGCGCGCGCTGGCCGACAATTGATTTCGTGGTTCACGCGATCGCCTATTCGGATAAATCCGAACTGACCGGCCGGTTCCTGAACACCACGCGGGCGAATTTCAAACACTCCATGGATGTGTCGGCCTATTCGTTTATCGAGGTTGCGCGCCGCGCTTATCCGTTGATGAAGGACAATGGTGGTTCACTGCTGACGCTGACCTACCAGGGTTCGAACCGGGTCGTGCCGAACTACAACGTTATGGGCGTGGCCAAGGCAGCGCTGGAATCGGCGACCCGCTATCTGGCCAATGATCTGGGACCCGAAGGCATCCGCGTGAACGCCATCTCACCCGGCCCGATGAAAACGCTGGCAGGTGCGGCCATCGGCGGTGCGCGCAAGACCTACAAGTTCTGCGATCAGAACGCACCGATGCGCGCAAACGCAACGCTCGAAGCCGTCGGCGGCACCGCCGTTTACCTAACTTCGGACGTCGGGGCCTGCACCTCGGGCGAGATAATTCGGGTGGACGGTGGCTTCCATGTTCTGGGCATGCCGCAACCCGATCACATGTGACCTGATCTTTCCCTGTCCGTGCCAAGATTTAACCATCTTTTCCGGGCAGTGATAGCGGCATGAGCAAAGCAGAACAAATCATCGCCACCACCACACGGGCATCCCGGCGCAAATCGGGTTTTCTGGGGCAACGCGGCCGGATCGCATTGCTGGCCCTGACCACGCTGCTGATGCTGTTTGTGTTCTTCACACAGGCAGAAGTCCGCACCACCCTCACATCCTGGACCAGCCTGATCTCAGGCTGATCCAACACGCTGGCCCACAGTTGTCAGTTGATTGAAACAACCTCGATATCAAAAATCAGATCCTGACCGGCCAACGGGTGATTGGCGTCCAGCGTGACGGTTGCGTCATCCACCTCCACCACCGTCACAGGCAGCGCTTGCCCATCCGGTGTCTGCATCTGTAGCTGAGTGCCAGGCTCAAGCGGGATGTCATCCGGTATCCCTTCGCGCGGGATCTGCTGCCGCATCGCCGGATTGATCGGGCCATAGGCATCCACGCAGGCAATCTCGACCCGTTTTTTTTCGCCAGCTGTCAGACCGGGCATGGCCGTATCCAGACCGGGAATGATTTGACCGGACCCAACCACAAATTCCAGCGGGTCGCGCCCTTCGGAACTGTCGAACACGTTTCCGTCCAGCAAAGTACCCTTGTAATGGATGCGAACCGTGTCGCCTTGTTTGATCTCGGTCATAGGTGGCCTCCGGCCGTTAAGAAATTGAGCGGCCAACCCTAGGGGGTAACGCGCTATTGTAAACCCTCCCCCCTTTTGTGCCTGCATCACTTGTGCCAACCTGCGCGCGAATGAGGGAGGGGAATTGATGCCGATCACCACTTGCGTATTCGATGCCTATGGCACGCTGTTCGACGTTGCCGCCGCCGCGCGGCAAGCCGCATCCGAGCCCGGGTTCGAGAAGCTGCAACAGAAATGGCCCGAATTGGCAAATCATTGGCGGCTGAAACAGTTGCAATACACTTGGCTGCGCGCGATCACCGATGCCCATGCCGATTTCTGGGATGTCACGCAAGACGGGCTGGACTGGGCGTTGGACGCCACCGGGCTTGAGGGCGATCCCACCCTGCGCCAACGTCTGCTGGACCTGTATTGGGAATTGCAGGCCTATCCGGAAGTGCCCCAAATGCTGACTGCCCTGAAAGAGGGCGGATTGAACACCGCGATACTGTCCAACGGGTCGCCGCCCATGTTGGATGGTGCAGTGCAATCGGCAGGGATTGGCGGCGTGCTGGACGCTGTGCTGTCAGTCGAAAGTGTCGGCGTCTTCAAACCTCATTCCAGTGTCTACGATCTGGTGCAGCAGCGTTTTAACTGCGCCCGTGACGAGGTGCTTTTTGTCAGCTCGAACGGATGGGACGCCGCCGGGGCCAGCGGGTACGGGTTCGTAACCGCCTGGGTTAATCGTGCAGATGAGCCAATAGACCGCTTGCCATGGAAGCCCGCACATGTTCTGTCCGACCTGACAACGATCCCTCAACTCGCCGGAGTTTAATGGCTTTTTTCACCACGTCTGATGACAGGCGCCTTTTCTTCGATGACATCGGGACCGGTACTCCGGTGTTGTGCCTTGCCGGACTGACCCGCAACAGCCAGGATTTCGCGTTCCTGGCGCCACATATCACCGATGTGCGGATGATCACGATGGATTACCGGGGGCGCGGGCAATCGGATCATGACCCGGACTACATGAACTATAACATCATCCGCGAATCCCTTGATGTGATCGAGCTGCTAGATCATCTGGGATTGGACCGTGCGGTTGTCTTGGGCACTTCGCGCGGCGGATTGATTGCCATGGCGCTGGCCGTCAGCCATCCCGAACGGCTGTCCGGAGTGATTCTGAATGATGTCGGCCCGGTAATCGACCCTGTAGGTATTGCCAAGATCATGGATTATGTGGGCAAGCAGCCGACCTCTAAAACCTATGACGAAGCCGCGATAATCTTGCAGCAGGTGATGGGGCAGCAATTCCCCGGCGTTTCGCAGGACCGGTGGCGGCAGCAGGTGGAAACCCAATACGAACAGACCGAGGACGGCCTAACGTTGCGCTATGATCCGGCCTTGCGGACTGCACTATTGGAACAAGCCGCTGCGGGCGAATTCCCGGATTTGTGGATGTTCTTCGAAGCCTTGCGCCACATACCCACCGGGGTCATTCGGGGCGCAAATTCGGATCTTCTCGGCAAGGATACGCTGGTCGAGATGCACAAACGCAACCCCGATCTTATCTCGGCAGAAATACCGGATCGCGGCCATGTGCCGTTTCTGGACGAACCGCAGTCTTTGGCCCTTATCCGCAAAGTATTGGATACCGTATGAGCACTTTGGAGATGATCGAAGCCGCCGCCGATCGGCTGAGGGGTCACGTTCGGGAAACACCGCTGTTGACGTCGCCCTTTCTGGATGACCTGGCGGGGCGTCGGGTGCTGGTAAAGCCCGAATGCCTGCAACATACGGGCAGCTTCAAGTTCCGTGGCGCGTGGTCGGCGATCTCGGCGCTGAACGCACAGGACCGACAGCGCGGCGTGATCGCCTATTCCTCGGGCAATCACGCGCAGGGAGTGGCATTAGCCGCAGCACGACACGGCATTTCGTCAGTGATCATCATGCCCTCGGACGCGCCCCAGTTGAAGATCGACAACACCCGCGCGCTGGGGGGCGAGGTCGTCCTGTATGATCGCGCAAACGAAAGCCGCGAAGAGATTGGCGAATCCCTGGCCGCCGAACACGGCCTGACCCTAATCCGCCCGTATGATGAACCGCAGGTGATCGCCGGTCAGGGCACCACCGGGTTGGAGCTTGCCCGGCAGGCCGCCGAATTGGGCGTTGAACAGGCGGATGTTCTGGTCTGCTGCGGTGGTGGCGGGTTGACTTCGGGGATCGCGCTGGCGCTCGAAGGTCACGCACCCGGACTGCGCGCCCGCACATGCGAGCCCGAAGGGTTCGACGACGTCAAACGCTCATTGGCCAGCGGTCAGATTCAGGCCAATGCTGAAACTGCGGGCAATATCTGTGACGCGATCCTGACGCCGCAGCCCGGACAGATTACCTTTCCAATTCTCAGCCGCTTGTGTGGTCCGGGCCTGTCGGTCACTGAAGTGGAAGCCATGCGTGCGATGGCTCTGGCCTTTCTGCGTCTGAAAATCGTGCTAGAACCGGGCGGCGCGGTTTCGTTGGCTTCGGCCCTTTTCCGCAAAGAACAAATCGAAGGCGACGCGGTGATCGTCGTGGCCTCGGGGGGCAATGTGGACCCGGAAGTCTTTGGAAAAGCGCTGGAATTCCTGACCTGACATTGATCAATGTTTGGGTCAACCTGATACCTTAAAGTATGACGACAGGGGATTGTGTCATGCAGATCGCAGATATTGGAGAAGTGCAGTTGCACTATCGCGTCGATGGTGATCCAAACGGCGCGCCCATTGTTTTTGCCAACTCGCTAGGAACCGATCTGCGCCTTTGGGACGCGATGCTGCCGCATCTGCCTGCCGGTTTACGGATCATTCGCTATGACAAGCGCGGGCATGGCCTATCGTCACAACCGCCTGCCCCGTATTCCATGGGCGCGCTGGTGCGCGATGCCGAGGCATTGCTGGATCTGTTGGACGTTCGCGATTGCGTCTTTGTCGGCCTGTCCATCGGTGGCCTGATCGCGCAGGGTTTGGCGGTAAAGCGTATGGATCAAATCCGCGCGCTGGTCCTGTCGAACACCGCCGCCAAGATCGGCATCCCTTCAATCTGGCAGGACCGTATGGATGCGGTCCGCCAAGGCGGTATCGAAGCGCTGGCCGATGCGACGATGGAACGGTGGTTTTCCAAAAGTTTCCGCTCAGCGCCGGAACACCTGCTGTGGCGCAACATGATGGTTCGACAGCCCGTTGACGGTTATCTGGGTTGCTGTGCTGCGATTTCGGGCACAGATTTCTTCACTCCTACCAGCGGCCTGCGCCTGCCGACGCTGGGCATTGCCGGCAGCGAGGACGGCTCGACCCCTCCGGATCTGGTGCGCGAAACTGTTGAACTTATCCCTGGCTCGAAATTCGAACTGATGCGCCGGGCCGGTCACCTGCCCTGTGTTGAACAACCGGCGGAATACGCCGCCCTGCTGCGTAATTTTCTGACCGATATCGGACATATTTGAAGGAGCACTGTTTTGGCAGATTTTCTGTTGGTCCATGGATCGTGTCATGGCGCATGGTGCTGGCGTGATGTCATTCCCGCCCTGACGGCACTGGGTCACACGGCGCGCGCAATTGACCTGCCCAGCCACGGCTCGGACCCGACGCCGATTGCCGACGTCACGCTGGACAGTTGCCGCGATGCAGTTCTTTCGGCCTCGACCCCGCAGACGATCCTCGTTGGCCATTCCTGGGGCGGCTATCCCGTCAGCGCCGCCGCCGAGGCGGCCCCGGACGCCATGCGCGCCCTGATCTATCTGTGCGCATATGTTCCGCAAGATGGCCTTTCGATGATTGAGATGCGCAAAAGGGCCCCACGCCAACTGGTCGTCGATGCCGTCGAAAAATCCACCGATTGCCTATCCTACACGTTCAGGCCAGACATGGTGCAAGATTTGTTTTATCACGACTGCGCACCTGAAACCGTACCCTATGCCCTTGCACGCATGTGCCCTCAGCCCATCGCACCGCAGGAAACTCCGCTGTCCGTTGCCGAAAATTTCGCGCGAGTCCCCAAGGCTTACATCACCGCGACGGACGACCATACGATCCCGAGGGAATACGAAGAACAGATGAGCCGCGTGGCACCTGAAGATTTGCGAAAATCGATCAGCAGTTCGCATTCTCCGTTCTTCTCTCATCCCCGTCTTCTGTCCGAAATCCTGGACGATCTGGAACAAAAATTACCGGCGGCATGACCTGACGTTACAGGTGCTTCACAGGTGAACGAAGCGTGATAGGGTCCGGGCGATTCTCGCGAGCGGTATTTATGCGTCTACCCTTTCTCTTTGTACTCGGCACGGTGATGATCGACGCCATGGGCATCGGTCTGGTATTGCCCATCATGCCAGAGCTGATCGTCGAGGTTCAGGGCGGCACCCTGGCCGATGCAGCGATCTGGGGCGGTGTGCTCAGCACCGCCTTTGCCGCGATGCAATTCGTATTTGGGCCAATTCTGGGCAACCTATCCGACGCCTATGGCCGGCGTACTGTGCTGTTGGTGTCGTTGTTCGTAATGTCGCTGGACTATGTAGTGATGGCGATTGCCGGTAGCATCTGGTTGCTGCTGGCCGGGCGTATCGTGGGCGGTATCACTGCCGCCACCCATGCCACAGCTGCAGCGTTCATGGCGGATGTCTCGAAACCCCACGAAAAGGCTGCGAATTTTGGCCTGCTAGGAGCTGCCTTTGGGGTGGGGTTTGTGTTGGGCCCAGTCATCGGCGGGTTGCTGAGCGAATACGGAACCCGCGCGCCTTTCTGGGCGGCAGCGGCCTTGTCCGCGCTGACTTTTCTGGGCGGCCTTCTGGTCATGCCGGAAACGGTGACCGACAAAACCCGCCGGGCCTTCAGCCTGCGCCGCGCAAATCCGGTCAACTCTTTACGCGCCATCGCATCGTTGCCGGGCATCCGCCCGATGCTGTGGGTCTATTTCCTCTATTCGGTGTCCATCTACGTTTACCCCGCAATCTGGGCCTATTTCACAACCGAGCGCTTTGGCTGGTCACCGCAAATGATCGGTCTGTCACTGGGCTTGTATGGGATCGGCATGGCCGCTGTGCAAGGTGGCCTGATCCGCCCCGCGACCCGATATCTGGGTGAGAGGGTAACGATCATCTACGGTATGGCTTTCGAAGTGGTCAGCTTTTTGCTGTTGGCTTTCCTGACCAATGGCTTCATCGCTCTGATGCTGATCCCGATCACCGCCGCCGGAGCTGTCGTGACCCCCGCCCTTCAGGCCCTGACATCTCGCGCCACCCCGGATTCGCAGCAAGGTGAGTTGCAGGGGGTGCTGACCTCGCTGCATGCGCTGTCGATGGTGATTTCGCCACTGGTGATGACCAGCGTGTTCGCACATTTTGCCAAACCCGAGGCGGCAATCTATCTGCCCGGCGCGCCCTTCCTGCTGGCACTGCTTTTGATGGTCGTGGGATTTGCCTTGTTTCTGCGATCGCGCCCAGTCGTGGCGTAACAACGACCTCCTAATGACGGTTTCCGTCTTGCGACTCTCGCTCTCACGCGCCACCGTGGCCAAAACCAAGAGAGTGACACAATGCAAACCATCAAAGCCGCCGTGTGCAGGGCGTTCAACGAACCTCTGGTCATCGAGGATGTTCTTCTGGCCCCTCCCGCCACAGGCGAAGTCGAGGTGACGTTGGATGCCGTGGCCATCTGCCACTCTGACATCACTTTCGCCAGCGGCGCGTGGGGTGGGCATTTGCCAGCCGTCTATGGGCACGAGGCCGCCGGGGTGATCACTGCAATTGGTGATGAGGCCGGGGGTTTCAAGGTCGGCGACCCGGTCGTTGTCACGCTGATCCGCGCCTGCGGGTCCTGCCCGTCTTGCGCAGGCGGCCAGCCAACCATCTGCGAAACGCCTTATGACACCGTCAAAGGACCGCTGCAGACAGTGGACGGTGGTCCCTTAGATCAGGCGATGGCCTGCGGTGCCTTTGCCGAAAAGGTTGTCGTCAGCCACCGCCAGATCGTGAAACTCCCCGCTGAAATGCCCAAAGACGTGGCCAGCCTGCTGTCCTGTGGCGTGATCACCGGGGTTGGTGCGGCGGTGAATGCGGCGAAGCTACGCCCTGGTCAGGACGTGGTGGTCATCGGCGCGGGTGGTGTCGGGTTAAACGCCATTCAGGGGGCCCGTATTGCCGGGGCCCGTCGGATTGTGGCCGTCGATATGACCGAGGAAAAGCTGGACATCGCCATGGAATTTGGCGCGACGCATGGCGTCTTAGCCAGTCAAGACAAGCCATGGCAAGCCGCCTACAAGGCACTGGGTGGGCGCGGCGCAGATGCCGTTCTGATCACCGTCGGCGCAATCCCGGCCTATGATCAGGCCCCGCGATACTTGGGTCGGGGCGGTCGGGCGATCATGATCGGTATGCCGCATTCGGGCGATATGTCCAGCTATGAACCTGTAGTTCTGGCCGCGCTGGGTCAGGGCATGGTGGGCTCAAAAATGGGCGATGTTGTTATTCAGCGCGATATCCCGTGGATGATCGACCTGTATGAACAGGGGCGGCTGAAATTGGACGAGCTGATCTCGGGCCGGTGGTCCCTGGATCAGATCAACGAGGCCATCGAAGACACCAAAACCGGATCGGCCAAGCGCAACGTGATCCTGTTCGACAGGGGCTGACGCCATCCAAGGGGAGGACACCGGATGAAACTGCAGGACCTAGATATCATCGTCACGGCCCCGCCTGCGCCGGGATGGGGCGGGCGGTATTGGATTTTGGTCAAGGTGACGACCGATACCGGGATCACCGGCTGGGGGGAATGTTATGCCTCATCCGTTGGTCCCGACGCGATGCAGCATGTGATCCGGGATGTGTTCGAACGGCATATGCAGGGCGAAAACCCCGAAAACATCGAGTTGATGTTCCGCCGTGCCTATTCCAGCGGCTTTACTCAGCGACCCGATCTGACTGTTATGGGCGCGTTTTCGGGGCTTGAGATCGCCTGTTGGGATATACTGGGCAAGGATCGCGACCGCCCGGTCTATGCCCTGCTGGGTGGGGTGATGAACGAACGCATCCGGGCCTACACCTACCTTTATCCCCTACCGCAACATGATCTGTCCGATTTCTGGACCTCACCCGATCAGGCCGGTGAATGCGCGGCCGAGATGGTACGGCGGGGATTCACCGCGGTGAAATTCGACCCCGCAGGCCCCTATACGATCCGTGGCGGACATATGCCTGCCATGTCTGATATCTCAATGTCGGTCGCGTTCTGCAAAGCCATTCGCGAGGCCGTGGGGGACAGGGCCGACCTACTGTTTGGCACCCATGGTCAGTTCAACACCGCAGGCGCAATCCGGTTGGGTCAGGCGCTAGAGCCCTATTCGCCACTGTGGTTCGAAGAACCCACCCCACCTGACATGATCGAGGATATGGCCCGCGTCGCCCGCAACGTCCGAATCCCTATCGCGACCGGTGAACGCATGACCACCAAGGCCGAATTCGGAGCGGTACTGCGCGCCGGGGCCGCTGAGATCCTGCAACCTGCCCTTGGCCGCGCCGGTGGCATATGGGAGATGAAGAAGGTCGCCGCCATGGCCGAGGTGTTCAATGCCCAAATGGCACCGCATCTATATGCCGGACCAATCGAATGGGCCGCCAATATCCATCTGGCCGCGTCGATCCCAAATCTGTTGCTGCTGGAGACCATCGAAACGCCTTTCCACGATCAGCTGATTAAAGGCGTTTTGCGTGTCGATGATGGGTTCGTGACCGCCCCAACCGCGCCCGGCCTTGGGATCGAGGTGGACGAGGACCTGGCCCGCGCGCATCCCTACACCGGCGACGGGCTGCATTTGCAAATGCAGGAAGAACCTTGCGACTATGTCAACGGCAACGCCTTTCAAGGGGGAGCGCCAGCGACCGAGGGGTGACAACCAAACCGGTTTCAGGGCATATTGGTCCAACCCCATTGCGAATAAACAGGCTGCGTGTGACCCCCAAAGCCCAAGACACCGAAGGCGCACATTCTGAAAACCCGGCGGACATGAAAGAAAGCGCCGCGCGGGCTGCGGCGTTTCTGAAAACACTGGCCCATGAAGGCCGGTTGATGATTCTGTGTCATCTGGGCGACGGTGAAAAATCAGTGGGTGAACTCGAGGACCTGCTGCAAATCCGGCAGGCCGCCGTCAGCCAGATGCTGGCCCGGTTACGGCAGGAACGTCTGGTGTCTACGCGCAGGGACGGCAAGACGATTTACTACTCACTGCACGACGGCAACACCGCGCAGGTCATCGGGCTGCTTTACGAATTGTTCTGCAAGCCCAAGATCTAGTTAGAGACGTACCCAGCAATCACCTGCATCAGCTTGAACGCGGTCGCGGCATCGTTTTCGACGACCGCCAGGAATTCCTCTTCACCGATCCTCAGGCATGACAGTTCTGTCTCGGCAATCATGCTTAACGCGCGGGGTTCTTTGCGGATCAGCCCGAGTTCGCCCACCAGTGCCCCCGGCCCTACCTTAGTGATCAGCTGATCGGGCCCTTCCATCTGCGGCAGGTACAGCCCGGCCTCGCCCTCCAGCACCACATAAGCTCCATCGGTGGGCTGGTCATCCTTCAGGAACACAACCTCGCCCGGTTTGGCATCGAACCAGCGCGCACCAAAGGCCAGCAGACGCAACTGCCTGCGGTCAAGACCGGAAAACAGTGGCGTCTGTTCCAACGCGCGCAGCTTGCGCGCCAGATCGGCTGAGGCGGCGCTGTCCTCTTCCACGGCATCATACCCTCCGTCCGAGACCACACGACCTTGCCGGATTTCGACAAACATGTCGAATACATCCGGATTTTCGAACTGGTCGTTCAGATAGATGACGGTCGTGTCCGGCAACAACTGACGCAGGTTTTTGTAAACAGCGACCTGGGTCGCCATGTCATAGCTGGCGAGTGCGTTTTCCAGGATCAGGATGTCCGGCTTTTTGATCGTCGCGCGGGTAAAGGCCAGTGGTTCGGCAAAAACGGCGGGCAAGTTCTGACCACCGATTGCAACCGGGACGTCATAGATCAGCTCGACCACCTGCGGGCGCGCGCCGTTTTCGTCCAGCACATCGACAATCAGCTTACGCGCCTCGTCCGAACGACCGCCCCCGATCTGACTGACTTTGCCGAACAGAGCGTTTTCCATAACGGTCAGACCCGGCGCAAATGCCGTTTTGTCCAACGAGACGAAAACGTCATGCAACCGCCCCAGCAGTTTCTCGGAATGGCTGTGACGCAGTTCGAGGATTCGGTTCTTTAACTCATCGGTAAAGGCAGGCCCAATCTGTTCCGCCGAAATCACGAATGGCACCGCCAGTAGATTGGCCAGTTGTTCATCATCCAGACCGGATACGCCCTCATTCCTGGTCCGCTCGACCAGTTCCAGCGCGGCCTCATAGGTTTGCGCCTCAAGTCCCAACTTGCGGAACAGCGGGTGGTCGGTGCCGTCCAGACCAAAGATCTGACGCAGCATCTCGATCACATCCCGGGTCAGGCCAACCAGTGTTTCATCCAAGCCAAACTCGCGCAGTTGCCCCAAAAAGACGGTCTGCTGCGCCAGCAATTCCTGCGTGACCGGCACGCGCGGCGTGGCGAACAGCAGGTTTTCCACCACCGGCAAGGCCGGGTTGTAGGTGTCGCGATCAAACACCAAAGCTTGTTGTTCCAACCGAGCCTTTTGCACCGCCTGCTGGACCAAGGGGCGCAGCTCGACCAGTTTGCTGGCCAATTCCGGGTGTTCAACCGGATCAAACACTTGCTCTGATCCACGCTGGAACAAAGCCGCCCCTGACCCCATGCCGTCAATCAGGTGCAACCACCAATCGCGCAGCGCGTCGGGGCTGTCCAACCCGGCCTGAGACGGGTCAAGCCACTCGGCATCATACGGATCGGCGCTGTTGCCTGCCCGCTGTGTCTCAGCAAAATCAGGGTCGTCGGACTGCGTTGTCAGCGGCCTCTGACGCATCGGCATCATCACATTGTCGCCCAACGTCCCCTGAAACATGACCGGGCGTGACGAGGCGTAGCCAATGCGCGCGGCCACCACGCTTTGATGCAGGTTCGAAAGGTTTTCGCCACCAATCTCGACCCGGCCCGCGCTGGGTAGGATTTCCCGCGTCAGCAACTCAGCAACGGCGCGCCGGTCCTCTTCGCTGGGGGCCGCAATCCCAACAGTTTGGCCGCCCTTAAAGGTAAGGTTCAGATCATCCAAAACCTGATTGCCGTCCATATCCCGAACCGAAACCCGATCCAGCGCGATATCCCCATTCAGATGTGGTCGCGTTTCCGGCTCACCCTCGAACAGCTTTTCATCGGGCATTCCCGGCGGAGCAAAACGTTCGACCACCACGTCCCAGCGCAGCGACATGTCCTGCGTCTGGTTGTAGTAGGTCAGCAGCTCTTTCCAAGGCGAGCTCAGGTCCTTATACGCCGCCAGCGCCGCCACCAGCGCCCCCAATGAGACCGAGCCCTGCAAAACCAGAAGGCCGCCAATTAAATAGAACATGAACGGCGTCAACTGCGAAATGAAGTTGTTGATGAACTTCATAAAGAACTTTTTCTGGTAGATCTCGAACCGAATACCGAACAGCCGTCCCAACTGCTCCGAAATCATCGCCCGGCGATAACGCCAACCGCCATTGGCCCGCAGGGTCGAAGCCCCGGCCGCATTCTCGCCAATTTGCGCGGCCAATATGCGGACTTCCTGAATGCGTTTCTTGTTCAGTAAGTTGATCTGACGCTGCAGCTTGGGAATTAGCCAAGCCTGCAGCGGAATCAGGGCCACAGCGGCCAGCCCGAACCAGACGCTTTGCAGGAACAGGAACGACAGGATCGTGATCATCTGTCCGGCCTGCAGAACCGGCTGGCTGATCGCATCGCCCATTAGCCCACCCATCGGCTCGCTTTCGGCAGTGATCATCGACACCATCTCACCCTGGCTGACCCGCTCGAAATACGGTTGGGGGAACCGCAGGGCGCGGTTGATCAACTGATAGCGGAACCGGCGCAGCATCCGTTCACTGAGTACACCTTTCATGGTGTTGATGCGCATCTTCATCAGGCCATGCGCCAGCACCGCCAGCAAGAACGCGCCACACAGGATGATCAGGAATGTAGTCTGAGTAATCTCATAGCCCAGAACATCTACAATTGGACTAGTCGCACCGATGGCATCGTTGATGATGCGCTTGGGCAGTTCCAGTGTCAGGTACAGCAGCGGAAATAGCGTAGATGTCACGGCCAGCAGAATTAGCTGATCGCGTTTTGAGTACTTCCAAATAAACCGGAAAATCGAACGTTCTATGGACCCTGCCCCTGTTTTGAATCACCGATCCGATCTGAAAGAAATTGCGGCGCATCCAACACGCTGAATTTACAGCATTCGTGACCACTGACGCAAATAGTTTCCAGTTTGCACATTAATTCGCCATGTGTGACCTAGTTTATTTGCGCCGCACCAGTTTAGCCCCTAGAGTTCGCTTTAGGACGATATCGGGAGAAACAATTTGACCGCCAGCTTGGGCGCAGTGTTGTTGATGCTCTGCTTGTTGCAGATCAAACATATGTTCGCGGATTTCTACCTTCAGACACCCAAAATGCTATCCGGTCGTGGTGAGTATCTTCACTGGGGTCGCGCGCAACATGCCGGCGTACACGTTATCGGATCCGTTATTGTCTTTGTGCTGTTCGGTGCGCCTTGGGCTTTTATTCTTATAATAGCCGCCCTGGAGTGGATCGTACATTTCAACATCGATTTTGCCAAAGCCAGTTATTCTGACAAGAAAAAACTGATGCCAACACAGGCTGCTTTTTGGCGCGCTGCGGGTCTGGACCAGTTGATGCACAACCTGACCTATATCGCGATGGTCTGGGCCTGGGCCGAATTCGCCACCTGATCTATTGACCGTTTCAGGCGAAATCTCTCAGGGCTGACGCGCGATAGGCAGCCAGCCATTGCTGGTCCAACGCATCAAGCTTGCTAGTGTCGAACCTGTCCGCAACTTCCCAATACCGCCCCGAGGGCACGTGATACCCCAGCTCATTCTCCGACTGGACAATAGCCTGCATCGCATCGGTTTCGGGTAAGTCGTCTCTTGCAAGATCACCGATCCCGACGGACGGAAACAGCAGACGGCTCTCTCCTTTTGACAGCCTGACGACCTGGCATCCCTGCACTGCACCAAACAGCGCCAGGCGCGCCGATTTAGCCTCGAGCGATCGCAAAGTGATATCCGCGCGCAGCGGGTCTGCCTCTCCGGTTCCGTAGAAATGTGTTTTTCCGGCGCTGGGGTAGATCATGTCACAGCCAAAAAAGGCCAGCACCGCAGGCCGTAGCGCCGCCAAAGCCCAATAGCCCGCTGTAAACGCCATCGTCCCGCCAGCGTAGACAAATCCACCGAACCCATTTTGCGCCGGTACATAGTCCTGCGCCGTGATGATCCGCTGATGCGGGGCAAGTCCAGTTGGATGGTTTGTTATCGGGAAATCTTCGGGGTGGATCAGAATGTCCCAATCAGGCCGGATGCGCCAGGCGTTGTTGATCGCGACAATATGGGTAAAGGGATCGCGCGCCCAGTCTTGCACGGCCAAAGCGCCGGGCGCGCTGCCCAGTATCAGAACTCGGTTCGATGGTTCAGTCATCCAGGACCCCGCACGTAGTTCCTGGAAAGACTAGAGCAGTTTTGCAGGCAGGCTAGCCCAGAACCGAAAAACTGCTTTCTTCATTGATCGGACGTTTACGCGAGTAGAAGCCAACATCGATCATCCGCTTGATATAGGGCAGCTCGAATTGCAGGGGATGCACGTCGTGATCGGCCCCGCCCTCGCAATAGTCGATCAGGGCAGTCATCATCTTGCCCGCAATCGGCGCGTTCTTGTACTGGTTCCCGCTGGTGCCGCAGGCCATGTAGAACCCCGGCAGGCTGGATTTGTCATAGATCGGAATCCAATCGGTCGACGCATCATACAGATCGACCACCCCGCGGGTTTTGGATGGAATGCCAAGGCTGGGCACCCGCTGGGCATAGCGCATCGCCTGCGTTGTCCACTGGTCGGTGAAGTCGTGATTGTAGTGTAAGTCATCCTCGCACCATTGATGCGGATCGCATTCGGGATCTTCTGAACCCACGAGGATATGATTGCCATGTTCAGGGCGGCAGTAACACGCAATATCGCTATCCGAGACGATGGTGCCATCGTTCTCGAAATCGAACCCGTCGGGTGCGGGAACGTGGACCACTTCCTGTCGCAGAGGGCGGGTTTCGATGGTCATGTCATCCAATACGCCAGCCATCTTGTTGATGATAGCCGACCCCGGTCCGGCTACATTTACTACGACCTTGGCGCGGATTTCCTCGCCCGAGGCCAGCTTGACCCCGGCCACGCGACCACCTTCCGACAGAATTTCAACCACTTCGGCCCCGGTGCGCACTTCTGCCCCATGCTGTTTGGCGGCATCCATCAGGTTCTGCGCCGACAAGGCCGGGTCGGTGACGTATCCCGCCTGTGGCCAGAACACGCCGCCCTGCATCTTGTGCCCGTTCGGGTGACCAAATTCCGGGTCGTCCATACGTTTGGGTGGCGTGAAGCTTTCCAATGAATAAACCGGCAGACGTTCGGTTATCTTTTCGGGTGACCAGTCCTCGAACGGGCAATCCAGATCGGCGCTGTTTTTCATGTGCTTTTCCAGCATCCCGTTGGCTTCGGTCTTCATCACCAGACATCCGGTTTCACGAAACTGCGCCAGATTGGTATCTGCTGGCAGGCCCAGGTATTCGGCCCAATCGCGCCAATAGTGATAGCCTTCCCACGCAAATGCCGTGCCATCAAAGGTCGAATAATGCATGCGGATGATCGCGCAGGACCCGGCGGTCGAGCCGTGGCCAACCTGTGCGTTCCGGTCCAACGACAGAGTTTTCCATCCGGCCTTGGCCATCTCGAACGCGATGGCTGCGCCAATGACACCGGTGCCAATGATAATTGCGTCTGGTTGACTCATTCTGTTGCTCCCTCCCAATAGCGCTTTGAATAGGCGCTGAATTCTTCGACTTCTTCGGGTCTGGGTTCGACCCCGGTGAAGACGTAAAGGTAATGCGACACCAGAGACAGCCGCGTTTCCATCGGCTCGTTCAACTGCGCCAGATCATACCCGATTTGCATGTAGTACAACACGCGCGCGCGGGTTTCGGCCTCGACCTCAGAATACCCATACCGCGTGAACATGGCGTGCAGCGCCTGAAGCCGTCTTGCGTCCGATTGGTCCAGCGCCCGTCTCACCTTGCCCGATTTACGCGCCCAGTCGCGCACGGCGAAATCCAATGCTGTATCGAAAAGCTCTGTGTTCACCACGCAGCGATGCACATTGCAGACGGCAGCCGTGATGGTTTCTGCCGGTGCTTCGGCCTGCGCGATCAGCGCCGCCGTATTGGTTGCCTGCCAGCGAGCCAGCAGCGCGTCCAGCAATTCCTGCCGGGATTTGAAGTACCAATAGAAAGACGACCGCGACACGGCCATCCGCTCGGCCAGGTTCAGAACCTTGATCTGGTCCACCCCGTCCGAGATCAGCACGTCCATCGCCACGTTCAGCCAATCGTCACGCGTGACCTTGATGTTGCCGACCAGCGGTTCGGCCTTGGGATCGTCCCTGTGCAGGATCGGTTTGGTATTCATTTAACTCTCCGGCGGTGCGCCGCCCTCAGCGGTACGGCGTGCGATAAATTCCTGCAAGGCACCCAATCTGTCGCTGTCCCCGGCGGGCGCTTTGAAGTCGTTCAGGATGGTCTTCCAAACGTCCGTTGCACGGTTATTGGCGTCGATTGACCCGCGCTCGGTCCAGGTGCCGAAATTGGCATAGTCATGCACATGGGGCTCGTAGAATTCGGTATTGTAACGCTCCATCGTCTGGCTGGAGGCAAAGAAATGTCCGCTGGGTTCAACCTCACGTAGGGCGGTGTCATAACCGATCTCGGCCGTGCCCGCTTGTGCGCCAGCACACAGCTCGGCCACCATGTTCAACACTTCGGCATCGCAGATCATCTTCTCGAAGGATACGGTCAGGCCACCTTCGAGCCACCCGGCGGAATGAATGATTACCGTCGCCCCGGCCATCAGGCACCCCCAAAGGCCAAACTGATTTTCATTAGCGGCCTGAACATCGTTAACATTCGACGCCGACCCGGCGGCAGAACGCCATGGCAGACCCAGATGCCGGGCCAACTGGCCCGCCGCCAGGGACGCCTGAAAATGCGAGGGTGTGCCGAATGCAGGCGCCCCCGATTTCATGTCTACGTTGCTGGTGAAGGTCCCATAACATACCGGCGCGCCGGGATTGGTTAGCTGGGTCAGGGTCACCGCCGCCAAAGCCTCGGCATGCGAAAGCGTAATCGCCCCGGCCACCGTAATGGGTGCCATCGCCCCCATCAGAGTGAACGGCGTGACAATCGACATCTGACCGTGGCGGGCAAAGTCGATCAGACCCTGCGCCATAGGGATATCCAACGTGCGCGGGCTGTTGGTGTTTATGATCGTATAGCTGTGCGGGGTGGCGCGGAATTCATCATCCGACAGGCCGCGTGCGGTCGACAGCATCTCAAAGCAGTCCATCACCTGCGGCGTGCCGCGAGAGTAGAAGAACGGGAACTTGTCCGTCAGTTCCATCTGCGCCTGCGTGGTGAAATAGTGGCGCAGATGGGTCGGCACGTCCTGTGGTTCGACTTGCGGCGAGATCATCTGGAACACATCAAAGTGGTGAGTAAGCTTCAGGAACTCCAGATAATCCTGACCCGTCGCGGGGCGGCGGCCTCGTTCCAGATCGGTGGCGTTCGGAGCCCCTGCTCCCGGTTGGAACACTAGGCTGCCCAATTCCAGCGTGAAATCACGGCGGCGCGCGCCGGCACGGCAATTGATCGACTTGGGGGCTGACGCAATGGCGGCCTCAACGATCTCTCGGCCGATAAAGACCATTTCACTGTCTTCTTCCACCCGCGCGCCTGCCTTGTCGAATATTCGGCGGGCCTCGGGCAGCAGAACCTTGACGCCTAGTTCCTGAAGTGCGCGCAGGGCGGTTTCGTGCATATCGGCGATCTGGTCCGCCGGGAATACCTCCATTACCGGGAACGGATTGCGCAACTGTCGGTAATTCACATCGCGACTTGGCGCGGGCGCGGCGTCTGCACCGCGTCCACGACGCCGCCTGCCGCGCTCTGATGTTTGCGAGATTACCATCAGCCCCTCATCGCTTTACCCTGCGGATCGTATGGGGACGGTGCGATCACACGTGCGGGACGTTCAACGCCAACCACATGCACCGTCAGCTCGGTACCCGGTTCGGCCTTGTCGCGGTCGACCAAAGCCATTGCCAGCGATTTTCCGGTATGATGACCATAGCCGCCCGAAGTCACGAAACCCACGCGATTGTCGCCCGACCAGATCGGCTCGTACCCACTGGCATCCGCGTCCAGCGCATCTACTTCCAGCGTTACCTGCACTTGCGACGGGCCGTTGCCATCGCGCTCAGCTATAGCGGCGTCTTTGCCAACAAAATCCTTGCCCCAGTCGATCCAGCGATCCATCCCGGTCATTCCCGGCGTGTAGGCTTGGGTGAATTCCGCCGACCAGATACCAAAGCTTTTTTCCAGCCGTGTGGACAGCATCGCGTTGAAGCCGCATTCGCGGATACCTTTATCCGCACCGGCCTCAAGCAGCATCCGGCGCAGCGCAATGTGATCGCCATAGCGGCAGTTGATCTCATAGCCCTTCTCACCCGTCACTGACAGGCGCGCGACGCGAGCCCGGACCAGGCCGATATCGAATTCACCGCAGCCCATGAAACCAAGACCCGAGATATCCTGTTCCGCCAGTTTCTCGACCACCGACTGCGATTTAGGGCCGACCACGGCGAACCCACAATAGTCCTCGCCCAGATCGCGTACATTGACGCCGTCAATCATGCGATCATCGAACCAGCGCATATGCCAGGCGCGGAGGTAATAGCTGCCCATGATCCACCAGGTGCCATCGCCCCAGTTGAGAACGGTAAGATCCCCCTTGAGTCGCCCGTTCTCACCCAGCATCGGCGCCAGCTTAGCGCGGCCCGGCAGGGGCAGTTTTGAGGCCATGACCTTGTCGAGCCAAGCCTCAGCATTCAGACCGCTGACCTCGAACCGTGAAAAGCCCGAGATATCCAGCAACCCAACCCCTTCGCGGATCACCTTGCATTCCTCGGCCACGATGTCATGCGCGTTGGAACGTTTCAGGGTCGGCGTCTCTTCAAACCCTTTTGGTGCAAAATACAAAGGCACCTCAAGGTCCCAGCTGACGCCCCATTTACACCCCGCCTCGGTCATGGCGTCATGGGCTGGGGCCATCTTCAGCGGGCGGCCTGCGGGCAGTTGCTCATTCGGATAGGTCATCACGAAACGGCGGGAATAGAACTGGCCTGTGGTTTCACGGATGTAGCGTTTGTTCTGGGCGAAATCGCCATAACGCGCCACGTCCATCGGCCATGCATCCGCCTCGGGCTCGCCATGGATCATCCATTCGGCCAGCGTCTTGCCGACGCCGCCGCCCTGCAAGAACCCGGCCATCACCGCACAGGCCGACCAATAGCCAGGCTTGCCCGGCACCGGACCGACCAGAGGGTTGCCGTCCGGCGAGAAGGTAAACGCCCCATTCACCCATGTCTTGATGCCGACGTTCTGGATCGACGGGTAACGCTCAAAGCCCAGCGTCAGTTCGTTCTCAATCCGGTCCAGCTGTTCCTGAAACAGCTCTTCACCATAGTTCCACGGCGCGCCGTCCATGGCCCAGTGTTCGTGGTCCACCTCGTAAATCCCAACCAGAACGCCCTTTTGGTCCTGCCGCATATAGGTGAACCCTTCGAGGTCGACAGTCATCGGCATCTCGAAATCCGCTTGCGCCACTTCGGGCACCGTGTCGGTAATCAGATAGTGGTGTTTCAGCGGCGAGACCGGCAGTTCGATGCCCGCCATGCGACCCACCTGTTTGGCCCAAAGCCCCGCCGCATTGACCACATGTTCGCAAGTGATCGTGCCCTTGTCGGTCACCACCTGCCAACCATCAGCAGTTTGGATCAACTCCTCGACTTTGGTTTCCTCATAATACTCGGCACCACGTTTTCTGGCCGCCGTTGCATAAGCCTGCACCGTGCCGGTCGTGTCGATATAGCCTTCGCGGTCCGCCCACATCGCACCCAACACACCGTCAGTGGACATGATGGGGCAACGGCGCTGCGCCTCTTCCGGAGACAGCAACTCGCAATCCTCAATGCCGATAGACTGAAAAATACGGTAGTTCGCCTGCAGCCACTCCCACCGTTCGGGCGTTCCGGCCAATGTCAGGCCACCGGTCATGTGCATACCGATATTCTGACCCGATTCCTTTTCAATCTCGCTGAGCAGATCGATGGTATACGCCTGAAGCGAGGCCATATTTGGATCAGCGTTCAGCGCATGAACCCCTCCGGCCGCGTGCCAGGAAGACCCCGATGCCAACCGCCGCCGTTCGAGCATCACCACATCCGACCAGCCGAATTTGGCCAGGTGATACAGAACCGAGGCGCCCACAACGCCGCCCCCGATGACTACAACGCGGTACTGAGATTTCATCCTGCCCTCCCAACATGGCCTGGGCAGAACGCTAGACCCACTGTTCACATCTGTCTAGACATTT
Source organism: Ruegeria sp. ANG10 (assembly GCF_040705255.1). Lineage (NCBI taxonomy): Bacteria > Pseudomonadati > Pseudomonadota > Alphaproteobacteria > Rhodobacterales > Roseobacteraceae > Ruegeria > Ruegeria sp. ANG10. The sequence goes on from NZ_JBFCVU010000011.1 coordinate 111,333, forward strand.
CTGTACAGTCCTACTGATTCAAGAAACATGAAAGAGTTTGGCCAGTTTAAAGCTGCGCGCTGGGCCGTGTGCCGACCTTTTCGAACCACGCCAGCGCGGCCGAATTTTCCTGCGGTATTCGCGTCTTGATCACGCGGGCAAAGTCCACAAAGACAAAGGTTGAAATGTCAGCCAGCGTGAACTCAGACCCGGCGATATAGGGGCTTTCCGCCAATCGCATTTCCAACAGATCGAAGAAATGCCGAACCCGCGCGGCACCCCGCTGCGCCAGTTCGGGAATCTGAGCGTGATTCATCGGACCGGGAATAGCCCTGTCGGCAAAGGCGGGATGCGTGTTGCGCAAAGTTTCGGCGATGGGCGCGCCGCCTTGCTGTTCAACGATACTGTTCCACGTCAAAACCAACCCTTTTTCATCCGGCGTTCGCCCCATCAAAGGCGGCTCGGGAAAGCGGGCCTCGAGATAGGCCGCGATGCCAAGGTTCTCGGTCAGTGCCGTGCCCTCATCCGTGATCAGCACAGGAAGGGTCGCATTTGGGTTGATCGCTTTGAACGCATCGCTCAGCTGTTCGCCTTTGCCGATCGAGACCTCGCGGGTTTCAATCTCCAGCCCTTTTTCCGCGATGAACATACGGGCCCGGCGCGGGTTTGGGGCGGTCTTGCAATCGTAGAACAGCATGGGATGCTCCTGAGTCTCAGCGGCGATAGACGAAGCACCGGCCCTGAACCGCACCGGGTGGCAAAGGCAGTTCAGTCAGTTCGTCGAAATACATCCGATCACTTGAGACCATCAAACCACCTTCTGCCAGCAGAGGTTGGATCAATGGTGAAACAAATCTGGCAAAGGCGTCGTTCTTTTCCCGGTTATGCCCGCCAAGGTCCGCGTGGACCAGGCTTGCAGTGGCTCCGAAACGCGTCAGCGCGGCGGGCAGCGTTTCGCGCACATCGCCCAGAATCACCCGATCCTCGGGCGGTGTCGAATCTGGGTGGGACGCCACGGCTCGTTCAAACACGTAAACGGGGCGGTCTTTCACGTATTGCGCCATGTGATGATAGGTGCGCCCATTGCCCAAACCCAATTCAAAGACCGGTCCCGCCATGCCACGCGATTCGGTTATGGCAAAATCCAGACAGGCGCGTTGCGACACCATGCGGTCAATGAACAGATCGAGTCGGCTTTGATCGTCGGGCACGGGGAAATCTCTCCTTGATATCAGTCGATTTGCCAGATGGGGTCGATACGCCCCGTGATCGCAAATCCTCAAGACTTTGTGTAGACAAATTGGTGTCAGTTTCACGTTTCCGCGACATTTCACCCTAAGAACGGGTTTGACTAGCCTGCCCCAACCGCGCGAGACTGCGTCAAAAAACACGGGGAGTTGATCAAGCCGATGCCGACCTACGGCCCAACGGGTGGAATACCCGCATGACAGCTTTGTTGTCTGTCCGCGATTTGAGCATCGGTTTTGGTGCGGGTAAATCCGTTGTCAAAGGCGTCAATTTTGACGTCGAGGCCGGGCAGACCCTGGCTCTGGTCGGCGAATCCGGTTCTGGCAAGACCATCTCGTGCCGGGCGGCGCTGCGGATTTTGCCACGCACGGCGCAAATTCGCAGCGGGACGATCATTCTGAATGATTCCAAGGGCACAGAGGATCTGACCAAGATCAGCGAAAAGCAGATGCGCGGCATTCGCGGCAACCGCGTTTCGATGATTTTTCAAGAACCGATGCGATCCCTGTCGCCGCTGCACAAGATCGGCAATCAGGTCAGCGAGGTTCTCTGGCTGCACCGTAGCGCGTCCGAGGCGCAGGCCCGCAAAGAAGTTTTGACTCAGTTCGAGCGCGTGGGCTTTCCCGATCCCCAACGTGCATATGATTCTTACCCGTTTGAATTGTCCGGCGGCATGCGCCAACGCGCCATGATTGCGATGGCGATGGTGTCCAAGCCGGAATTGTTGATCGCAGACGAACCGACAACCGCGCTTGACGTGACGACACAGGCGCAGGTTCTGGGCCTGATCAAGGAATTGCAGCGCGAAACCGGCATGGCGCTGATCCTTGTCACGCATGATCTGGGCGTAGTCGCCAATATGGCCGAGCAAGTCGTCGTTATGCACAAGGGCCGCGTAATGGAATCCGGGGCCGCCGCGCCGATCCTGACCTCACCCGCGCATCCTTATACGCAGCAATTGTTCAACGCAGCCCCCGAGATTCCGGACGAAGACTCGGTTGGGATACCGATGCCCGACGAGGATCTGATCCTGCAGATCAAGAGCGTCTCAAAAACGTACACCTTACGATCCAGCAAAGGCTGGCAGGGCCAACAACTGATCCATGCCTGCCGCGGCGTTGACATGAATCTCGCGCGCGGCAAGACGCTGGCTGTGGTTGGTGAAAGCGGCTCGGGCAAGACCACGGCTGCGCGTATCGCGTTGGGCGCTGAACTGCCCGATCCCGGCGGCGAGGTTCTGTTCCGCACCTCGGCAACTGAAGACCCGATTACCGTCCACCATATGACCCGTGCCCAGCGCACCGCCTTTCAGCGCAAGGCGCAGATGGTGTTTCAAGACCCCTACAGCTCACTCAGCCCGCGCATGCGCATTCAGGATGCGATGACCGAACCGCTAGAGATTCATAAGATCGGCACCGCATCTGAACAGCGTGAAAAAGCCGCGGAGATGCTGCTGCGGGTTGGGCTGAACGCAGACATGCTGAAACGCTATCCCCATGCCTTCTCAGGCGGTCAGCGGCAACGCCTGTCCATTGCCCGTGCCATGATGCTGGACCCGCAGCTGATCGTGTGCGACGAGCCTACATCGGCTTTGGATGTCTCGGTTCAGGAACAAATCCTGACACTGCTGGAAGATTTGCAGGACAGTCTGAACCTGTCCTACTTCTTTATCTCTCATGACCTTGCCGTTGTGGCGCGCATTGCCGACGAGGTTGCCGTGATGCGCCGCGGGCTGGTCGTGGAACAGGCCCCGCCCGAAACCCTTTTCTACAATCCCCGCCACCCTTACACCAAGGCGCTGATTGCCGCCCAGCCAGAACCTGACATCAACCGCCCTATCGACCTGAAATTGGTTGCTTTGGGCGCAGGTTCGCCGGACAGTTGGGATGACGCCTTCCGATTTACTGACTCCGTGATACCTTCGCTGGTAGAGATGGAACCCGGCCATAAGGTACGATGCCATGTTTAAGACCACTCGCCCCTTGCTTCTGGCTGCCACGCTGACGGCTACATGGATGCTGCCCGCCTCGGCGGAAACACCCGCCCCAAAGGAAAGCGGATTTTGGGAAAGTGAGGTGAGCGCGGGCAATCTGCCACCTGTTCAGGATCGCCTTCCCGATGAACCGCTGGTTGTCGATCTGGCAGCGAAGGGGCGTGAATTTGGAACGCCCGGCGGCACTTTGCGCACCATGGTCACCCGGTCCAAGGACATCCGCCAGATGGTTGTCTATGGCTATGCCCGATTGGTAGGTTTCAACGAGAATTACGAACTTGTACCCGACCTCCTAGAATCCTACGAAAGCGAGGACAACCGCAAGTTTACCCTGCATCTGCGCGAAGGGCATAAATGGTCAGACGGATCGCCCTTTACCTCAGAGGACTTTCGCTATTGGTGGGAAGATGTCGCGAATAACGAGCTGCTCAGCCCGTCCGGACCGCCCGATTTTCTGATCGTCGAAGGCAAAACGCCAACGGTGAGCTACCCCGACGAAACCACGGTTGTTTTCGAATGGGAAGACCCGAACCCGGACTTCTTGCAGTCACTTGCACAGGCGCGCCCGCCCTTCATTTACCGACCGGCCGCATTTCTGAAGCCTTATCACGAGAAATATGCAAATCCCGAAGAGATGGCCGCGCTGGTCGAAGACAACCGCGTCAAAAGCTGGGCGGCACTGCACAACAAGCTGGATAATCTTTATAAGTTCGACAACCACGAACTGCCCACGCTGCAGCCTTGGCTGAATGCCAGCTCGGGCAAGAAAATCCGGCACAACTTTGTACGCAACCCCTATTACCACCGCATCGACAGCAACGGTGTGCAATTGCCCTATATCGACGTGGTCGAGATGGAAATTGTCGCCCCCGGTCTGGTCGCTGCAAAAACCAACGCCGGTGAAACCGACCTGCAAGGACGTGGGTTGGCGTTCCGCGATGCGTCAATCCTGAAAAAGGGTGAAGAGATCGGCAACTACAAGACACGGCTGTGGAAAACCGGTGTCGCCTCGCAGATTGCGATCTACCCGAACCTGAATTTTGCCGATGAAGGCTGGCGCGACGTTCTGCGCGATGTGCGCGTGCGTCGTGCCCTGTCGCTTGCCATCGACCGCAAGACGATCAATCAGGCGCTGTATTTCAAACTGGCCCAGCCTGGCGCGATGTCGGTGCTGCCCGCGTCGCCGTTCTATGATGAGGAAAACGCTCAGGCCTGGGCGCAATATGACATCGAAATGGCCAATGCCCTACTGGATGAGGCCGGATTGACCGAGCGCGACAAGAACGGCATCCGCATGCTGCCCGATGGCCGCCCGATGGAACTGATCATCGAAACGGCCGGTGAACGGCAAGAGGTCGAGAACGCGCTGCAGATCGTCACCGACACCTGGCGCGAGATTGGCGTCGCTCTGGTCATGCGACCGCTGGATCGGGACATCCTGCGTAACCGCGTTTTTGCGGGGAACACAATGGCTTCGGTCTGGTTTGGCTGGGATGACGGCATTCCGCAGGCCCACACCTCGCCCGCTTATCTAGCGCCGACCGATCAAGTCTTTCTGGCCTGGCCCAAATGGGGTCAATTTTATCAGACCGGCGGCGACGTTGGCGAAGCCCCCGACATGCCCGAGGCCGAGCGTCTGATGCAACTAGCCCATGATTGGGAGGTCGCCACCAACGACGACGATCGCAAGGCAATCTGGACCGAGATGTTAAGTATTCATGCCGACCAGCTATTTGCCATTGGCATCCTGAACGGTGCCCCGCAGCCTGTGGTGGTTTCGAACCGCCTTCGCAATGTGCCCGAACAGGCCATGTGGGCATGGGAACCCGGCGCGCATTTCGGCATTCACCGGCCGGACGAATTCTTCTTCGCCGACTGATCAGGAGCAGCTAAATGGTCATGCTGCGCTATGCGGTGTATCGCTTTTTCACGATGCTGCTGACTCTGTTGGTGGTGTCGGTGCTGATCTTCGTGATCATCAACCTACCGCCGGGAGATTACCTGAGCAATCAGATCGCCGAATTGCAGGCTTCCGGCCAGTCTGCCGGCGTGGCCAAGGCGGAATTTCTGCGTGCGGAATATGCGCTGGACCGGCCCGTCTGGGAACAATATCTGATCTGGATGGGATTCTGGCCCGGTCCACACGGGTTCGAGGGGCTTCTGCAGGGCAACTATGGCTGGTCCTTCGAATTCGACCGCCCCGTGGCCGAGATTGTAGGCGATACCCTGTGGTTGACCGTAGTGGTCAATCTGGCCGCCATCCTGTTCGTCTACGCCGTCGCGCTGCCGCTTGGTGTCCTTGCCGCTGCCAAGTCCCGGACGTGGATCGACTATACGTCGGCTTTTGTGGGGTATCTGGGTCTAGCCACGCCGAACTTTCTGCTTGCGCTGATCCTGTTCTATTACGGCCACCGTTACTTCAACCTACCCATCGGCGGCTTGATGGACCCATCCTTTGAAGGCCAGCCGATGAGCTGGGATAAGTTGAAATCCATCCTTGTCCACCTGATCGTTCCGACCTTTGTGATCGGTACGTCAGGGGCCTCGGCCATGATGCAACGCCTGCGCGCCAACATGCTGGACGAACTGGGCAAACCCTATGTGGAAACCGCCATCGCCAAAGGGATGGCCCCGTCGCGGATGTTGGCGAAATACCCGCTGCGGGTGGCGTTCAACCCCTTCGTGGCCGATATCGGCAACCTGCTGCCCTCGATGGTGTCTGGCTCGGTTTTGGTCTCGGTCGTTCTTGGCCTGCAAACCATCGGCCCGACCCTTTTGACAGCGCTGAAAACGCAGGATCAATTCCTGTCCGCCTTTATTCTGATGTTCGTGGCCCTGCTGACCCTCATCGGCACCATGATATCTGACATTCTGCTGGTCATGCTTGACCCGCGCATCCGGTACGAGGGGCGTGAAGCATGACCCAACATCCCGACGGTCGTTACGTCGACGACACCCCCTATGACCCGGACGCCGCCCTGCAACAGCTTGAGCGTGCCGATCTGGACGCGCCAAACTGGGTGCTGGTCTGGCGCAAGTTCAAGACTCATAAGCTGGGCTTGATCTCAGGCATTTTCCTGCTGCTGTGTTATCTAATGCTACCCTTTGCGGGGTTCATCGCGCCCTATGGCCCGAATGAACGGAACGGAGAGCACCTCTATGCCCCGCCCCAAAGCATCAACTGGTTCTACGAGGGCAAATTCATTGGCCCGCACGTCTTTCCCATCGTTGCCGAAGCTGATCTGGAAACCTTCCAGTGGAAATTCGTACCCGACCTCGAAGACCCTCGGCCAATCAAGTTTTTCTGTGAAGCGTCCGAATATAAACTGGCTGGCCTGATCAAAACTGACACCCATTTGTTCTGCGCCCCTGAAGGCGCAACGCTTTTCCTATGGGGGTCTGATCGTCTGGGACGTGACGTTTTCAGCCGCATTCTCTATGGCGCGCAACTGTCGCTGACCGTGGGTCTGATCGGCATCTCGGTGTCTTTCACCCTTGGAATTATTTTCGGTTCGATGGCTGGCTATTTCGGCGGCAAGATCGACTGGGTGATAAATCGGATCATCGAAATCCTGCGATCCCTACCCGAACTGCCCCTGTGGCTGGCCCTGTCCGCCGCTGTGCCTTCGAACTGGAGCCCGGTGGCGGTGTTCTTCATTATCTCGATCATCCTTGGCATACTTGATTGGCCTGGTCTGGCAAGATCTGTACGCGCCAAATTCCTGTCGCTGCGCGAAGAAGAATACGTACGCGCGGCCGAGATGATGGGCGCAAGCTCGGGTCGGGTGATCCGCAAGCACTTGCTGCCGAACTTCATGTCCCATCTGATTGCATCGGCCACCCTGTCGATCCCTGCGATGATCCTGGGGGAAACGGCGCTCAGCTTCCTTGGTCTTGGGCTGCGCGCACCCGCAGTCAGCTGGGGTGTGATGCTGAATGACGCACAGAACCTCGCCTCGATCGAGATCTATCCGTGGACGGCAATCCCGATGCTGCCGATTATCGTTATCGTGCTCGCCTTCAACTTCCTGGGCGACGGTTTGCGCGACAGCTTGGACCCGTATCAGCAATGAGCCTGATTTCCGCCCTCCCCGCTGTAGACAGCTACAAGTCGACCGGGAAGGGCGCATGGTCCAGCGCGTTTGCCGTATCCGAACTGGCAACCGCCAGTTTTGCTGCCGTTGGTCAAGAGTTGGCGCGCCTGATCACAGCGATGAACCTTGCCCCCACAGCGCCTGAGATATCGGTCAATCATCGTTTGGCTTCGCTGTGGTACGGGTCTTCGTTCAAACCAGACGGGTGGGAGATGCCCAGCCTCTGGGACCCAATCGCCGGAGATTATCAGGCGTCGGATGGCTGGATCAGGCTGCACACCAATCTGCCCTCCCACCGGGCAGCGGCACTGAAGGTGCTGGAAGCGAAAGCCAACCGGGACGCAGTTGAACAGGCTGTGAAAGACTGGTCCATCGCCGATTTGGAAACCTCAGTTGTGGCCGAGGGCGGCGCGGCCGCCGCGATGCGCGGTCGGACCGAATGGCTGGAACACCCGCAAGGGCGGGCGGTGTCGCGCGATCCGCTGATCGGATGGCACAGCCCCCGGCACATTACGCTGCGCGACCGTCCCGAGGCAACGGCCCGACGGCCGCTGGCGGGCTTGCGCGTTTTGGACCTGACGCGTGTTCTGGCCGGACCGGTTTCAACCCGCACGCTTGCGGGGTTCGGGGCTGAGGTACTGCGCATCGACCCGCCCGGATGGGATGAGCCGGGCGTCATTCCCGGAATCTCTTTGGGCAAGCACTGCGCCTACCTGGACCTGAAATCGCCTGTTGGCCTGAAGAAACTGCAAGACCTGCTGGAGCAAGCGGATGTTTTCATCCATGGCTATCGCCCAGGCGCGCTGGACGCGCTTGGGCTGACCAAGATTAAACGCGATGAACTGGCCTCCAACCGTATTGAGGTCACTCTGAACGCTTATGGCTGGCAGGGGCCATGGTCCAACAGACGTGGTTTTGACAGTCTCGTACAGATGAGCGCAGGCATCGCAGATGCGGGTCGCGTCTGGGCCAAGGCCGAAAAACCCACTCCACTGCCGGTTCAGGCGCTGGATCATGCGACAGGCTTTCTGATGGCTGCGACGGTCATGTCAGCACTGGCCGAAGCCGCGTCTGCAAACTCTATCATGCTGGCGCAGCTGTCACTGGCTCGTACAGCTGAACTGCTGGCCGCCCTGGCGAAATCCGAGCAGGATGAAGAGATCGCAACCGCCACGGCATCCGACTACGCACAAGAGGTTGAAGCATCCGGCTGGGGGCCCGGCCATCGCCTGAAACCGGCCTTGTCCGTAGGCCAGGCCCACATGTCATGGGCTCTGCCAGCCGCCAAGCTGGGCACATCCCAACCCATCTGGCCTTCGCTGACCACCTAATCTGATCGCCGCGCGGCACGCGCGGCGCGGCCCAACGCTTTGGGTAGCGTCTCGTCAGAGACGCATCCCAAAGGGGCGGGAGCCTTCCCTAGCGATCGTCTCCACCGGGGCCGATATCGTCCAGATAATCCTCATCAATCGCCGCCTGCACCGCGCCGGTCACGGCTTCGCGCTGCTTTGACGTCAGATCCTCGGGTTCTTTGCCTTCGGCCAATCGTACGGTGACTTCGCGGTGAGCAAACTTGATCCCTTCGCGTGCGAACAGCTCGCGGATATCCTGATAGACTTTCTTGCGCACCAGCCACTGGTCACCGGGCTTGGTCATGAACTTGACCCGGATGATCATCGCGGAATCCTGCATCTCAATCACGCCCTGCGATTTCAGCGGCTGGATAAAGTTGTCGCCGATCACCGGGTCGCTCAGCAATTGTTGACCCAGTTTCTTGATTAGCTTGCGCACCTTCTCAACATCAGTGTCATAGGTCACACGCAGCGGCAGCTTCATGATCACCCAATCACGGGAATAGTTGGTCAGCACCTTGATCTCACCAAAGGGAATCGTGTTCAGCGCGCCCAGATGGTGACGCAGCTGGAATGACCGGACCGAGATTTTTTCGACCGTCCCCTTCACGTCTCCGATGTCGATATACTCCCCTTTCCGAAACGCATCATCCATCAGGAAGAACGCCCCCGAAAAGATATCGCGCACCAGCGTTTGCGAGCCGAACCCAACAGCCAACCCCACCACACCAGCACCGGCAAACAGCGGGCTGACATTGATCCCCAATTCCATCAACACGATCAAAACGATCGTGACGACAACAACGGCCAAAATCGCGCCACGGAACAGGGGCAGCAGGGTCGCTAGACGGCTTTGCCCGCCTTCGCCGCCTTCATCGCCCAACTCGGCCTCTTCGCCGCCATCATCGGTTTCCTCGGCGATTTTCGAGTCGATCCAGATGCGGAAGAAGTGGAACAGAATATAGCCGATGAACAGGATGACCATCACATCTAGAGCACGCTCGACCGGCAGGTCCTCGCTCCAACTGGCTTCGGGGTTCCAGATCACCACCAACGCATAAAGCCCGACCACAAAGGCCAAAATCCCTGCCACGCGACGGGCCAAATCCTCATATGTCAGGATCGAGTGTTGGCGTAGTTCCGCCTCGGGTGTCTCGACGGCTTCTTCATCCTCTTCCGCGGCCGCCGCATTCATGTCTCCCATCTGGCGGTTACGATCAAAGTAACGTTCCAGCAGGTAATTCATCGCGCCATAGGCCACGACCACAGACATGAAAATCAAATAGCTGCTGGCCACGATCGGCAGAGAATTCTCATTCTCAAGCACCAGATCAACCGCAAGCTTGAACCAGCTGAATACGATATAGACAACCAGCACAGGCGCCCACGCGAATGAGATGAACCGCAGAATCCACGACACTTGGTCCGGTGCGCGCCCGCCGCGAATGGCATTCGAAATGGCGCGCGCATTGAACATGATCATCAACAAATTGCCCAGCGCGCCCAACATGGTCAGGCCACCATAGACCAAAGCATAGACATTGTAGTTCAACCCGAAATCCGCCACCCAGGTGGCGAACAATACGACCGAGATGTCGTAGGTCGCCAGCGCCGACGCCCAAAAATACAGCCGCTTTGCGTCCCGATCCGAGAAGGGTGGCAAACGGTATTGGCTCAGATAAGGGGACAGAACCATCCGCCACAGGTCGGATATCGTGCGCGACAGGAAAAACGCCGTAAAGATCGCCGTGACCGTAAACTGAATCGAGATATCTTCGGCTTCACCAAAGAACAGGTACCCCACGATCAGCGCCATCAGCATCGCAAAGATCGTGCCCCCGATCCCCATGAAGAATCTGAACACCAGAAATGGCATTTTTTCCCGATAGCCCTGCGGGTTTTCCTTGGACCGCGCCACAACCAGCTTTTTGGCCATGCGCTTGCCGTAAATCTCGGTCGACAGCCAGCGCCCCAGCAGCAGAAACAGGATGTTCCACACCAGAACCTCGACATAGGTCTGAATGCGACCATCCGGGCTGGTCTGCCGCAGAACGTACTGAACTTCGAAAATGGAATAGGGCAAAGCCTCTAGGCGCGATTGCATGGATTCGCGGAACTTTGAGAACCTTTCCTGCGCTTTCATAAGCTGCGATCCGTCGCCCATCGGCCCGCTCGCGTCCTCGGCCGAGGCCTCATCACCTTGCTGACCACCCGAAGACACAACCTGCCCTGCGCTGTCGATGACAATCACACTCGCGCCGGCCTCGGTCGCGGCCTTGATCGCGGCGGCCAGATCACCGTCGGCCCCAGTTTCGGCCTCAGACTCTGAGGTATATCCGGGGATTAAAGGGACTTGCGCCGATGCCCCTTTGACGAAGGCCGCGGCAAACGCCCACAGGATCAGAGCCATTCCAGCAATTAGTCTGAGTTTCATCAATTTTTCTGTCCAAGTCGTATGTTGCATCGCAGGTTACAGAAGCGCCTGAGCGTATTCAAATATTCAGCGTTTCACGGCTCAAGTTCGTGTCATTTCGTGTTTCGGCTGCAATGCAGGCGACAAGAGTGTTTGCAACCTTGAAAAAACTGAATATGACCGACCCTGTAGTATGAGTGGAATGGCAAGATCAACGCCGGGTGTAACGGGGAAAAGCGCTCCGAAACCACCTGTACTTTGGCTGTTGCCATTTCGCCATGTTTGACGAATTTGCACAATCTCGGCACCCCCTTTGGCAAGCGGCGTCAAAGAATATACGGTAACGGAGTTTAACGCGCGGATTTGCACCCAGGGACACGACAGGCGAAGGCATGAGCCTAGGAATACAAAACAACATCACCGGCCGTGCGCCGCGCATACTGTTCTACAGCCACGATACATTTGGATTGGGGCATCTGCGCCGGTCGCGCGCTCTTGCCGCAGCTATCACGCAAGCCAACCCGAAAGCGTCGGCCCTGATCCTGACCGGGTCGCCCGTGGCAGGTCGGTTCACCTTTCCGCGCCGGGTTGACCACGTGCGCCTGCCAGGTGTGACCAAACGTGCCGATGGCTCTTATGCAGCGCGCACCATTGGCATGGGGATCGAAGAAGTGACCGAACTGCGCGCAGGTCTGATCCAGACTGCCGTCCAGCAATTCGACCCCGATATGCTGATCGTCGACAAGGAACCCACCGGTTTTCGCGGTGAGTTGCTGCCGACATTGGAACATCTGTTGCATTCGCAACGCACCAAGCTGGTTCTTGGCCTCCGCGACGTGCTGGACGAACCTGAAGTTCTGGCCGCCGAGTGGGAGCGGAAAGACGCCCTTGCTGCGACCGAGCGCTTCTATCACGAAATCTGGGTTTACGGTCTGCGCTCGATCTATGATCCAACTAAGGGGCTGCCGCTTAGCCACGCAGCGCAATCGCGCACGCATTGGACCGGTTACCTGCGACGGGATCTTGGCCCTGTAGGGGAGCCACCTGAACAACCCTATATCCTGATCACACCCGGTGGCGGTGGCGATGGGAAGGCGATGGTGAACCAGGTGCTGTCTGCCTACGAAAAAGACCCCACTTTGTCGCCACGTGCAGTACTGGTTTACGGCCCCTTCCTTTCCGGTGAGTTGCGTGAAGAATTCGAGACCCGCGTTGCCGCATTGAATGGCCGGGTGACCGCTGTGGGGTTCGAATCCCAGATCGAAACGCTGTTTGCGGGGGCCGCCGGGGTGGTCTGTATGGGCGGTTACAATACGTTCTGCGAAGTTCTGTCCTTTGACAAACGTGCCGTCATCGTGCCTCGCACAACGCCACGGCTAGAACAGTGGATTCGCGCCTCGCGCGCCGAAGGGCTGGGCCTTGTGCGGATGCTGGACGAAAACCGCGACGGGTTAACCGCGGATGCGATGATCGAAGCGATCCGCGACCTGCCACACCAACCCCTGCCATCGCAGACCATTCAGGACGGGCTGCTGGACGGGTTGGACTATGTCACCGACCGTGTTGACGCTTTGCTGAGCCAGGAACAGGAACGGGCCATCGGATGACCACAGCCCAGCCGAAACTGGCGGTGCTGGTCAAAGGGTGGCCGCGCCTGTCCGAGACGTTCATTGCCCAGGAGCTTGTCGCCTTGCAAGAGGCCGGGCATAGCTTTGACATTTGGTCTTTGCGCCATCCGACCGACGTAAAACGGCACCCGCTGCACGACCGGTTTCGGGGTCAGGTGCATTACCTGCCAGAGTACCTTTACGAAGAACCACAGCGTGTCTGGGCCGCGCGACAGACTGCGCAAGCCCTGCCCGGCTATGCCGAGGCCTACCGGGTCTGGCGCGCCGATCTGCGCCGCGATCCCACCCACAACCGCATACGGCGCTTTGGTCAGGCCTGCGTTCTGGCCGCCGAATTACCCGGCGCAACAAAAGTTATGTACGCGCATTTCATGCACACCCCATCCTCGGTCGCCCGCTACGCCGCTATTATGCGCGGCCTGCCGTGGAGTTTTTCGGCCCACGCCAAGGATATCTGGACCTCACCCGAGTGGGAAAAGGTCGAAAAACTGCGCGCCGACACCCATGGAGCGGCTTTTGGTGCGACCTGCACGGCCATTGGGGCAGACCATCTACGCAGTCTGGCCGACGATCCCGCGCGGGTTGATCTGATCTATCACGGGCTGGATCTGAATCGTTTTCCTTCTCCGCCAAACCGCATCCCACGCGCGCTGGACGGGCCGTTTCACATGCTCTCGGTCGGTCGTCTGGTCGAGAAAAAGGGCTTTGACCGACTGATCGACGCATTTGCCATGCTACCTGAAACGCTGGACTGGCACTGGACGCATATCGGCGGCGGAACACTTGGTGATACTCTGCGTCGTCGGGCCGACGCCGCTGGCATTTCGCAACGGATCACGTGGCAAGGCGCCTGTGATCAACCCGAAGTCATCGAAGCAATGCGCAGCGCAGACCTGTTTGTGCTGCCCAGCCGGATCGCCAGTGACGGAGACCGTGACGGGCTGCCCAACGTTTTGATGGAGGCTGCATCACAGCTGTTGCCGATCCTGTCGACGCCGATTTCGGCCATCCCCGAGTTTATCGAAACCGGCACCCACGGTGTCTTGTCCGACGATGATCCGGCCGCATTGGCCAGCGCCATCATCCGTCTGGCCGCCGACCCACAACAAACTGCTTTGATGGCCAGTGCCGCCTATGATCGCTTGATTGCCGATTTCCGCATGGACCCCGGCATTGCCCGCCTGTCCAAACGACTGCGCGCATTGGGTTCGGACCTAGGCTGATGGCACGGGTGGCCTTTTACTCTCCGATGAAAGCGCCGGACAGCCCGGTGCCGTCGGGGGACCGCGAAATGGCCAGTAACCTGATACAGGCGATCGCCGCGCAAGGGGATACGGTCGAACTGGCCTCGCGATTGCGTATCTACGACAAAGCCGGGGACGCGCAGGTGCAGGCCGCATTGCGCGCCGAAGCTGACGCCGAGGTGCAGCGTCTGATCGCCGATCTGCCGTCGGACACAGCGCTTTGGGTGACCTATCACAACTATTACAAAGCGCCTGATCTGCTGGGCCCGCTCGTCTGTAAGGCGCGCAACATTCCCTACGTTCAGTTGGAAAGCACCCGCGCAACCAGCCGCCTGACCGGTCCTTGGGCTGGGTTCGCCCAAGCCGCGCATGAAGCTTGTGATGCGGCTCGGGTGATTTTTTACCACACCGCCAATGACCTGATCACTCTGGAACGGGAACGGTACGGGGATCAAAGCCTTGTAGAATTACCCCCTTTCCTGCCCAGGTCGGATTTGCCGCCCGCCTCGGGCTGTGCTGGCCCAATGCTGACCGTGGGCATGATGCGGCACGGTGACAAGCTGGCTTCCTACAGTCTTCTTGCGCAGGCCCTGCCCCTTATCGACGGCGACTGGTCCTTGGATATTGCGGGTGATGGCCCAGCACGTCCCGAAGTCGAGGCGCAGATGGCCCCGTTCGGATCAAAGGTCCGGTTTCTGGGGCAATGTGACCGCGATGCTTTGCAGAAGCTTTACGGTGCGGCTTCGGTACTGGTGTGGCCCGGAGTGAACGAGGCCTATGGCATGATCTATTTGGAGGCGCAGGCCAGCGGTGTTCCTGTTGTAGCGCAGGACCGGCCCGGCGTACGGGATGTGCTGACCCCGTCGGACTATCCTTCGGTCGACACTGGCCCCGAAGGACTGGCCGCACGGCTGCGCGCCTTGCTGGATGACCTTTCTTTGCGCCTGTCACTGGGGACCAAAGCCCGCGCACGCGTGGCCGAACGTCACCTGATGCCTGCAGCCACTGACCGGTTCTGGCAGGCAACGCGCCCCTTGATGGAGGTTCGGTCATGATCCAGTTGGCACTGCTTCGGCACGGTCACACCCATTGGAACCGCGCGGGCCGCATTCAGGGGCGCAGTGACATTCCGCTGGACGAAGACGCGCAGGCGGAGTTAGCCGCTACGCAACTGCCCGCGCCATGGAAGGACGCGGACCTCTGGTCCAGCCCCCTGTTGCGGGCCAGCGAAACCGCCCGTCTGGTCGCGGGACGCGAGCCACAGACTTCGGACGCGCTGACCGAGATGAACTGGGGTGATTGGGAAGGGTTGCGCGGGGTCGACCTGATTGCCGACCCGGACAGCGGATACCGCCATATCGAAGACTGGAGCTGGGATTTCCGCCCTCCAAACGGTGAAAGCCCAGCTGAGGTATGGGCCCGTCTTCACCCCTGGTTGAACGCGTTGTCTGGCGATACGGTTGCCGTCTGCCACATCGGTATTATGCGGGTCATTCTAGCGCGTGCCTGGGGATGGGATTTCAATGGTCCCGCCCCCTTTAAAATCAAGCGAAACCGCCTGTACATCGTTGATATGTCAACACTCAGCCCCCAACCCGAACCCGTCCGCCTGATCGGACCAGAGGCACCGCAATGAAAGTCATGATCGTTGTCACTCACCTGCTGGGCACCGGGCATTTGAGTCGGGCGCTGACGTTGGGACGGGCATTCGTACGGGACGGGCATGAAACCTTTGTTGTCTCGGGCGGAATGCCCGCGCCGCAACTGGGTAGCGAGGGCATGACCCTGTTGGGGCTTCCACCGCTGCGTTCGGACGGTACGGATTTTACCAGGCTTTTAACCCAAAGCGGTGACGTGGCCGATGCCGCCTATCTGACATCGCGCGAAACCGCCTTGGTCGCAGCCGTGCAGAGTTTCGCACCCGATGTGCTGATCACCGAGCTTTTTCCCTTTGGTCGCCGGTCACTGGCGGCCGAGTTCAATGCCGCATTGGAGGCCGCCTGGAACTTGCCGCGACGCCCGGTCATTCTGGGTTCGATCCGCGATATTCTGGCCCCTCCATCGAAACCATCAAAGGCGGAACGCACGGAAGAGATCGTGTGCCGGTATTACGACGGTATCCTCGTCCATTCAGATCAAAGCGTTGTTCCGCTGGAAGTAAGCTGGCCAGTGACTGACCGTTTGCGCCCACGGTTGCTCTATACAGGTTTTGTCGCGCCTGAAGCCCCCGTGCCGCATCCGGATGCGGTGGGCAAAGGCGAAATACTGGTCAGCGCTGGTGGCGGATCGGTGGGCCAGCCGATCTTTCGCGCGGCCATCGAGGCCGCCCGAAAGATGCCCAACAGGCGCTGGCGCCTGTTGGTGGGCGGGCAGGACGCAAGGGCACGTATAGATCAGCTATCGCAACTCGTGGGCGATGCCCAGGTGACGCTGGAATCGGTGCGCCCGGATTTCCGGCAGATGCTGCCCCATGCAGCAGCCTCGGTAAGTATGTGCGGCTACAACACGGCGCTGGATATTTTGCAATCGGGAACGCCTGCGGTGTTTATTCCGTTCGACGACGGCAAGGAGGTTGAACAGGGCTTGCGTGGTCAGAGCCTGTCGGACTTGTCGGCCATCGAGGTGTTGCCAAGCAAATCCTTGAATGGGGCTACTTTGGCGCAGGCCGTTGTGTCTGTGATGTCGGACGGTCCACGTCCGGTATCGACACAGGGCTTTGACGGGGCCGCAAGATCGGTCGAGGTTGTCGTGAATCTGCGGGGGCAAGCAGGATGAAGGACTGGCGCCCTCTAGAGGCGGAGTTGGGCATCTGGCATGCGCAGGGCTTGTCGCTGCCGCTGTGGTGGCGAGATGATGACGCCGTTTCAAGGACACCGCAGCTTGAGAGGCTGTCGGAGTTGTCGCGGTCGCTCGACCTGCCCGTTCATCTGGCGATTATTCCCCGTGATGCCGATACTGGTCTGGCGGATCACGTAGCGCAGCAACCGACGTTGATCCCTGTGGTACATGGCTGGGCGCACCACAACCATGCACCACCTGACGAAAAGAAATCCGAATTCCGACTGCACCGCCCGTTTGAGGAAATAACTGCCGATGCGCAGTCTGGACTAGAGCGGCTGCGCACTTTGTTCGGAGACGGATTGTGCCCAATGTTTGTGCCGCCCTGGAACCGCATCTCGCCCGAAGTAGTTCAGAAATTGCCTGATCTGGGATATCGCATTGTCTCGACGGCGACGCCGCGTAAGACGCGAGAACCTGCGCCGGGGTTAGAACAAATCAACACCCATCTGGACCCGATCGACTGGCGCGGAACTCGCGGGTTGGTGGCAGCGGACAAGTTGATCAGTCAAACATCAGAGCTGTTGCGCGACCGGCGTGAGGGGCGCGCCGACATTGCCGAACCATTTGGCGTCTTGACCCACCATCTGGTCCATGATCAGTCCATCTGGACCTTTACCCAAGAGCTGCTGAGCCGACTTCTGGATGGCCCCGGTTTTGCCTGGGAAGCGGCAACAGAAACAACCGGAGAACCCGAATGAGCCGACTGGATTCCATGCTACGACGCCTGACGGCGCAACGAGACGGTCTGAACTGGACTGTGGTGCAGATCAGCGACATGGACGGCGATGTTCTGGACATGGGGCTGGGCAATGGCCGCACCTATGACCATTTGCGGGAAATCCTGCCCCATCGTCGGATCTGGGTCATGGACCGGGTTCTGCAATGCCACCCGTCCAGCACACCTCCGGCCGAGGATTTTTTGCAGGGCGAAGCCGAACCCATGCTTGAAAAGCTTGGCATTGATGGACCGAAGATCGCGCTGGCACATTATGATTTTGGACGCGGCATCAAAGAAGATGATGTTGCCGAAGCAGCGCGCCTTAGCCCGCTGATTGCGCGGGTAATGCGGCCCGGCGGGTTGCTGATTTCGGGGCAACCTCTGGTTGGATTCCAGCAGATCAAGGGCCCAGAAACCATCGCCCCGGACCGGTATCTGTTCTATCGCGCCTGATCATGCCACGCGCCGCCCGCGGGACCACACACCGTTCAACGCAGGTGCGCCTTCACGCATGCGAAATCGGATGACATCTGCTCGAGCACCGCTGCGCAGTTCTCCACGATCCCCCAACCCGACGACCTCAGCAGGCGTCTGTGTCACAGCCCGAAGCCCCCGAGCCATGTCTCCCCACATCTCACCCAGACGGGTTGCAGACAGCAGAAGCGCAGCTGGAACGTAATCCGAGGACAATATGTCGAGATGCCCAAGCTCTGCCAGTTCTTGTGCAGCCACGTTTCCGGAATGCGACCCGCCCCGTATCACGTTAGGTGCCCCCATCATCACCTTGATTCCGTGGTCATGGCAGGCGCGGGCCGCCTCGACAGTGGTGGGAAACTCAGCCAGTTTGATACCGTGACCGGCCGACACCGCGACCTGTTCATGCGTGGTATCATCATGGCTGGCTAGCATCGCGCCAAACCGCCGGGCGGCCTTCACAGTTTCAACCTCATGCCGGTCACCATTGTGCTCGCGAAGCTTTTTAAGTTGTGCCACATGCTGCAAGAACTCATCATCGTTCATGCTGTGTTTACCCTTCATATAGGCTTCGAGCTGCGTCATATCCCGGAACTGTCGCTGCCCGGGCGTGTGATCCATCAAGGACACCAGACCGACACGATCCTCGGCACTAAATTCATCCAACTCGTCAACCAACGTCTCGGAACACACTTCAGCCCGCAAGTGCAGGAAATGACTGATTTTCAAGGCATCCTGTTCACGCAGCTGCCACAGCTCCCGCGACAGATCACGAGCGTATCTCTTATAGCGCTGACCACTGGGGATGGAACCGATGCGCATCGCATCGAATACAGTGGTAATTCCGGTACTTGCCAACTCAGCGTCATGGGCCAAAATCGCCGCTGCATGAGGCCAGTCAACTTTGGGGCGCGGCTGGATGTGACGTTCAAGATTATCTGTGTGCAATTCGACCAGACCGGGGCTGACATAATCGCCCTCACAATCGACTGCACCTGCCGGTACTGTCGAGCCGGTATCAACCCCCACAATGGTCTCACCAACAATAAAGATGCTGCCTGTAACCGTCTCATTCGAGAGAACAAGTGTAGCATTGGCAAGGATCGTTTCTTCTGTCATCTGAACTTCACACAGTTTGAGCTATTGGGAAGGCCACGCATAGGAGGCCAATGTGACATTCACGCGATACGCGATCTATTTTGCGCCGCCGGCTGCAGCCGACTGGACGCAATTCGCCACCAGCTGGCTGGGTTGGGATTTGGAAGCCGCCAGGGCTTGCGCACATCCTAGAGTCGACAGAGTGGACGTTGCCGCGGTAACCGAGGCACCGCGCAAGTACGGGCTGCATGCAACGATGAAGCCGCCTTTTCGGTTGCGCGACGAGCAAACGGTCGAAGCGTTGTCTGAAGCCTGTGCGCAACTCGCGGCCACACAATCCCCTGTCACGTTGGATGGGTTGGAGATAGCAAGGCTGGGTCGTTTCCTGGCGCTGCGCCCGCTGGGCGACGACACTTCTTTGAACGCTTTGGGCGCGGCCTGCGTGCGGGATCTGGACCGCTTTCGCGCCCCTGCACTGCAGGCCGAGCTGGATCGCCGACGCGCCAACGGTTTGTCGGCCGAACAGGACGCCAATCTTTTGAAGTGGGGCTATCCTTATGTGATGGAGTCTTTTCGGTTTCACATCACCCTCAGTGGCAAGCTGGACAAACCCACGCTGGCTACTGTTCAGAACGCGCTGCAAGCGCAACTGGCGCCCCTGCTGCCCACCCCATTTCAAATCAGCGATCTGGCGTTGATGGGCGAGGCTGCGGACGGGCGCTTCGAACTGATCCATCGCTATGCCCTTTCCGGCTGAAGTTGCGCGAGGATCGCATCAATCGTCGCGTCCAGCGGCCCCGAATTGTCGATCTCGATCACCCTCGCTAACCCTTCTGGCAGAGGTGTCTTTGCCCGGGCCAGGCGCCTCGCCTGTTCAGTCGAGCTCTCCCGAGCACGCGCAGACAGGCGCTGTGCCAAAACCTCAGGATCGGCGGTCAGAGAGATCACGACCAGATCGCCGAAAACTTCCTGTGCCTGCGCCAGAACTGAGCGCGACAGGTTTACAAGAACCGCCGCCGCGTGTTGCCTGAGGGAGTTGATGCTGGATGGCACTCCATAAAAGAGGCCGTGGGCGGCCCAGTTCAGAGTAAAGGTGCCGTCGGCGGCCATCTGTTGAAAACGCTCAACAGATACACGGTCAAAATCCTCGCCCTCTTCCCCCGTTGGTCGTGTAATTACTCGGCGTACCCGGTGAATACCGGGTATTTTGGCCTCCAGCGCATCCATAACGCTGTCTTTTCCAACACCTGAGGGGCCGACAATCGCAATGACTGGTGCAAGGGTCATGCTGCTACTCCGGGGGTGAATTCGGACACGTTGATCTCTCGATCACAGACCCGCTCACGCGCGGCGACGTCGTGAAAGATTCCCACGATCGCCGCGCCCCGTGCCTTGGCTTCTTCGATAAGCGACAGGACTGTCTCACGGTTCTGTACGTCCAATGAGGCCGTGGGTTCATCCAACAGCATCGCGGGATAGTCATGCGCGAAACCGCGTGCGATGTTCACACGCTGCTGTTCACCACCGGAAAAGGTGGTCGGGCTGAGTGCCCAGAGACGTTCTGGGATGTTCAAGCGCGCTAACAACGGCGCCGCCTTATCCAGCGCCACCTGCCTGTCGCGCCCGAGGGCCAGCAGAGGCTCGGCGACCACTTCCAGCGTCGGAACCCGAGGCACGACGCGCAGGAACTGGCTCACATAGCCTAGCGTCTCGCGCCGCAGTGCGAGAACCTCGCGCGGTTCGGCCTGCGTCACGTCCAGACCACCAACCAATACCTGCCCTGAGGCGGCCAGATAGTTGCCATAGATCACACGCATCAGGGTCGACTTGCCCGCCCCCGACGCGCCGGTCAGGGCAACACATTCACCTGGAGCGACACGGAAGGAGGCTCCCTCCGTTACCGGGATCACTGCGCTGCCCTGATTGTGCAAAGTAAAGCTTTTGCTGACATCTTTGAGTTCAATCATTGCATTCACCCTCAAACCTGCAAAACACTGGACACCAGCAATTGCGTATATGCGTGCTGCGGATCGTCTAGCACCTGATCGGTCAGCCCGACCTCGACCACATGACCGCTTTTCATCACCATCAACCGGTCCGCCAACAACCGAACCACCGCCAGATCATGAGTGACGATGATGGCGCTCAGCCCCATCTCGCGAACCAGCCCCCGTAGCAGGTCCAGTAGCCGCGCCTGAACCGAGACATCCAGTCCGCCGGTCGGTTCATCCATGAAAACCAGCCGAGGTCCCGTCACCAGATTGCGCGCGATCTGCAAACGTTGTTGCATCCCGCCCGAAAACGCCGTGGGGCGATCATCTACTCGGGTTGCCTCAATCTCGACTCGACCCAGCCAGTCGATAGCTTTGTCGCGGATATCGCCGTAATGACGGTCGCCTACAGCCATCAAACGCTCTCCGATATTGCCCCCGGCACTAACCGACATACGCAACCCGTCGCGGGCGTGCTGGTGGACAAAAGCCCAATCTGTGCGGCCCAGCATCCGGCGCGCGGGTTCCGACATCGTGACTGTATCCATCGGCCCATCGGCGCGCGTGTCAAAGACGACCTGCCCCGCATCCGGCTCCAGATGCCCCGCCAGACAATTCAGCAGAGTCGACTTGCCGGAACCACTTTCACCAACAATCCCCATCACCTCGCCAGGGTAGAGATCAAAGCTAACCTCTGTGCAGCCGATTCTCGCGCCATAGCGTTTCTCGATACCTTTGACTTGTAACAGCGGCTTCATGCTGCGTCCTCCTCGGCGAGTCGGCCCACATGTCCCGCCGCGCGGCGCGAGCGGCAGTAGTCAGTATCGGAACAGACAAACATCCGGTTGCCCGTGTCATCCATGATCACCTCGTCCAGATAGCTGTCTTCAGCCCCACACAGATCGCAGGGATGGTCCGCCTTGGTAGCCTCGAACGGGTAATCTTCGAAATCGAGGCTGACGACCTTGGTATAAGGTGGCACCGCATAGATCCGCTGCTCCCGCCCTGCGCCAAACAGTTGGATCGCGTCCATCTCAAGTTTGGGGTTGTCAAACTTCGGAATCGGCGACGGGTCCATCACATAGCGGCCCGACACCTTCACCGGATAGGCGTAAGAGGTCGAAATCGCCCCGTGCTGGCTGATGTCCTCGTACAGTTTCACATGCATCAACCCGTATTCCTCAAGACTGTGCATCTTGCGCGTTTCAGTCTCGCGGGGTTCAAGGAACCGCAGAGGTTCGGGGATCGGAACCTGATAGACCAGAATCTGATCCTCGGTCAGCTTTGCCTCAGGGATGCGGTGGCGGGTCTGGATCACCGTGGCCTTATCGGTTTCTTCGGTGGTTTTCACCCCCGCCGTGTTCTCAAAGAACTTGCGGATCGAAACGGCGTTTGTGGTATCATCGGCACCCTGATCAATCACCTTGAACGTATCCTCGGGCGTCAGCGTCGCGGCCGAGACCTGCACGCCACCCGTCCCCCAGCCATATGGCATCGGCATCTCTCGGCTGGCAAAGGGCACCTGATAGCCCGGCACAGCCAGCCCCTTCAGGATGGCCCGACGGATCATCCGCTTGGTCTGCTCGTCCAAATATGCGAAGTTATACTCATTCATTTTGATGTATCACTTTGTGTTTTGGTGTTTTTATGGACGTTTACGTTTATTGCGCGGTCATTTTGACCATTATGATTTACCTCATTTTGCATATCCGCCACTCTAGGCGGCGACGCGCTGCGCAGCTTCGAGACAAAAGCGGTCAATGGATGTCGGTTGGAGCCTCGGAATTTGAGGGTGCCGAGTTGGAAAACACCGACTAGAGGCGAAAAATCGCTTGCACTGGGCCGACAGGAGAGTGTCATTCTGCAGCCTCCTTCAGCGTGATACGCTCTTCGGCTTCGCGACGCAGCTTGCGGACCAACTCTAGTTCGGACTGGAAATCTACGTAATGCGGCAGCTTGATATGTTCGAGGAACCCGGTGGCCTGAATGTTGTCCGCGTGACTCAGGACAAATTCTTCGTCCTGTGCAGGGGCGCCCAGGTTGTCCTCACCCAGTTCCTCCCACCGCAGCGCGCGGTCAACCAGAGCCATTGCTATGGACTTGCGTTCTGATTGACCAAAAACCAGCCCATATCCGCGCGTGAACTGAGGGGGCTCGGTCTTGGAGCCTGTAAACTGGTTAACCGTCTCGCATTCGGTCAGCTCGACCTCCCCGACTGCGATGGCAAAGCCTAATTCGGGGATGTCCATCTCAACCGCTACCTTGCCGATCCGCAGTTCGCCGACAAAGGCATGATTGCGGGCATAGCCACGCTGAGTAGAATAAGCCATGCCCAGCACGAAACCCTCATCCCCGCGCGACAGTGATTGCAGGCGCAAGGGGCGGCTTCCAGGGAATTCCATAGGCTCGCGGGTCAGATCTCCAGGAATGGCGTCACTGAATGGCTCGTCCTGAATGATTTCCTCGCCCTTGAGGAACTCTGTGATATGTGGTGTCGGCTCGGTGCGTGGCGCACCTTGCGACGCGGGTGCAACTTCGCCCTCGGCAGCCAGTTTGAAATCCAGCAGTCGGTGCGTGTAGTCGAACGTTGGCCCCAGAACCTGCCCGCCCGGTGCATCCTTGAAGGTGGCTGAGATACGTCGATCACAGGCCATCTCTTCGGTCTTGACGGGGATCGTGTACCCAAACCGTGGCAAAGTCGTGCGATAGGCGCGGATCAGAAAGATAGCCTCGATCAGATCCCCTCGCGCCTGCTTGATCGCAAGTGCCGCTAAATCGGGATCGAACAAGGACCCCTCGGCCATCACCCGGTTCACTGCAAGGCTCAACTGTTCGCGGATTTGTCCGATGCTGAGTTCGGCAATATCCATGGATCCACGCCGCTCTTCCGCCAGCCAGGCATGGGCATTCTCAATGGCTTTTTCACCACCTTTAACAGCTACATACATCGCTCAGCCCTCCGCCTTGATCTGCGTGCTGCGCGGTAGGCCCGCGAGCCTGTTGCCGCAGGTAAGGAAGAAATCACAGCCCAATGGGTAAAGCGCCGAATTGGCTTGCAGCGCCGGTACATCCGGCAGTGACAAGCGTGTCCTGACCTTGATGCCCGGTCCTGTCAGCTCTGGCCCGGCTTGTTGCAGTTCATCAAATTCCACAATCAGAGTAGCTGATCTGTCCGGGTATTCCGCCGTTCCAATCCGAAAGGCGCTGAGTGGCATCAAGGCATGCCATGTTCCCACTGCAAAATCCGCCTCCCCCGCATCAGTGATGGGCGCGCCGGTGTGAAAGGTCAGCCACTGGCGAACGGCATCCGTATCGGTCTCGCCTGCCAAATGCACCTTGGTCTCCGGGTCACAGAGCGTGAGCAGCAACGTTCCTGCTGCCACCGACAAAGGCGCAGGTGGCTGGCAACCCGCGATCGAGCGGACCTCGCCTGGGCGCGCCATCACCGTCATCGCGGCGCGAAAGGCGTGGGCTGCATCAATCGGAGCATTCTGGAAACCGCCTAAAAATTGGGTTTGGGCTTTCATCAATCCTCTCCCCGCACCATAGTGAAGAATTCAACTTTCGTAGCAGCCGCTTTCGCCGCCCGTGCCGTCTTGCTGGCTTGCATCTGCTGACTAAGCGGTGCGATCACCCGCGCGCGGATTTCATCCGCCGCGCCTGTCTGCATAAGCGCATCGATCAGCGCCGCCACCTTGGCCTTGCGTTTAGATCGGCCTTGCACATAACCGTGCCCCACCGTGCCATCCTGCAATACCAGTGAGCACCGCGTGACTGTCATTTCACCCAGGTTGAACGGCGCGCCTGTTCCTCCGGTCCGTCCTCGAACCATAACACCGCCCACCTCGGGATTGCGGAGCCAATCAAAGTCTGGCTGCTGCTCAACTTCGCCCCACAAAGCCAACAGGCTGTCTTCGGATGCTCTAGCCAGTAGACCCATCCACTCCTGACGCGCGGCATGCGCTATTTTAGTCTGATTTGTCATAAAACCCTCTTGGCCGGGTTGTCTACGTGAACTATACAACTAGACAAATATTACACCCCAGTAGAGTGACTCGCAATCGCGACAGTGTGAAAGTTTGGTAACATGAGCAAAACTCCGATCTGGAAGAGTATCGCCTTAAGCTTGACCTCCGACATCGCAGAAGGGCGATACGACACCGGAGATCGGCTGCCGACCGAGGCACAACTGGCGGCACAGCATAGCGTCAACCGGCATACAGTGCGGCGGGCATTGTCAGAGATGGCGGAGCAAGGTTTGGTCCACCCTCGTCGCGGAGCTGGTGTTTTTGTGGCCGCGCGACCGACCGACTATCCGATTGGCAAACGGGTGAGATATCACAAAAGCATTTCGGCCAGCGGCAAGATGCCCGGCAAGAAGATCCTCTCACTTACAACCCGGGCTGCAGATGGTACCGAAGCCGAAGCCCTGCAACTTGCTCCTGGAGACAAGGTTCATGTCTATGACGGCCTGTCTCTGGCCGACGGTCAGCCCATCGGATTGTTCCAGAGCGTCTTTCCGGCAGATCGCTTGCCAGGCATCCTGTATGCGCTGCAAGACACACAATCTGTAACCAAGGCGCTTCAACGCTGTGGCATCGAAGATTACACCCGCGTGTCTACCCGCCTGACAGCTCGGGCAGCAACAGCGACGCAGTGTTTGCATCTGCAACTGCCCCAAGGTGCGCCGGTGCTGCATTCGGCAGGGATCAATGCTGACTTGAACAGTGTGCCAGTGGAATACGGACGCACCGTTTTTGCAGGAGAACGCGTTACCCTAACTCTGAACGACGATTGAAGACCGGGAAGTTTCATCCTCGTCTTCGACCTAGTTGCAGAGGCCTCCTCCCTTTGGGCTTCGGTGATGCACCTGCGGGTACGGGAATTCATTCAGCCTGCTGGCGCGAAGGTCATCTCGTATTTCTCAAGGAAAGCTTCGGCGCTGAGACTCCGGAAATCCGGTAAGGCAGCACGTAGGCGCTGATTGTCCCAATCCCACCAAGCCAACGCCAACATGCGCGCAGTAATCTCTTTAGAGAAGCGGCGACGGATAGGTTGAGCCGTTACACCCCCGACAATAGTGTAAGGAGGCACATCCTTTGTAACCACCGCCCCTGAGGCGACTATAGCTCCGTGGCCGATTGTCACTTCGGGTTTGATGATCGCCGCATGTCCGATCCATGTGTCGTGCCCAATCTTCGCTGTGCGACTGGCGCGCAGCGCGAACCAATCCGGGTCGTCTTGCGCATCATCCCAATAATCCGCAGAACGATACAAGAAGTGATGCAAAGACGCCTTCTCCATCGGGTGATCGGTCGCGCCGATCCGGGTGAAGCTGGCGATGTTGGCGAATTTACCGATCTCGGCATTGGCAATGTCACAGGTCCGATCGCAATAGGAGTAGTCCCCCAATAACGAATTCGCGATACGACTGCCTGCGCCGATCTCGACATACGCTCCGAAACTGCTTTCTGTGATCTTACAATCGGGGTGAATGAACGGCTTATCCGGGCGCAGGCGTGCCATCGTTGTAGTCCTCGGTCTTAGTCAGGGCAAAAGTAGCGGATTGGCTTTGGGATCGCGCGGCTTGCGCTTTTTTTTCGTCTCACCTTGGATCAGACGTTTGCGCAGCCAGCCGGAAAACCAATCCATCAGTATCACCATCAAGATGATCAGGACGATGTAGTAGGCTACTTCTTCCCAATCTTTCTGAGTGATAATCGCTTGTGTCAGCAACAGACCGATGCCGCCGCCCGTAATCGCGCCGATTACAGTGGCGCTCCGTGTGTTGGATTCGAGGAAATAAAGCAACTGACTTAACAACACTGGCGTAACCTGAGGGATCACTCCGAAACGATAGCGCTGCGGCGCGTTGGCTCCGGTCGACTGCACGCCTTCAATCTGCTTCGGGTCGACGTTCTCTAAGGCTTCCGAGAAAATCTTGCCGAAAGTTCCAGTGTCTGTCACCAGAATTGCCAGCGCACCGGTCAGCGGGCCGGGGCCAAAAGCGCGGGCAAGAACGACGGTCCAGATCAGCGCGTCCACACCACGGACAAAGTCGAACACGCGCCGCGTAGCAAAGCGCAAGGATTTCAGCGGGTTGAAGTTGCGCGTCCCCAAAAAGGCCATCGGCAGAGCAACAATAGCCGCACCCAATGTGCCAAGGAATGCCATCAGGATGGTCTCAAAAATCGCCCAGGCCACGTCCTGATGCCGCCACATCTTATTGGTCCAGAAATCGTTTAAGATCGCGCTTGTCTCACCCTTCGCAGCCAGCCCGGCCACTTCGGGGAAAGACTTGCCGTGATACGGGCTGTCGAGAGTAAACCAGAACAGCTCCCACCCGGTAAAATAACGAAACACTTCAGACCGATTACGGGTCACTGTCAGGCGACCTGCATTCGTGGTGATCGCCAAGCGGTTCTTCGATACGTTGATCCACTCTGGCACTTCACCCGCTGGCAATTTCGCCTGCACACCGGCTGAACGGCTCGGCGTTGCTCGGACGGTACCGT
The DNA here is from genome assembly GCF_040705255.1 of Ruegeria sp. ANG10. Taxonomy (NCBI): domain Bacteria; kingdom Pseudomonadati; phylum Pseudomonadota; class Alphaproteobacteria; order Rhodobacterales; family Roseobacteraceae; genus Ruegeria; species Ruegeria sp. ANG10. The sequence continues at coordinate 138,921 of NZ_JBFCVU010000011.1, forward strand.
AACCAGGGATGTCATATTCTATCGTCTCAGGTCCAAAGCGCACTATGTGACCGTCTTCCAGATCAATCACAGTGGTCTCGCCCAACGTCACCCAATCAGGGGCTTCGCCAGCAGGATACGCACCCTTGCGCTCGCCCTCGATCGCGGAGGATACCTCGCCCGTACGATTGTCCCGTTCGATATGGGTTTTATAGCTGTAGCTGTCCGAAACCAGTGTCTTACCGTTTTCCCAGTTTGCCCGAGCCGCCAGATCCGACACGTCAAAGGCAAAAAACACGTAGGTCAGATAGACCATTACCAATGCAGGCAGGCTGAAATTCACCACCCGCTTGCGGCTGAACAGGCGGTCCGCCTCTGCCTTCAATTCGTCAGCGGTCAGATTGGTTGCGAAGGTGCTCATGCCGAGGCTCCTTTTTCCGATCCGTGAGCCAGACGGTCACGCAGATAGCCAGACATCTGATCGACGATGACGATTGTGACGAACAGCAGGATGAAAATAGCGGCCGCTTCGTCATAACGCCCCTGCCCCCAGGACATCGCGTTACGCAGTTCATAGCCCAGACCACCCGCGCCAACGAAGCCAAGGATGGCAGAGGCGCGAATATTGATCTCGAACCGCAGCAAGGCGTAACTGACATAGTTCGGCCCGACCTGTGGGATCACGCCCAAGTACATACGCTGCGACCAGTTTGCACCGACCGATTGCAGTCCCTCAACCGGTTTGAGCGAGGCGTTTTCATTCACCTCGGAAAACAACTTGCCCAACGCGCCAGCCGTGTGGATCGCAATAGCAATCATCGCAGGCACCGGACCGCCACCTAGAATGAAAATCAGGACCAGAGCGATGACAATCTCGGGGATCGCCCTGAAGATATCTGAGATCCGCCTGAACAAAGGAATCAGAGCCGGCCAGTAAGCCATTCCGCGCGTCGACAGCAGCGACAAGACCGCCCCCACAATCGTACCGATCAGCGTCGAGGCCGCAGCGATATTCAGTGTTTCGACCAGGGCAGGAAAGAACTCTATCAGATTCGCAGGCATCTCGCCTATCTTTTCCCAGGCCTCTGACAGTACCTCGGCCGGGTAGTCAAAAATCCGATGCCAGCCGTCAAGGAAGCTACCTGCATTGCGGCTGTCAGCCGTGCGGAACCCTGCGGCCATCATGGCGACAAACAGGATCAGAAGGATACCACCATAAACCCTCTTGCGTCGCGCCATCGCAGTGTATTCGTCGCGGATCTGATCGACGGTTATGGACCCAACAGTCAGGTCTGTCATGGAATGCTCCTGAGTAGAAAAACGGGGCCAGGTTTTTAACCAGACCCCGATCAATGGATATGCAGGCTTAGTTGGACTTCAGCTTGCGTGCTTCGATGATAACTTCGTAGGCATCATGCGTAATTGGGTCGAAGCTCTTGGCTTCACCTGCAGCCACGCCATAGAAGCAATCCTTGTCTTTCTCGCTCAGAGTGTCCCACAGCTCGGTCACTTTGGCTTTGACATCGTCAGGCAACGCCTTGCGGACCACAACCGGACCTTCCGGGATCGGCTGGGATTTCCAGATTTCAACCATGTCGTTCATGTCGACCAGCCCGGCATCCACCGCGCGGCGCAGCGCGCCCGACTGGTAGCCGTCTTCCCAATCGCCCAGACCGTCGGCCCAGGTCACGCCACCTTCAACGTCGCCGTTGTTAACTGCAACGATGGTCTGCTCGTGACCGCCGGTGAACTTCACTTCACCAAAGTAGTCGCCCGAGTCCATGGTCGCACCAGTTGCGGCAGGAATTTCGATCGACGGGATCAGGTAGCCCGAGGTCGAATTCGGATCACCGAAACCGAAGGTCTTGCCCTTCATGTCTTCCAGCGAGGTGATGCCGCTGTCTTTGCGGGCGAAACCAACCGAGTAATAGCCGTAGCCGCCGTCGGTGTTGACCTTGACCAGAACCGGTTCAACCGCTTCGGGGTCGGACAGGTAGGTTTTGGCGTAGCCAGACGCGCCCAACCAGGCCACGTCGATGGTGCCGCCCAACAAGCCCTGAATCACGCCGTTGTAATCGGCAGGGGCAAACAGTTTGGTCGGAACGCCCAGCAACTCTTCGGTGTATTCGCGCAGGCATTCGTTGTTGTTCAGACGGTCCTGAGCGTTTTCACCGCCCAGAATGCCGATGCGAAACTCGCTGATTTCGTCAGCCAATACAGGCGCGGCCATGGCAGTGGTCGCAACAAGGGCAGCCATTAGTTTTTTCATCTGTCTCTCTCCAGTTTGATTGCCCCGGCCTTTCATCGGACCGGGCGATGAAAGGGGGTGGTTGGCTCAGATGGTCGCTTCCGCTTCCATCAGGACCTTCTGGGTGGCATCCAGAGTTTCGATTTCGGTCGAGGTCGCCTCTTCCGAGAAGCTAGCATCAGCCCCGTAGATTTCGCGGGCTACGCCGGTTGTCAGTTGCTCAGGCAGACCATCAAAGACGATGCGCCCGTCGCGCATCCCGACTACGCGGTCGCAATAACGGCGCGCGGTGTCCAGCGTGTGCAGGTTGGCGATTACGGTGCGACCGTCCTCTTCGTGGATACGGCGCAACGCTTGCATCACGACCTGTGCGTTCATCGGGTCCAGCGAGGCGATCGGTTCGTCCGCAAGAATGATCTTGGGGTCCTGCATCAGGGCGCGCGCGATGGCGACACGCTGCTGCTGACCGCCCGACAGAGCCTCAGCGCGCTTGGGCGCATGTTCGGCGATGCCCAGACGATCCAGAATGTCGATGGCGCGATGGATTTCTTGCATTGGGAACAGATTGAACATGGTCGCCATTGTCGAGTTGCGGTTCAGCGTGCCATGCAGAACGTTCGAAACAACATCCATCCGTGGCACCAAATTGAACTGCTGAAAGATCATCGCGCAGTCCGCTTGCCATGCGCGTTTTTCACGCCCCTTCAATTGGGTGACATCGCGGCCTTCGAACAGAATCTGACCATCGCTGGAATCCGTCAGACGATTTATCATCCGAAGCAAGGTCGACTTACCAGCGCCCGACCGCCCGATAATCCCGATCATGCAAGGTTTGTCCACATCCAGCGTCGCCGCGTCCACGGCAACATTCTCGCCGAAGCGCTTGGTCAGTTTTTTAATACGCAGCATGTGCCACCCCTATCTGTGGTGGAGATCTGCTACAGACGGCGTTCAACGGCTTTGTGTCGGTGTGGTGAAAGTTTTGTAACGGCCCTAGTGTCAGGGACTACCCTTTGCAAAGAAGCGCAGGTATACGCGATCGCGACTCTTCAGCTGACACGAGGCCACCATGAGCTTTGACCGTACCATCAAGATCGCTCCGTCGATCCTGTCCGCCGATTTCGCCAATTTCGGGCAAGAGATTCAGGCCATCGAAGCCCAGGGCGCAGATTGGGTCCATGTCGACGTGATGGATGGTCATTTCGTACCGAACCTGACCTTCGGCCCGCCCGCCGTCAAAGCATTCCGTCCGCACGTCAAAACGGTGATGGACGTGCACCTTATGATCACGCCGGTTGATCCCTATATTCAGGCCTATGCCGATGCAGGCGCTGATATCCTGACCGCCCATGTCGAGGCCGGCCCGCACACCCACCGCACCCTGCAGGCGATCCGCGCCGCGGGTATGAAAGCCGGTGTTGCGCTGAATCCCGGCACCCCGGCTGACGCGGTCGAGCATCTGCTGGACCTGACCGATCTGGTCTGCGTCATGACCGTGAACCCCGGCTTCGGTGGTCAGAAATTCATCGACATGACCAGCAAGGTCCGCAAACTGCGTCAGATGATCGGTGACCGCCCCGTGCATATCGAGATCGACGGCGGTGTTGACCCGAATACAGCCCCGTTGGTTGCAGCCGCAGGTGCTGACGTTCTGGTCGCAGGATCAGCCGTCTTCAAGGGTGGATCAGTTGAAAACCCCGGCGTCTATGGCGACAATATTCGCGCCGTAAGGGCCGCCGCAGAATCCGCTCTCTAGGCCATCTGCAATCTGGCGGTTTGCAGAAACCGCGAAATCTCGAGCCCAAGGCTAGCTTCGATTGAAATCGCCAGATCAGGCTGTTTCTGAAGTTCTGCAGTCAGATCTGGCATTTTCCATTCAATCACGCGTGACGGCGTTCGCGCCGTCACGGCCACGGGCGCCGCGAAACCCTGATCTTTGCTCAGAAAGGCTGTACCGCCAAGAAAGCGACCTTCACCCAGCGTATCAACGTGTTCCCCGTTCATCTCTACGACTATCTCACCATCCACGATCAGCGAAAGGCTGTGCACCGGACCGCCCTGCGTCAGTAGTCTGGTTCCGGCCGGAACCGATTTGGCAACACCCATTCTCAGCAGGTTATACGCATCCCGTTCCGAAAAATTGCGCAAAGCGATTTCATAGAGGTGTCTTTGCGTATCGGTAAATGGCACCGGTCGTCGTTCCAGCAACAAACGCACAATCCAAAAGATGTTGATTCCGGTGAAAAACAGGTTCCACCCGATCGGGGCCCACAGCGGCGCGGGTTGCAGATAGTAATAGGGCAGCAGGATCATCGCGCCAATCACCGACAGAACACGCAGCCAGAAAATATCCCTGACCGAGTAAGAAATCAGGTAAAAGACATTCGCCGCATTTACCAAAAGGTCCAAACCCACCATGCCCTACCTCATCAGTTTTGCGCGCTGACCGGGGCCAGGCGCGCTTTACAGGTGCATGTTGAGTTTAGCAGTCGCTGTATGGTGGGCTAGAGCGTTGACTCTGACCTATTACTTTTTCACCCGGAATCTTCCAGGTTTCTCTGAAAGACAGGTTACATGGCTTACTTTCTGCTGCGGACGTGGCAGGTGCGATCTGGTGCCCGTCTCAGGATCATCGGCGCTTAGGATTGCGGCTTGCATGTCGCCCAGATCGGTGCTGTGCAGGATACGCGTGCTGTAGTGTACGAACGGAAGTCCAAACATGATTTACCCCAAACTCTGATTTACTGACACCAACCCCTGCGGGTCTCGCGCCGTTTGCTTCGAGTGCAAACATGGGGTCACTTCTTTGCGTTGAGGTGGAGGTAAAATTAAACCGCCAAAACTGCAGGTCTTGCCACGAAAATAGCAATTGCCAAGCAGGTCATCTTGTGACCATGAACAGCCGCATCAAACATCTAAATGAGAATGCCCCATGATTGAACGCATCGACACCGGCGAACGGTCCTCGAAAATCGTAAAACACAACGGCGTGGCCTACCTGACCGGACAAGTCGCCGAGGGTGACACCATTCAGGAACAAGTCCGAATTTGCCTCGAAAAAATCGATGCCCTGCTCGTACAAGCCGGGTCATCACGTGAGAAAATGCTGCGTGTAACGATCTGGCTGGCCGATATGAAAGACTTTGCCGGATTGAACGAGGTCTGGAATGCCTGGGTTCCCAAAGGCCACGCACCGGCCCGCGCCTGCGGGGAAGCCAAGCTGGCACGCCCCGAACTGAAAGTGGAATTTATCGTGGATGCTGCTTGCGAGTAATTTCGTATTCAGGCATTCCATCCCGCATGGATATGCAGGCGTGCTGTTGCGCCACAAAAAAGGCCTTTCCATTCAGGAGAGGCCTTCGTTTCCAGAAAAAATAGTTGAGCCCCCGTAGCAGACTACTGTGGAACACACTTCCCAGTAAATTTCGCGACACCTTTTTTGTTTCGCTGGATTTGAAGATCGGCAACTTTCAATCCGTCAGAACAAAGGGCACCAAAGGCATTTTTCTGTAAGTCCTTATCAGTCCAACCCGCACCAGCTTTACCCTTAAATCCATCAGCCCGATGATCGATTGTCAATTTGTTGTCTTTTGTTCCTGCCATTGCCGCTGCAGAGCTCATCAATAGAATCGCAATTGCGAACCTTTTCATCGCTGTATCCTTTGCTTGATGCGAGTAATGCAGAAAAACTCGTAACCACAAAATACTGCAGACACAACTTTAAGCATAGCATCGCTAGACGTGAGTCATCCCAATGTTGCTGGTGAGCGGCAATCTTTTTCCTGTTGGAACGAAAAAGGGCGCCCCTTGGGACGCCCTTTCTTTGAGTATTGGCGTAAGCGCCTTACTCGATGATTTTCGACACAACGCCGGCGCCGACGGTGCGGCCGCCTTCGCGGATGGCGAAACGCAGGCCGTTT